>JAYVNN010000126.1:0-17366 GCA_043758435.1 Chthoniobacter sp.
CGATCCGGCGAAGCAGAACGAGATCATCGAGAACTGGATCACCCTCGGCGTCGATGTCATCGCCGCCGCGTGCGAGAACAAGGAGGGCATTTCCACCGCGCTGAAAAAGGCGCGCGCCAAGGGCATCAAGGTCGTGACCTACGACTCCGACGCGAATACCGACGCGCGCGACTTTTTCGTGAACCAGGCGACGCCCGAGGGCATCGGCAACACGCTCATGGATGAAGCCGGGCGGCTGCTCGGCGGCGAGGGTGAGTTTGCCATCATCACCGCGTCGCTCACCGCGGGGAACATGAACGAGTGGCAGAAGCACATCGAAGCGCGGCGCGCGGCGAAATATCCGAACATGAAGATGGTCGCGCTGCGCCCGTGCGACGACCTCAAGGACAAGGCGCAGGCCGAGGCGACGAACGTCCTGAGCGCGCATCCGAACCTCAAACTCATCATGGCCATCTGCTCGCCCGCGGTGCCCGGCGCGGCGGAGGCGGTCAAGCAGGCGGGCAAGGTCGGCGCGGTGAAAGTCATCGGACTCGGCTTGCCGAATGAGAACAAAAAGTACGTCCACGAAGACGTGACCCAGAGCGTCATCCTGTGGAAGACGACCGACCTCGGCTACCTCACAATCAAGGCCGCATCAGACCTCGCGACCGGCAAGCTCAAACCCGGCGCGACGGAATACGACGCGGGCCGGCTCGGCAAACTCAAGGTCGATGGCGACAGCATCGTCCTCGGCCAGCCGTTCATCTTTAACAAAGCGAACATCGACGCTTTCGATTTCTGAGCGGTCGCGCCGGATGACTTTGCCGCGGCGGTGTGCTATCGCAGCAGCCGCATGCTTCCCTGGTTCCAAGACCGCTTCCCGCTTTACCTCGCGCCGATGGCCGGGGTCACGGACACCATTTTCCGCCAACTCGCCAAGGAGCACGGCGCGGATGTCATGGTCACGGAATTCGTCAGCGCGGAGGGCGTCTTCCGGCGCAATGAGCGGACGCTGGAGTATCTGGAATTTGTGGACTCAGAACGCCCGCTCGGCGTGCAGCTTTTCGGCGCGGACCCGGAGCATCTCGGCGAGGCGGCACGCATGGTCATCGAGTGGAAGCAGCCGGATTTCATTGATCTGAATTTCGGCTGCCCGGTGAACAAGATCGTCTCGAAAAACGGCGGCTCCTCGCTGCTCCGCGACTGTCCGCTTTTGGAAAAAATCGCGCGCGCCGTGGTGCGCGCGTGCGCGCCGGTGCCGGTGACGGCTAAAATCCGCATCGGCTGGAGCGCCGAGACGGTGAACGCCCCGGTGACGGCGCGGATTTTGGAGGACGCCGGCATCGCCGCGGTCGCGGTGCATGGGCGCACGAAGGAGCAGGGTTACAGCGGGGCGGCGGACTGGGAGGTGATCGCGCAGGTGGCCGCAGCGGTGCGAATTCCGGTCGTCGGCAACGGCGACCTCGCCAGCGCGTGCGACGTGGCGAGCCGGATGAATACAGGCGTCCGCGGCGTGATGCTCGGGCGCGCGGCGATGAGCGCGCCGTGGATTTTTGCGGAGATCAAACACTTTCTCGCCACCGGCGAACTGCTCCCGCCACCGCCGCTCGACGCGCAGTGGACGCACATCCACCGCCACTGCGCGCTCCACGTCGCGCGCCGCGGCGACGAGGTTTCCTCCATGCACTCGATGCGCTCGCGGCTCATGGCCTACTCGCGCGGGATGCCGGAGGCGAAAGCCCTGCGCGCGAAGTTTTCCCACGTCTCCACCCTGGCGGAACTCGACGCCATCGCCGCCGAAAACCTCGCGCACCATCCCGAACCCGCGCTCACCGCAGCCGTCGGTGCCTGAGAGCCGACCGACGCATGGACTTGCTGCTCCCCTGCCAGAACGAAATCAGCGCGCATCTTCTGCGCTCACTCCTCCTGTCCCACGGCATCCCCAGCGCGGTGGTTCACGACAACTTCGCCACGATGTACGGCAACTGGCTCACGCGCCCGCACGTCCTCATTGCGGAGGAGGCGCTCGATGCCGGACTGGAACTCCTCGCCGTGCCGGACGAACCGCTCGACGAGACTTTCATCGAGCCTGCGGAAACGGCGGACGCGAGCGAAGACCTCGGCCTGCGCCGCGGTGTGCCAGGGTTCATCGCACTCGTCCTCTTTGGATGCTGTGCGGGAGCGGTTCTGGGGACCGCGGACCTTTTCCTCGTCACTCTCTTCACGATGCCCCTCAAGGGAGTTCGCGCGGCCAGAGTCTCGGGACTCGATGTCCTCCTCATCCCGTTTTGGTGGAGCCTCTACGGCACCGTCTTTGGAATTCTCTGCTGGCCATTCGTCGCCCTCGCACGCTCTTGCCATCGGCGCGAAAACGGCTCACTCCCCCTGCGCGCGCGCCTCGTCTTTTTTTTACTGCCGGAAAGTCCGCTCTTTGCCATCCCCGTCCTCATCGTCTTCGTGATTATAGAGATGTTGCGCTGGCTCGCCGGAACGGCATTTTGAACGCTGTGACCCAAAACCCCGAAATCAAATTCAGAATCGGCAACGAAAAGCTCTGCAAAATCACCGAGCGCGCCGGCACGAAACTGACATCGCTGCTCACCCGCCAGGGTCGCCCCGAAGGCGCGCTCCGCGTGGCGGTGATCGGCGGCGGCTGCTCGGGCTTGCAGTATAAAATGGATCTCGTGAATGGCCCCGCGAACCGCGACATCATGGTCGAGAGCGCGGGCGTGCGTGTGGTCATCGATCCGAAAAGCGCGCTTTTCGTCAGCGGCTCGGAACTCGACTACAGCGACGATTTGCAAAAGGGCGGCTTCAAAGTCACCAACCCGAATGCCGTGGCACACTGCTCGTGCGGGGAGAGTTTTTCGGCGTAGGCCGCCGTCCGCCTACTCCACGCCGGGATTGAAGCTGCCGCCGTAGCTCGGCTTGTAGAGGCTTAGCCCGGCCAGTGGGGCCATCGCGTCAAAGTGCTTGTCCTGCGCATAGACACGACAGCCGAGTTTCAGGCTGATGCTGGCGATGAGAATGTCATTCCAAGGCACAGTCAGCCCGCCGTCGCGCACTTTCCACGCGAGTTGTTTGGCGTGCTCCCAGGCTTCGTCGCGCAGCGGCACGTAGGGAATGACGGCAAAATAGTGCTCCATCGCCCGGCGCTCTTCTTTCCGCGCACCGCCGAGTACTTCCAGTTTTACCGGGCCGCACCACGCGGCCTCGCTTTCATCCAGCAATGCTTCCAAGGCGACCTTGACGGTGAGGTCGCCATGCCGCCTTGCAGCCTCAATCCAGATCGAAGAATCAACCAGAACCATTAGTATCCGAGCTTCTCGACTTCGTCATTGGTCATCGGAAAATCGAAAGCTCCTTCGCGCAAAAGCCGGCCAAATTCCTTGGCCTTCTTTCGGTTCAGGAAATCCGTCACGACTTTGTTCACTGCGGAACTTTTCTTCTTCTCACCGGTGAGTTTCAGCAACTCCTCCAATTCGGCATCCGCAATATCGACTGTGATTCTCATAGGATGACTTTGCTGCAAAATGATGCTTTCGCAACAGCCGCATTGCATCATTTTTCATCGTTGCTCGGACTCAGGACGCAGAAATGTCATCGAATCTCCCTCATTTTTTCCCTCGTACATCGGCTTCTCCACCGGCACCTCATAGACCCGGCTCTCTTTTTCCACGCGCACCTTCAGCACGTACTCGCCGTCGCTCTCGCGCGTCCGCTCGATCTTCCGCCCGCTGAAATCAATGATCTGCTCCTTCTGCGGCGTGAAAACTTTCCCCACGACCACACCGGTCAGTTTGTTGCCCGGCACCGGCCGCGACATTTGAAAAATCCCGTAGCCGACGAAGGCCAGCACGAGCAACCCGGCGAGCACCGCGATGAGCGCCTCACGCTTCGTGGTGCTCGGGAGGACAACGCGGGGCGCGGGCGCACTCACTGGCCGGCTGTCGTTGCAGGCACCCGCGCTTTTTCCACCGCAAAGCTCTCCTCGGTCGCGAGCACCGTGTTGGGGAAAAGTTTCGCCTGCCAGACGTAGCGGCGCAGCAGCACCTTGATCGTCGCGGTCAGCGGCACGGCCACGATCGCGCCAAGCAGCCCGCCGATGAGCAAGCTCCAGACAAAGACGGACGCCATGACCGTCATCGGATGCAGACCTACGGATTCGCCCACGATTTTCGGCGTGATGAGCAGCCCATCGACCTGCTGCACGACGATGAAAATGGAAGTCACCACGAGCGGAAAGACCCACCACGGATCGCCCGGAATCCAAGTCCCAGCCCCACCCTGCACCGAAGCGATGATGACCGCGGGAATCCAGCAAAGCGTGATGCCGAGATACGGGATGATGCCGAGAAAGCAAAGCATCAGCCCGATGAGCAGCCCGAAATCCAGCCCCACCGACCCGAGCAAAATGCCGGTGATCGTGCCATTGATGAGGCTGACGAGAAGCTGTCCGCGAAAGAACGCGATGAGGTAGCCGTTGATCTCATTAAGAGCGGCGATGACTTCGTCTTTGAACTCCGACGCCCGCAGCGGCAGGTAGTCGCCCCACGACTGCGCGATATTCCGCGACTCGATGAGAAAGTAATAGAGATAGATCGGCACGATAATCATCGAGAGCAGAAAGCCGAAAACCCCGAGAAAGCCGCCGACGCTGTCCGTGACCACGCTCCACGTTTTCGCCAAAACCGTGGGCAGGGTGTTGCGCAGCCAGTCGCCCTTGAGAAAATTTTGCAGATTTAGAACCGACGTGGTTTTGGCCCCACTGTCCGCCGGCAAAAGCGGAGCGCCGGGCGCCGCAATGACGGGGGCAGGCTCAGCCGGCGCGGGCTCGGTCTGCGGCGCAGGCGTGGCCGGCGGTTCTTCGGCCTTCGCGGGAATCTGCGGCAGCACGCCATGCACGCCGAATCTCTGCTCCATCGATTCCGCCCATTCGTTGAACTGCCCGACCTTTTGAATGATCCCGTCGCGATAGGTCGGAATCTTATGCACGAGCCGCGCCGTCTGCCCCCAAATCGCCGGGATGACCCAGACCATCAACCCCGCGAGCGCGATGGTCACCAGCGCGAAGACGGACATCACCGCCCGCTGCCGCGAGGTGCCCCACGAGACGATTTTCGCCACCACCGGCTCCAGCAGGTAGGCCATCACCCCCGCAATGGCGAAGGGAATCAGGATCGGCTGGAGAAAACCAATGACCGTCGCCGCCAGCCACACCAGCCCCACGGCGATACCCCCGATGCCGACCACCGCGAGCGCCGCGAGCGCGCTCCACATGGTCTTACGCTGCCAGGGCGTCGGGAATTCGTTCATCGCCGCGGACGATACGGGAACTCGCCGCGATGAAAAGCCGCAAACGCCAGGTTATCTCCTTGCGACGGAGGCGCGCAGCCGGTGTTGTCGGCGGGAAAAGCCGGCCTGATTCATGTCCCACGCTGTCCCCGATCCACTCCCACCGCAGCCGGGACGCTGCCTCCGCCGCTGGCTGGACTGGCTGTTCGCCCTGGAAAAAGCGCGCGCGCACTGGCTGGTCTTCGCGGCCCTTCTCACCGCCTCGCTGGCCTTGCAGTGGAAAGTGGGCCAGGGCTTTGCCCTCCAGACGAATCTCGACATGAACGCCAGCGACCAACTGGCCTACCTCCGCCTCGTCGAAAGAAACGCACCCGCGCCGTGGCCCATGATGATCGACGGCACCCGCAACCCGCTTTTCCCGTGGCTGCTCAAGCCCTGGCATTCCGCCGATCGTGAGCAGCTTTTTGTTACTGCAAAAAGTGTGAACATCGCCTTCGGCATGATCGCCTCTGTGGTGCTCGGCTGTTACTTCCTGCGCCGGCTCCCGCTGCTGCCTGCGGTCGTGCTGATGTTCCTCGGCACCTATGCCGTCATCCTGCCCATTTCGACTTATGTCGGGGCGGAGGTCGTATTTTATACCGCCTTCTTTTTTCTGTGGGTTTTCTATTGGAAAATGCTGACGTCAGTCCGGTGGCAGACCTATGCACTGGGCGGACTGAGCTGTGCGCTCGCCTACCTCGCCAAGCCCTCGACCCAGCTTTTGACTTTAGTCTTTGGTCTTTTGTCTTTGGTCCGTTTCCGAGACAGTCTTTCATCGACGAAAGTCCGCCGCCTGCTGCTTTTCGGCAGCGTATTTCTCATCTGCTTCCTGCTCCCCGTGCTGCCACGGGCCTGGTTTGCCTGGCAGCAATATGGCGACCCATTTCAAAGCTGCTCAGCCTATTGCTTTTGGACGGAGAACTGGGACGAAGCCCAGCCCAACCTCGGTTATTACTCCCCGCGCCGGATCAATGAACTGCCGGAAGACCAGCGGCCATCCCTGGCTAACTATTGGCGGCATCATACCTGCGGGCAGATGTTTGCCCGGCTGCTGGACGGTGTGCCTGTCCAGGCACAGAATTTCTTCCTCCCCGAAAAAACCCTCAACCTGACCCGCAAGCCGTCCGAATTCATCCGGCTGCTGGTTGGATTTCGCGGAGCTTATCCCGTCGCCTTGCTTTGCCTGACCGTCCTTCTTGCCTTAGCCACCCGCGGTGCTTTGGAAGCGCCCGAGGAGCGGCGCTCGCGAAGGATGTTGTGGTGGCTGTCGGGCCTGACCTTTGCCATCCACTTCCTAGCCTTCTCCTTTTATGTCCCGGTATCTCCGGGGGCGCGCTTCATCATGGCCACTTATCTTCCGGCGACCTTTGCACTCGCCCTCGGCATTGAGTCTTTGCGCAAACGCTTCCCTCTCGGCTGGCCGGAGTCGTTCTATCGGCTGGCTTACTTGGCAATGGCGGTCGCATTGCTGCAGGGACTCCTGCCGCTGATTCACGGCACAGCTTTCGGCGAGGTCAGAGGCGCCTTTTAGAGCGTGCTCAGGATTTCGTTAAAGGTCGCGCTGGGGCGCAAGGCAGCGGAGGCAAGAGTGTCGTCCGGTTGGTAATAGCCGCCGAGGTCCACGGGCTTGCCTTGCACCGCGAGGAGTTCGCCGACGATCTGCGCTTCGCTGGCCGTTAGTTTCTCCGCGATGGGGGTAAAGATCGCTTTCAATTCCGCGTCCGCATTTTGCGCGGCAAGCGCCTGGGCCCAGTAAAGCGTGAGGTAGAAATGCGAGCCGCGGTTGTCGATGGTGCCGAGCTTGCGACCGGGTGAGCGGTCTTCGTCGAGGAACTTTCCGGTGGCCGCGTCGAGGGTGTCGGCGAGGACTTTGGCTTTGGGGTTTTTGCAGGTCTCGCTGAGGTGTTCTAGCGAGACCGCGAGGGCGAGGAATTCGCCGAGCGAATCCCAGCGGAGATAGTTTTCCTCGAGGAATTGCTGGACGTGCTTCGGCGCGGAGCCGCCCGCGCCGGTTTCAAACAGTCCACCGCCATTCATCAGCGGGACGATGGAGAGCATCTTCGCACTGGTGCCGAGTTCGAGAATGGGAAAAAGGTCGGTGAGATAATCGCGCAGGACGTTGCCGGTGACGGAGATGGTGTCCTGGCCGACCTTGAGTCGCGCGAGCGTGAACTCGCACGCCGCGGCGGGCGCAAGGATGCGGATGTCGAGGCCGGCGGTGTCGTGGTCGGCGAGATACGTCTTCACTTTCGCGATGATCTGCGCGTCGTGGGCGCGCTTTTCGTCGAGCCAGAAAACGGCGGGCGTACCAGTGGCGCGCGCGCGGTTGACGGTGAGCTTCACCCAGTCGCGCACGGGCGCATCCTTGGTCTGGCACGCGCGCCAGATGTCGCCGGTTTCGACGGCATGTTCGAGCAGCACTTTGCCGCTGGCGTCGGCCACGCGCACGGTGCCGTTGCCGGGAATCTCGAAGGTCTTGTTGTGCGAACCGTATTCCTCGGCAGCCTGCGCCATCAGGCCGACATTCGGCACGCTGCCCATCGTGCGCGGATCGAAAGCGCCGTGTTTTTTACAGAAGTCGATGGTCGCCTGATAGACGCCCGCGTAGCTGCTGTCGGGGATGACGGCGAGCGTGTCCTGGAGTTTGCCCGCCGCGTCCCACATCTTGCCGGACGAGCGGATCATCGCGGGCATCGAAGCATCGACGATCACGTCGCTCGGGACGTGCAGGTTGGTGATGCCTTTGTCCGAATTCACCATCGCAACGCCCGACCCGCTGGCGTAGGCGGCGCGGATATCCGCCTCGATCTCCGCCTTTTTCTCCGCGGGCAGCGTTTGGATTTTCGCGACGAGATCGCCGAAGCCGTTTTTCAAATCCACGCCGAGGTCCGCGAACAGCGCGCCGTGTTTGGCGAAGAGTTCTTTGAAAAAAACGCGCACGGCGTGGCCGAAGATGATCGGGTCCGAGACCTTCATCATCGTGGCCTTCATGTGCAGCGAGAAAAGGACGCCCTGCGCTTTCGCCTGCGCGATTTGTTCGTCGAGAAAGGCGACGAGAGCGCGCTTGCTCATCAGGGTCGCGTCGAGAATTTCGCCGGCCTTGAGCGGCGTCTTTTCCTTGAGCACTTTCACCGTGCCGTCCGCGCCGAGGAACTCGATCTTCACCTCCGTCGCCGCGGGCACGACGACCGACTTTTCATTCGAGAAAAAATCCTGCGCACCCATCGTGCCGACTGTCGTCTTCGAGTCGGGCGACCACGCGCCCATCGAGTGCGGGTTTTTGCGCGCGTATTCCTTCACGGCCTTCGGGGCGCGGCGGTCGGAATTGCCCTCGCGCAGCACCGGATTGACCGCGCTGCCTTTCACCTTGTCGTAGCGCGGCTCGGGATAATCCGGGATCGCGTAGCCTTTCGCCTGCAACTCTGCGATGGCCTCTTTCAACTGCGGCACCGACGCGCTGATGTTCGGCAGCTTGATGATGTTCGCCTCGGGCTGCGTGGCGAGCGCGCCGAGTTCCGCGAGCGCATCGGCGACGCGCTGCCC
This sequence comes from Chthoniobacter sp., assembly GCA_043758435.1. Taxonomy (GTDB): domain Bacteria; phylum Verrucomicrobiota; class Verrucomicrobiia; order Chthoniobacterales; family Chthoniobacteraceae; genus Chthoniobacter. The sequence continues at coordinate 8,857 of JAYVNN010000126.1, forward strand.
TGCCGTGAGCACCTCGGGAAATTGCGCGAGGATGCGGCCCGCGAGCGAGATGTCGCGCGTTTCCACGGCGACGCCGGCGTGTTTCGTGAACGCCTGCACGATGGGCAGGAACGAGTAGGTGGCGAGGGCGGGAGCCTCGTCAGTCTGGGTGTAGATGATGGTGTGGGCCGTGGACATGATGGTGGCGAGCTGGAAAAAACGCACACGCGCGCTGTAGGGGAAGCTGCCAGCTTCCCGTACAGCGCGCGCTTATTTCGACGCCGTTTCAGAGCGGGTTCAGCGAGATCGTCGAGGAGTCCTCGACCTTGTGCGACGCCGGCGTGCGCATGAGTTCGGCGAACTGTTTCGCCCAGTCCCGGATCGAGGTGCGCGCGTGGCCGTAGGACGAAAAATCGCGCAGGCTGAGGAGCCCGAATTTGTCGTGCTCATTGTCCGCAAAGGAGAAAAGCACTTCGCCGGTGAGGCTGTCGCGCAGCTTGCCTTCGAGCGCGCAGTTGCCCTTCGTCGCCGGGGCCATCGCCGCGCCGCCGGGTGCACCGTATTTCACGGCGTTGCCCACGACATTGGTCGGGTTGAGTTCCACCAGTGCCAGCTCCAGCGTCAGCACGCCGCTCCCTTTGCCCGAGACCAACTGGTAACGCCCGCCCGGCGCATTGCGAAAGGCCGCGCTGAACTCATTGCGCACCACCTCCGCCGTCTGCGCCGCGGGACGATCCTTGGCCTTCGGCCCTTCCATCAACGTCACGAGCGGGCGATCCAACGCGCGCAGATATTGCGTGGACACGGGCGCGATGGAGATGCCGCGATAATTTCCGCGTACCGCCTCGAACTTCGGACTCACCCACACCGCATTGAACGGCGCGCGTTCCCGATGCGGTTTCAAAGTCCCCGCGTTGGCGAGAAAGGCAGAGGTCGGCAGCGTCTTGGCTTTAAGCCCCGAGGAGGAGGTCGCGCAGCCTGCGGACAAAATGACGGCGGCCGAACCGAGGACGAGCGAGCGAAGCAGGAAAATATTCATGCAGCCTGCATAGGCACCCCGCCGATGCTTGCCAAGCCGTTAGTTGTCGTCGTGATCCTTCTTCTTTTTCTTTTTCTTGTGATCGTCGTCCTTCTTGTCGTGATGCTCCTCCTGCGCCCTCTGCGTCTCGCGCAGTTGCCGCTCCTGCCGTTCTTGATAGCTCTCTCCGCCACGGTGTCCCGGAGCCACCGCATACCCACCGCCATAGACCACGCGCGGCTGCTCATGGTAAACCGTCACCGGACGCTCCCGGTAATAGTCGCTCCGGTTATCCCGGTAATAGTCGCTCCGGTCATCCCGGTAGCGCCGCGGACGGTCCCGCTCCACCACCACCTCGCGCTCGTCATAGCCGCTGTGGTAAACGCGGCGCGGTTCACGATAGCCGGTATTGACTTCTTCATAGACACAGCCGCCGAGACCGGCGGTGAGGGCGAGCAGCGGGAGGAGAATTTTGGCAGTAGTCATGGTGCGTGAGTCGGATGATGAGGCGGCGTTATTCAATGGCAAGATCGTTTGCCGTCGGCCGGCTGCGTGTAGTTAAAGTGCGGCGCTCACTTCCGCCTTCAGCAAATCCTCGACCGTCTCGCGGCGCGAAATCATTTCCACGCGCCCGTCTTCCTCCAGCCAGAGCTGCGGCGCGCGGCCTATCGAGTTATAATTCGACGACATCGCGTAGCCGTACGCGCCCGCGTCGCGCAGCGTCAGCAGGTCGCCCGCGACGGGGCGCGGCAGCATCCGCGGGGCGAGCAGTTCGCGGTCGTCGCGGGTGAAAATATCCCCGCTTTCGCACAGCGGCCCGGCGATGACGATGGGCTCGCGCGCCATGTTCGGGTCTTCGTCGTCGCGCCCCACGATGTCGATCGCGTGATAGCTCCCGTACATCGCCGGCCTCACCAAATCCACGAACCCCGCATCCACCATCGCGAACGTCGCCCCGCTCCCTTTTTCATTCGTCCGCGTCTGCTTCACATCCGTCACGCGCGTGACCAGCGTGCAGCCCGGCGCCACGAAATACCGCCCCGGCTCGATCTCCACCCGCAGCTCCCGCCGCGCCGCCGCGACCAGCCGCCGGTGGCACGTATCGAACAGCTCATGCAGCGGCTCCATCGGCACCTGCGCCCCGTGATCCTTGTAATTATGCGGGATGCCGCCGCCCAGGCTCACCGCCGTGAGGTCGGGAAAATGCGGGAGCAGCGCCACGAAATCCGCCGCCAGCCGCGTGAGATTATCGTGCAGCTCCTGATATTGCGGCCCGCTGCCGATGTGCGCATGGAGCATCGTCACCGCCAGCCCCGCCGCGTGCGCGGCGTCTTTCACCGCGAGCAGTTCATCGTGCCAGATGCCGTGTTTCGAGCTCGGGCCGCCGGTATCGCACGAGTTCACATGCCCGTGGCCAAAACCCGGATTGATCCGCAGCGAAATCGGCCCGCGATACCCCACTTTCACGAGGTCCGCGATCTGCCCCGGCGACCCGATATTCGGCAGCACCCCATGCTCGCGGATCACCTCCAGCGCATTGTCGCGAAAGACATCCGCCGTCAGACAAATCACCGGCGGCGTGTGCCCGGCCGGATGCCCCGCGTGCCGCGCGCGCAGCACCTCATTGCCCGAGACCGCATCGATCCAGATGCCCGCCGCGTGCATCTCCCGCAGCACCTTCGTCGCCGGGCACGCCTTCATCGCAAACCGCGCCTGCACCCCGTCCGAGTCCGTCAGATACCGGATGTCCGCGATCCGCTGGCGGATGACGCGGGAATCGTAGAGCCAGTAGGGCGTGCCGACTTTCTCGGCGAGCGAACGGAGCAGAGCGGGCGGATGGTGCATGGGAAAAGGGCGCGCACTCTGCCGCAGCCCGGCGCGGCGGGCAAGTGCGCGTGCGCCACGCTTTTCTCCTTTCAGCGAAACGACGTTGCCGTGAAAAAATGGCGGACAAAGGACGCGCCGTGCATCCGCGTCCGGCACTCCGCACCGGTCAGCTTTCCACTCGCAACGTCCCGTCGGTGAGAATTTTCGCCCGCAGGCCGCCGTGGCCTTTGAGCGCCGCCTCGGCTCCGGGATGAAAGGCCTCGTTCATCCAGTGGCACGGCGCGCAGTGGCCGGTGCCGAGAAAACGCACGCCCTGCACCGCAAACTCTTGGCCATACAAATCCGCCAGCGCGACGCCCGCGGTGATGACATTGCGCCGGAAGACCGACGGCTCGCGATCCCACACCCCGAATTCCGCGCAGAGCTGGTCATAGGTTTCGCGCTCGAAAAAAGTGATCTGCCCCTGGTAGTCGGATTTGAAATCGAGAAAGCGGTCGCCTTCGATCCCCCGCCCCGTGCGGCACACGATCTCGCGCTGCGCGAGCATGGGGTGCGTGTCGGCGGCCCGGTCGTGATGGCCGAAAAAATTGTGCCCCGGCGAGATGTAGAGGTGCTGGATGCGGATGTGCGGGAGGTCAGTCACGGCGGCACTTTAGTGCGCGGAGGAGAATGCGCTCAAACTCTTTCCATTCCCCCGCGCGCGGGCTGGAAACCATTGCCACACCTCGCGCGGGACGTAGCGTGCGTCCACCCACCCATGCGCCCCCGCTTCCTCCGCACGCTTAGCCTCCTCGCCAGCGCCGCCTTCGCCCTGCTCACCGGCCCGGCGACGGCGCAGACGATCAATCCGGCGGACTACGGAAACATCACGCTGCGGCTCCAGGCGGAGACTTTGGCGCAGGCCAATAGCACACCCGTCACTGCCTGGGGCTCGCTCACGGCCTCGGGGACTAACACGCCGACTTACATCGCCAGCGACGCGCGTTTCAACAACCGCCCGGTGGTGCGTTTCGACGGCACGGACGATGTGATGAAATGGACGGCGGCGAATCTGAATGCGCGCACGGTCTTCGCGGTGGTCACGCTGGAAAGTGGCGCAGGGAATCTCGCGGGACTCATCGGCACCGGGGCCGACGGGCTGAACATCCGGCGGAATAACACGACGCTGTTTTACCGCTCGGTGGGGCAAGGCATGGATGCCAATGACTTTGTGGGTAATGCGCCGGCGGGCAATCTCTACGTGAACACGGTCGTGAGCGGAAGCTATGTGGCCGGCACGCCGCATATCGTCATGGCCGCGGCGGGTGGGCTGAAGACCTATGGCAGTTTCTGGATGGGGAGCGCGAGTGCGTCGCTCGGGCGCTATTGGAATGGGAGCGTGGCGGAGGTCATCGTGTATGACGGGGTGCTGACGGCGGACGGGATTAACAAGGTCGGCTGGTATTTGCAGAATAAGTATAACATCGCGGGCGGCGGCTACCCATCGCCGGTGCCGGCGGTCAATAGCTTCACCGTGGCGGCAGGCGGAATCACTGCCTCGACAGGGGTGCTCTCGACGGCGGGCGCACCGGTCACGCTCGCATGGAATGTTTCCAACGCGACCACCGTGGCGATCAGCAACGGCGCGCTCGCGAGTCCGGGGAGTGCGACGGGAACGGTTTCGGTCTCACCGTCGGTGACGACGACCTACACGCTGACGGCGACAAACGCGGGCGGCTCCGCGACGAAAACGGTGACGGTCTATATCGGGTTGGCCACGCAATCGCTCGTACTCAATGAATTCCTCGCCGACAACGGCTCCGCACTCCTCGATGAGGACGGCACGAAGCAGGACTGGATTGAGATTTACAACCCGAACCCCTTCGCCGTCTCCGCGAATGGCTGGCAACTCGTGGACGACGCGACGGTGTGGACTTTTCCGAACCTGACCGTCGAGGGCGGCGCGTATCCCGTCATCTTCGCCTCTGCGAAAAACCGCACGAATCCCGCATTGCCGCTGCACACGAATTTCAAGCTCGGCACCGGCGGCGAATATCTCGCGCTGAAGCGGCCCGACGCGAGCATTGCCACGCAGTTCTCGCCCGCCTATCCCGTGCAGCGGACGAATATTTCCTACGGCCTGACCACCGGAGCGCCCGCGTATTTTCCCACGCCCACGCCCGGCGCGGCGAATGGCGCGGTGACGGTCGCGGGCTTCGTCGCGGACACTTCGTTCAGCGTGAAGCGCGGCTTTTTCACCACGTCGCAATCGGTCGCGATCACCTGCGCGACCGCGGGCGCGACGATCCGCTACACGCTCGACAACAGCACACCCACCGACACCAACGGCACGGTCTATTCCGCGCCGGTGACGGTCAGCGCGACGACGGTGCTGCGCGCGCGCGCTTTCAAAGCCGGCCTGCTCGCGTCGGATACGGACACGCAGAGCTATGTCTTCGTGAGCGACGTGCCGAACCAGGTCTATGCCTCCGCACCCGCCGGCTGGCCCGCGCCCGGTGCGGCGCAACTCAATGGGCAGACCGTGCGCTACGGTTTCAACGCCACACTGAAAGCGCAATACACCACGCAACAGTTCCTCGATGCGCTGAACCAGGTGCCCAGTCTTTCGCTTGTTACCGATCAGTCAAACCTTACCGATCAGGTTACTGGCATCTACTCAAACGCGGATCAAAAGGGTGACTCATGGGAGCGCGCGGCCTCGGCGGAATACCTGCTTCCGGATAACTCGGCAGGCTTTCACATCAACTGCGGACTGCGCATCCGCGGCGGCGCGAGCCGCGGGGATTACGCGCCGAAACATTCGTTCCGGCTCTACTTCCGCAACTCGTACGGCGCCGGCTCGCTGAATTTTCCGCTGCACGGCTTGAGCGGCACGGACACGTTTCAGACCATCGATATTCGCAGCGAAGAAAACTACTCGTGGGCCAATGACACGGGCACTGAGAACACGCAGGTGCGCGAGGTTTTCTGCCGCGATCTCTCCGGCGCGCTCAGCCAGCCGCAGACGCGCTCGCGCTATCTCCACCTTTACCTCAACGGCCAGTACTGGGGGCTCTACATGACCGAGGAGCGTTCGCAGGAAGACTACGCCGCGAGTTACTTCGGCGGCAGCTCGAATGACTACGATGTGATCCAAACGTCGAACCATCCGAACTTCACCTACGAGGTGGGCAGCGGCACCGTGGATGCGTGGCAGCAAACGTGGAACCTCTCGCGCGCCTGCGCGGCGAGCCCGACGAATGTGAATTACTTTGCGCTCCTCGGGCGCGATGCCAACGGCGTGCGCATGCCCGCGATGCCCGTCTATATCGATCCCGACCACCTCGCGAATTACCTGCTGCTGCACTACTACACGGGTGACGGCGACGGGCCGCTCTCGAATTTCCTGAGCATGAACAAGGCGAATAACTGGCGCGGCTTCCGCGACCGCCTGACCGCCGACGGCTGGCGCTTTTTCCCACACGACTGCGAGCACACCCTGCTCGCCACAAGCTGGGTCAGCGCACGCGCGACGAATAACACCACGACCGGCAGCAACCGCTCGAATTTCACCTACTCGAACTCCGAGTGGATCCATGAAGACCTCGCGACCAATGCGGAATACAAACTCAAGATCGCCGATGTCGCGCAACGGCACCTGTTCAACAACGGCGCGCTCACGCCCGCGAAAGCGCAGGCGCTTTTCGACGTGCGCGCCGCGCAGATTTCCGCGGCGATCATCGCCGACTGCGCGCGCTGGGGCACGAGCGCGACCAACCACACCTATGCCCAATGGCAGGCGCGGCTGAATAACATCCGCGCGAATTTTTTCCCCTCGCGCACGGCCACCGTCATCGCCGCGCTGAAGACGCGCGGCTTTTATCCCGCGGTCGATCCGCCGGTTTTTTCCCAGCACGGCGGGCAGGTCGCGCCGAGCTACCCGCTCACCCTCGGCCTCGGCGGGCAGACCGGCACGATCTACTACACGCTCGACGGCACCGACCCGCGCGCGGTCGGCGGCGCGTTCGTGGGCACGCCTTACTCCGGTGCGATTCCCATCACGCAAAACAACACGCTCGTCCGCACGCGCTTCCTCTCCAGCGGCGGAGTGTGGAGCGCGCTCGACGAAGCGGTGTTCACGTTTTTCGCGCCCGCGGTCGCGGGAAAAGTGGTCGTCAGCAAGCTGCACTACAATCCCACCGCGGCCACGGCGAGCGAGGGGCTGGCGGGTTACAGCTCGTCGTATTTTGAATACCTCGAACTGCTCAACATTTCCGCCGAAACGCTCGACCTCCACGGCGTCACCGTCTCCGGCGGTGTGACCTTCAGCTTCGCCGCCGCGCCGATCCAGTCGCTCGCGCCCGGCGCACGCGTCGTGGTTGCGGGCAACACCGCCGCCTTCGCCGCGCGCTACGGCGCGGGCCTGCCGGTCGCCGGAGCCTTCATCGGCAATCTCAGCAACGGCGGCGAAACCGTGCTCGTCTCCGACGCGAACAGCGCGCCCATCGTGCAAATCGCCTATCTCCCAACCGCCCCGTGGCCGACCTCCGCCAACGGCTCCGGCCCCGCACTCGTGCTGTTAAATCCCAACACGAATCCCAACCCAAACATCGGCACCAACTGGCGCGCAAGCTACGTCCCCGGCGGCGTGCCCGGCGCTGCCGATGCGTGGACCATCGCGCTCTGGCGCGCGAAATATTTCTCCGCCGCCGACCTCGCCGACCCGGCGAAAGAAGCCACGCTCTGGGGCGACAACGCCGACCCCGACAGCGACGGCGGAAAAAATTTCACCGAGTTCGTCTTCGCCACATCGCCCCTCGATCCCGCCGCCCATCCCGCGCTGACGACCAACATTTTCACCGACCCCGGCACCTCGCAGCGCTACCTCCGTCTCCAATGCCGCCTCCGCGAAGGTCTCGCCGCCGCCATCACCACCACCGCGCAAGGCTCCAGCGATCTCTCCGCCTGGAACCCCGGCCCGACGCTCCTCTACAGCGCCCCGCAAGGCGACGGCACCCTGCTCACCGAATGGCAGGACGGCATCTCGCTCGAAAACTCACCGACGGGACGGCGCTTCCTGCGACTGCAACTCACCGGCAATTAGGCGCGGCTACGCGCCGGCTTCCCCGGCGTCCTCTTCCTCGTCGCGGACGACAGGCGCGATGCCGGAGAGCATTTCGCCTTCGCGCATGTCAATGAGCTTCACACCTTGCGCGTTGCGGCCGGTCTCGCGGATTTCGGCGACGCGGGTGCGGACCATTTTGCCCTTGTTGGTGATGAGCATGAGTTCGTCGGCGTCGCGCACGGTCAGCGCGCCGGCGACGCCGCCGGTACGCTCGGTCGTCTTCATGGTGATGACCCCTTTGCCGCCTCGGGACTGGAGGCGGTAGTCCTCGAAGGTGGTGCGTTTGCCGAGACCGTTCTCGCCAGCGACGAGCAGCATCGCCTCCTTGTTCACGAGTGCGGCGGCGACGATGTAATCGCCCTTGTCGGGGCGGATGCCCCAGACGCCGACGGTGTTGCGGCCTTGGTCGCGCAGTTCTTCCTCGTTGAAACGGATGCTCATGCCCTCGTGGGTGATGAGCACGATTTCGTCGAGCCCGCCGGTAAGTTTGCAGTCGATGAGGAGGTCGTCCTTCTCGATCTGGATGGCGATGATCCCGCCTTTGCGGATGTTTTTGAAGTCGCTGAGGTTCGACTTTTTCAC
>JAYVNN010000127.1:0-5924 GCA_043758435.1 Chthoniobacter sp.
GCCAGAAAATCGGCATGGTCTATCAGTACAGCGCCCTCATTTCCTCCCTCAGCGTGCGCGACAACCTCGCCCTGCCGCTCGAAGAACTGACCGACAAAACGCCGGACGAAATCGACGCCCTCGTGGATGAAAAACTCACCCTCGTCGGCATGGCCGACGCGCGCGACAAGATGCCCGCCGAACTCAGCGGCGGCATGCGCAAACGCATCGGCCTGGCCCGCGGCATCATCATGGATCCCGAGGTGATCTTGTACGACGAGCCGAGCGCGGGCCTCGATCCCGTCATCAGTTCCGTCATCGACCAGCTCATCATCGAGCTGAGCGAAAAGATCGGCGCAACCTCCGTCATCGTGACGCACGAAATGGGCAGCGCCTTCAAAATCGCCACCCGCATGGCCATGCTTTTCAAAGGCCGCGTCATCGCCGAAGACACGCCCGAGGGTTTCAAAAAATCCACCGATCCCGTGGTCGTGCAGTTTATTTCCGGCAATATCGAAGGACCCATCGGCGACGCGCAAAAATGAAGACAGAATTTACAGAATGGACAGAATTGCGCGTTGATTGCGTGGACGTTTGTCTGCGCTCCATCCCAATTCTGTTCATTCTGTAAATTCTGTCTAAAAAACTCCGTGAACATTCTCCGCAACGAAATCCGCACCGGTCTGCTCGTCGTGCTCTCGCTCGCCGCGCTGACCGCGCTGCTGCTCTATCTCGGAGCGCCCGGCGTCTTCGTGCCGCAGCACACCTTCCGCATCTTTTTCGACAACGCGGCGGGCATCAAACCCGGCGCGCAGGTGCTCCTCGCCGGGCGCAAGATCGGCCAGGTGCGCTCGCTTTTTTCCCCCGTGCCGGAAAAAGACCGGCCCACGCCGAAGATGGAAACGCTCATCGAAGTGCAGGTCGATCGCGACGCGAAGATCTACAACAAGGTCAAAGTCGAGCTGACCCAGAACAGCCTGCTCGGGGAATCCGTGATCGACTTTACCAACGGCGAGGAAGACACGGGCCTTGCGAAAGACGGCGCGAGTTTCCTCGGCCTGCGTCCCGGCGGACTCGCCGACGCCGTGCCCGCGATCCTCGAAAAAATCGACCCCGCGCTGACCAAAGTCACGACCACGCTCGATAGCCTGCAAAAGACGGCGGACAATCTCCCGCGCCTCACTTCCGAAGGCAGCGACCTGCCCGTCGCCTTTGCCGAGTTCAAAAAAACCGGCGCGAATCTCGACCAGCTCACCAGCCCCGACGGCCCGCTCAGCCTCGCGCTGAAAAACGTCCAGAACATCACCAGCGACGACGGCAAACTCGGCAAGGCGCTCGACAGCTTTGCCGCCATCGTAGGCCCGGAAAGCGCGCTCGCGCACACTTTGGCGAACACCGAAAAATTCACCGCCAGCCTCACGAACAACCGCGATGTCGAAGTCACGCTCCACAATTTCCGCACCTCCTCCGAGACGCTCAGCCGCACGATCACCAACCTCGGCGCGCAATTCTCCACCGTCGGCACGAACCTCCAGCAAGCCAGCGACACCGTGAAGCAGCAGCCCTGGCGGCTCATCTGGCCGAGCACGAAAAAATACGACGAGCCCGCAGCCACACCGGTGCCGGTCAAGCGCGCGACCTTGGTCCGCAAAGCGCCTGCGCGCCGCTAGCGCGAGGCCGCGGATGTCCGGGCCGCGCGCGCTCCCCAGAGCTTGCCAACACACACCCGCGCCCCCATTTTCCCCGCCCGCAATCCATGACCCAAACGCGCCAAGTCTTTCTCCGCCGCCTCGGCAGCTCGCTGGCGCTCTGGACCGTCGCGCTCTGGATCATCTTTTCCGGCTACGAGCCCGGCTTTCTTTTCCTCATCACCACGCTCGGGCTCGTGGGCCTGTGGGAGTTTTACACGATGCTCGATCACAAGCGTCTGCCGAACTTCAAGATGATCGGCATGTGGGGCGGGCTGCTGTTCAGTTGGGGCAGCTTTTACTACTTCAGCAAAGTCGGCCCGGTGCAGTCCTACGACTTCGAGGTGGCCACGCTCGTCTTCTTCATGCTCGTCGTCTTTGGTCGGCAGATGTTCCAGAAAACGCGCGACATTTCCCCGCTGGAAACGATGGCCTACACGCTCTTCGGCCTGCTCTACGTCGTGTGGCTTTTCGGCTTCGTGACTAAAATAGTGTACGTCTTCCCGCGCGATGTCGTGACCGGCCATGTGCAGGGCCATTTCTACGTACTGTGGCTCATCGTCGTGACGAAGTTCAGCGACATGGGCGCGTATGTCACCGGCTCGCTCATCGGCAAACATCCGCTCGTCCCGCACATCTCGCCGAAGAAAACGTGGGAGGGCTTTTTCGGCGCGCTCCTTTTCTCCACCGGCGGCGCGTGCGGCCTCCTCGCGCTCATGCCGCGGCAGCTCGCCTATTTGCATCAAAGGGACGCCGTCATCCTCGGCTTCATCCTCGGGCTCGCGGCGATCATCGGCGACCTCGCGGAGTCCATCATCAAGCGCAGTTGCGACGTCAAAGACTCCGGCCGCTTTCTCCCCGGCATCGGCGGCGCGCTCGATCTCATCGACTCGATTTTGTTCACCGCGCCGCTGCTGTTTTTTTACCTCCGCTTCGTCATCGGCGTGTCATGAGAAAGCGCCGCGTCGTCATCCTCGGAGCCACCGGCTCCATCGGCGAGAGCGCGCAGAAAGTGGCGCGCGACATCCCCGAGCGCATGGAAATCGTCGGCATGTCCGCGCACTCCAACGCCGACAAACTCCACGCTGCCGCGAAGCATTTCCCCAGCGCCAAACTCGCTATCTCGAATGGCCCCGACGGCGTCGAGCGCCTCGTCGAACTCGCCACACTCCCCGAGGCCGATCTCGTCCTCATCGCCATCGTCGGCACCGGCGGCCTGCGCCCCGCGCTCGCCGCCATCGAGGCGGGCAAAGACATCGCCGTCGCCAGCAAGGAAATCCTCGTCATGGCCGGCGAAGCCGTGATGACCGCCGCGCGGCGGAAAGGCGTTGCGGTGCTGCCCGTGGACAGCGAGCACAATGCGATCTTTCAGTGTTTGGAAGGGAGGCGCGAAGAACGTCGAACGTTGAACGTCGAACGCCAAACGCTGAACGTGGAGAGCGCAGAGCCTTCGACGTTCAGCGTTCAACGTTCAGCGTTCGACGTTTCCCCCACGTCCGACATCCGCCGCCTCATCCTCACCGCCAGCGGCGGCCCCTTTCGCAAATTGCCCACCGAACAACTCGCGCACGTCACCCTCGAGCAGGCGCTCAAGCACCCGACTTGGACGATGGGCGCAAAGATCACCATCGACTCCGCCACGCTCTTCAACAAAGGCCTCGAAATGATCGAGGCCCGCTGGCTGTTCGATGTCGAGATGGCGCGCGTGGAAGTCATCGTCCACCCGCAGTCCATCGTGCATTCCATGGTCGAGTTTATCGACAGCTCCGTTCTCGCGCAGCTTTCCACGACCGACATGTGCTTCCCCATCCAGTACGCCGTCACCTACCCCGAGCGCGTGCCGAATTCACTGCCACCGCTCGACTTCGCCAAACTCGCCAAGCTCGAATTCGAGGCTCCGCGCATCGCCGATTTCCCCGCCCTCACCCTCGCCCGCACCGCCGGCGAAACCGGCGGCACACTCCCCGCCGTCCTCAACGCCGCCAACGAAGTCGCTGTCGCCACTTTCCTCCAGCGCCGCTGCGCCTTCCCCGCGATCTGGGAAACCGTCGCCCGCGTCATGTCCGAGCATCGCTTAATTGCGGGCGCGGACTTGGATGCTATCCTGTCCGCCGATTCCTGGGCGCGCACCCGCGCCGGGGAATTGCTCGGCGTTTGAACCTCCCCGTCCGCCCGGCGTCTCACCACATCACTCATGGCCACCCTCAAAATCATCGGCATCCTTTTGGAAGTCGTCCTCCTCTTCAACCTCCTCATCGTCGTCCATGAACTCGGACACTTTCTCGCCGCAAAATGGCGCGGGCTGATCATCGAGGGTTTCGGCATCTGGTTTGGCAAACCGATCTGGCAGAAAAAAATCGGCGGCGTGATCTACAGCCTCGGCAGCATTCCCGCGGGCGGTTTTGTGAAGCTGCCGCAGCTCATGGATTCCGCGATCGAAGGCGACAGCGAATACGCGGGCCGCGAGCTGCCCAAGCTCAAGCCGCTCGACAAAATCATCGTCGCGTTTGCCGGGCCGCTTTTCAGCTTCGGACTCGCGTGCTTTTTCGCCGTGCTCGTGTGGCAGGTCGGGCGGCCTGTCACCGAGGGCGAGCGCACCACGTTCATCGGGTTCGTTGCGCCCGGTTCTCCGGCGGAAAGTGCGGGGCTCAAAGCGGGGGACGAACTGCTCGCCATCGACGGCCATAAAGTCACGCGCTGGGGCGGGCAGAGCGAGGACAGCGTGACCTGGCGCATCGCCGGCAGCGAAGAGCCCACCCTCCATCTCGACATCCTGCGCGACGGTCAGACGAAAACGATCGAAGCCACGCCGAAAGTCGAAACGACGAAATGGTATCAGCGGCGAGGACTCCGGCAGCTCGGCCTCGGCTCGATGAGCCGCCCGATGGTCGCCAAGACCGATCCCGGCAGCCCGGCGGAAAAGGCCGGCTTTCTCCCGAATGACATCCTCGTGCGCGTCGGCGGCGAGCGCATCTACGAAGACAGCAGCATCAGCCTTTGGGCCAAAGCGCATCCCGGCCAGCCGCTCATCATCACCGTCGAGCGTGGCGAGAAGCGCGCCGATGGCACCGTGCCGACCGTCGATCTCACCTTCGAGCCCCGCGGCTTTCTCGCCAGCGCCGTCTTCCCCGACAGCCCGGCGTCGCGCGGCGGTTTGCAGGCGGGCGACCGCATCCTGACGGTGGACGGTCAGGCCATCTCATTCGCTGAGCATTTCATCCAGTACGTCTGGGCGCACGAGGGCAAAGCCGTGACGCTTGAAGTCGAGCGGGGTGCCGAGAAAAAGACGCTCACCGTCACGCCGGAGGTTCCACTCGAAGGCAGCGAAAAACCCAGCATCGGAGTCGCGCTGGGCCGCGGCGACGGCCTCGTTTTCGACGAGCGCGGCAAGATGTGGCCCATCTATCCCACGCCCTACGAGCAGATCAGCGAGGCGACCGGCACGATCTACCAGACCTTCAAAAAACTCAGCCCCACCTCGAAGAGCAACATCAGCGTCCAGCACATGGGCGGGCCGGTGATGATGATGCGCATTTACTACCTCCTGTTCGAGAGCCCGCAGGGCTGGCGGCTCGTGCTCTGGTTCAGCGTCGTCATCAATGTGAACCTCGCGCTGATGAACATGCTGCCCATCCCCCCGCTCGACGGCAGCCACATCACCCTAGCCATCGTCGAACTGGTCCGCGGCCGCCCTCCCGGTCACCGCACCCAGCGCGTCGTCGAATTCATCCAGACCGCCGGCACGCTGCTGGTCATCGGCTTCATGCTCTTCGTCACGGTCTTCGACGTGCAGGATCTTTTTGGCGGCGGAAAAAAGAGCCCCACCATGCGCTTCAAGCCAGTTTCAGCCGCGGCCTAGGGCGAGTCTTTGCATGAACTACTGCGCGTCTCCCTTCACCTATGCCCGCCGCGCCACCCGCGAGGTGCGTGTGGGAAAAGTCGGCGTCGGCGGGAGCAATCCCATCCGCGTGCAGTCGATGATTACGTGCGATACGATGGACACGGCGGCGTCTATCCAGCAGACGCTCGATCTCGCAGCGGTCGGTTGCGAAATAGTCCGCATCACCGCGCCGACGGTGAAAGACGCGGCGAATTTGCAGCACATCGTCGCGGGTTTGCGCGCTCAGGGGTGCGAGGTGCCGATTGTCGCGGACATCCATTTCAAACCCGAGGCGGCGATGGAGGCGGCGAAGTGGGTGGAGAAAGTCCGCATCAATCCCGGCAACTACGCGGACTCGAAAAAGTTCAAGATCATCG
>JAYVNN010000128.1:0-17303 GCA_043758435.1 Chthoniobacter sp.
GTAGTTCAGCGGCGGGTGATAGTTCCCGTCGAACGAAATGCCATCCACGCGGTAGTCCGCGAAAATCTCCGCGAGATTCTCGATGAGATAATCGCCGTAAGGCGTGTTCAAACTCATGCTGCGCAGCGCCGCGTGCTCCGGCTTCGCGAGATCGAGCGCCGGATCAAGCGGCTTTTCATTCGCGGAAAGTTTCAGCCGCCACTCGGGATGCAGCTTCACATACTCCACCGGCGCGTAAGGCGACACCCCGATGACCACACGCATCCCATGCGACCGCATCCGCTCAAACGCCGTCTGCATCAGCGCGCCCTCCTTCGCCTCAACCCCCGCCCCGCCGTCGCGCCGCAGCGGAAAATACGGGTCCGGCCCGCCGGTGTGAATGACCGTCACGCCGAGCGCCGCGAGATCATCCACGTAAGGCAGCGTCTTCGGATTCGCAAAGTCCCCGACAAACGCCTTCTCCACACCCTCATAAACCCACGCCGCCGGCTCGACCGCCTTGAAATCCCGATCCGGCGTGAACCATTTCAGCGCGTCCGTCTTCACTGGCTCGGCGGCAAAGGCGGAACCACACAGCACCACGAGGCCCAAGTTCTTGATGATGGATGGAAGCATAATATTCGGGATGGAGTTCGCCGCGCCCAGTCAATCTCTCCACCACGCAGATTCTTGAGGTTCATTGCCGCCGGGACAAATGCTGTGAATCCCTGCCGCCCGAAGTTACCCATGCGCGCGATGAAAACGCTCACGCTCGACGACATCCACACCGACCCTTACCGATTGGACGCGCTACTCGACTCGGGCGAGCGCATCGAGATCACGCGCTAAGGCCGCACCATCGCCGAAGTCATCCCACACCCCGCAGTGCAGCCAAAATCCCCACCCAGCGAGCGTCCTGATTTCAAAGCGCGGCTCCTCGCCATGTGGGGGCCGGAGGCGCTCCACAGCACCGAATCCATCAACGAGCAATTCGCGGAACTGCGCCGCGAACGCCGGTTTTAAGCGCGTTTGCCGATACCAGTTTCTTCTTCACCATCTACTTCGCGCGAGACGGGTCGTCATCCCCATCTACCAGCGCACCTACTCGCGGAAGGGCGCGAAGAACGCGTGGTCGATGTCGTAAACCGTCCGCGGCGTCAGCCCAATCTGTTTCGCCTCGCACATGGCGACCAGTTGCTCGCCGTCGATCAGTTCGATCCGCGGCGTTGTCCGCACCGCCTCCGCCCTCGCTGGTCCGCTGAATGTGCCGGTCGTAATCAGCAACGCCTTGTCCGCCCGCCCGCCCGCTGCACCGCGGAGTTGCGTCACCTCCTCGCTTGAGACGGCACCGATGTAGCGTTTGCATTGAAAGACCACGACCGAACTGACAAACGGATTCAGTTGCAGGATTCCTTCGCCGTCGATTCCGCCATCCCGCGAGCGCTTTGTCACCGTTACATTTTCAAAGTCATACGCCAGCAGCAGGTGGCGGCAGAAGTGCTCAAACCCTGTTGGCGAAAGGCCGCGCAACACATTCAATAAACCGACCGACTCGACTTTCTCTACGGCAAACAGATCGATCACCTCCGGCTCAACCGGCTCAACCGGCTCCAACTTCCCCTTAACTTCTTTGCCCTTCGCCTTCGCTTTCGCGGCAGCATAAAACCTCCCCCATTTGGAGAAAATCTTCCGCGCCTCATCATCGGTCAGCCGCGTGCGTGCGCCGAGAGGCGTCAACGACCAGATGCCCTTGCGGCTCTTGTCGATCAAACCCTCCCAGACCAAATACTGCCGCGCAAACTGCACCTGATTGTGAAAGCGCTCGTCGCCGCCCTTTAGCAATTCCTCGCGTTTCGCCGCCGGCACCTTCTCCTTTTCCGCAATCCAGTCCGACGCCTCGCGCGGCTTGGCGGCACCCAACTCGTGCAAGCAGTCGATGAGCGGGCGGAACCATTTCACAAACTCCGCCCCATCGGAGGCGGGCTTCAATGTTTTCGGCATCCATACAGGTAGCCGGAACAATCTCTCCACGGTCAATCACAATGCCGTTGACTCGGTTCACATAGCGCAAGCTTCAGCGGCGAAGTCAGTCGCTTTTCTCCCAACGCAGGTTTTTGAAGACGGTGCGCTTTTCGCCATCGCAGGTGCCGGAGAGGCAGAGGAAATCCACGTCCTTCCAACTCGCGAGCGGCGCGTTTTTGTCGTCGTGGAAATCGGATGGCGGGAGGCGGAGCGTGATCCAGCCGTCCTTCGCTTCGCCGGGTTTTGGCTTCGCCTTGTAGTTGATTTGGCCGGGCTGGAAAAACTTCGTTGTGGCGGTGACTTCGAGTGATGACGGCAAGGCTTCGGCCCACACATCGAGGAGGAGCGTGGCGGTGTCGTCGCGCTTGAACTGCGGGTCGCCGAGCGCGGCGGTGGCGAAGGAAAATGCGCCGGGCTGCGAGTGGGTGAAACCACGTTCGCCGTGCGGGCCGGTCCACGGTTGGAGCAGGGCGGTTTGGTTCAGCGGGTCGGTGCCGGCGAGCCACCAGAACCACGCGCGGTCGTTGTCCATCGGGTCGATGAGTGCGGTGCGTTGCAGCGTGGGGCGGACGGCGGGGAGGTCGCGCGCGGCGACTTTGATGAGGCGCGTGCTGAGGTGGATGCCGGAGCGGTAGGTGACGTTGGCGAAGGCGTAGATCGTGTCGTCGGGCGCGAGGATCGGCGACGGCGCGGCGTAGCGATCGTCCGCGATTTTTTCCGCCGCGACGGCGCGGTAAAAGCGGCTCGTCGGCCACGGGTTGTTCAAGCCGTAGTGCGCGGTGACGTTCTCGACTTCGCCGGGCTGCGCGACGGTCACGACGATGCGCGGCGTCGCGTCGCCGCCCTGCATTTCGATCTTCGGCGACTCGGGCCACGCGGGGCCGGTGCCTTTGAGATGAAAGTCCATCCACAGCGCGAGGTCCTGCGCTTCCGCCGGCTCGAGGTGGTGGATGCTGCGCGGCGTATAGACCTCACGCAGCATGGGCGATTGCGTGGCGAGCGCGAGCGTGCGCATCCCGAAGTCGAGCCGCCCGTGGTGGTCGTTCGAGGCGTTCATAAAAAGCAGCGGGCACTGCACGCCCGCGGCGTAGCCCTCCGGCTCGATGAGCGCTCGGGTGAGGCGCGTGTCTTCATCCACCACGTCGTCCGGCGACTGCCACGGGAAGGTGTAAGTATTCTGCCCCACGCCGTAGATCGGCACCGCCGCCGCGACGCGCGAATCGCAGCCCGCGACCATCCACGTCAGCGTCCCGCCGACTGAGATGCCGAAGACGCCGAGGCGCGCGGGATCGGTCTGCGGATGATCTTCGAGCAACGTGAGCGCGCGGCGCGCGACGAGCGTCCAATGTTACCACGAGTTGAAACGTGCCGTCGGATGCAGGCTGATCTTCGGCCCGCTCGGGTCGGCCATGTAGGCGGGTGCCACGCCCCATTGCGTCGTCGTCTCCGCCGCGCGCCCCGGCCCCGCGCCGCAGAAATCATGGCTCACACACACGTAGCCGCGCGCAGCCCAATAGCGCACCCATGCCAGCGAAGAGGTCTGCCCGCCGCCGTGCAAATGCAGCATCCCCGGCAGCTTCTCGCCCTTCGCCGGAGCGCCGCGATACGCGAAGACGCGGACCTTCACGCCCTGCCAAATCTCGCCGGTGAAAGACAGCTGCTCGATCTTGATGACCTCTTCCTCCCACGACTTCGCGACCACGATTTCGAGCGGCTCCGCGCGCGGATTGTAGCCGGCCCACAGCTCCTGCGCATTCCGCGGCGCTGGCTCCTCCGCGCGCACGAGCGCTAGGGAAATGGCAAGGCTGCAGAGCAGTGCGGGGGATTTCATGTCGCGCGCGTGGCTACCATCGCGGCGGAGCCAGCTTAGTCATTTTGGAAAAACCGTCCGGCCTCGCGTTCGCCGCGGCAGACAGTTTTTTGACGTTTCTTTCACGCCGGCCTAACAACCCGCTCCGCCCGTTCGTCTAGCCTGCAACGCCATGACGACAACACTGCATCCCGACATCGACGAAGCGCGGTCCCTCCGCACTTTTCCCCTAGCCCTGCTCGCCTGGCTCGAAGCCACGGCGCTGAAAATCGAACTCGCGGAATTCATCAAACGCGCGCGCCCCGGCGACCGCTGGTATGTCTCGCGCGACGGCGCGGCTTTCGGGCCGGTGCCGTTTGGAAAAATCATGCGCCTGCTGCTCCGCGGCGAAGGCCCGCTGCCGGTGCTCCACGAGAGCGAGGCGGAGCTGGAGCCTGCGCCGTGGCGCACGATTGCCTACCGCACCTGGCCGCTGAGCCCGCTCGCGGCGACGGCCTGGGTCGTCGGATTCTGGCTGCTCGCGATCGGCGCGGGGTTCGTCGCCGTCAGTCTCGCGTGCCCGCTTTCGCTGCGGCGCTTGGCCGGGCCGGCCTATCTCGTCGCGGTCGCGGCGACGGGCGTCTGGCTGGGGCTGCGCGCGCGGCGTCCGGCGGCTGCCGCCGCGGAGGCGGGGGAAAACGCGGAGGCGCTCATCGAGTCCGAGGCGGAATAAAATTCCGAATTTCGCGCGAGGACTTGCGCGCCGTGATGATGCGCGCATTTTCCGCGCGCCATGAAAGTCCACTCGCTCGAACATCAGTCCTACGAAGGCCCCGGCAGGATCGCGGACTGGGTGCGGGCGCGCGGGCAC
Source organism: Chthoniobacter sp. (assembly GCA_043758435.1). GTDB lineage: Bacteria > Verrucomicrobiota > Verrucomicrobiia > Chthoniobacterales > Chthoniobacteraceae > Chthoniobacter. The sequence continues at coordinate 4,662 of JAYVNN010000128.1, forward strand.
ACGCTCACGCGCACCGCGCTCTACGCGGGTGAACTGCTGCCGCCGCCGCAGGATTTCGACCTGCTGGTGGTGATGGGTGGGTCGATGAATATCTACCAGCATCGCGATCATCCTTGGCTGGTCGGGGAGAAGCGTTTTCTCGCCGAGGTGCTGGCGGCGGGAAAGCCGGTGCTCGGGATTTGTCTCGGCGCGCAGCTCCTCGTGGATGCGCTCGGCGGGAAGGTTTTCCAAAATGCGGAAAAGGAAATCGGCTGGTGGCCGGTGCGCGTTTTTGATCGGCGCGCGCCCTTCGCCACGTTTCCCGAAACGCTCACGGTCATGCACTGGCATGGGGACACGTTTTCGCTCCCGCCCGGCGCGCGCACGGTGGCTGAGAGCGCGGGCTGCGCGCAGCAGGCTTTCGTGCAGGGCGACCACGTGGTGGGGTTGCAGTTCCATCTGGAGCAAGAGCCCGTCAATGTCGCCGAACTGGCCGACGCCTGCGCCGCCGAACTCACGCCCGCGCGCTACGTGCAGACCCGCGCGCAACTCGCGGAACTGCAGCCCGATTTTGCGGGAACAGATGCGGCGCTTTTCGGCCTGCTCGATGCGCTGGCGGGCGCAGAAAGCAGTACATAAAACCATAGCCGCACGCCTGCAACGGCGAAGTCCTCGAAGCCGCGCTCAAGCTGCCGATGACCGGCCCCGTCGGACTCGAAGCCGGCCGTGGGACGATGGAATACCGCCACATTCAGCTCAAAGAGCTGCCGTGATTTAGAGCCGCTCAACGACTGCGCCGACGGTGCGCGAAGAAACCGAGCACGCCGACCATGAGCAACCCGAGCGAGCCGGGCTCGGGGACCAGTGCCGTGCCTCCTCCGCCGAATGTCACCGACGGCTTTGGCGGCAAATCCGCGAACGGCAGCCCGTCGCCAAACGTGACTACCACGCCGTCGGCGATGGTCAGCGACGCCAGGGTCTGGCTGGCGTAAATGTTCGTTGCTGCATTGGCGGCGATCGTCGATGTCCCCGTGCCTAGGGCGGTGTAGATATTGGTCACGCCACCGGTGGTGGTCAGCGCACTGTAGGTCTGCAGGCCTTTGATATGCAGCGTGCCGGGGCCGGTCTCGGTGAGGGAGGTGCCGGTCACGGTGCTGGCGGTGTCGAGCGTGACGACCTGCCCATTCGTGTCGATCCGGCCGCCACCCGCACCAAGCGTGATGGTGCGGGTGGTGGTCACATTCGCCGCCGCTTGCAAGGTGGCATTGTTATTGATGGTCACGCCGGCCACCGCATTGCCGAGCGCCGCATCGGCGTTGATGTTGAGTGTGCCGGTATTGATGACGGTGCCGCCGGCATAGGTGTTCGCCGCCGTGAGGGCCAGGGTGCCGTTGCCGTTCTTCGTCAGTCCGCCAGCGCCGTCAAAGGAGTTATTCGCCGCAGCGGTGAAACCGTTGGAATCGAACTTCAGACCGCCTGCCTGGATTTCACTCATCCCAGGGGTGTAGCCGCTGAAGAAGTCGCCCTGGTTCTGCCTGGCCTTCACCGTCCCGCCGTTGAAATTCACGCTCGCCGTCCCGCCGGCGTAGAGAAATGCAGCCGCCTGGATCGTGCCGCCGTTGAACTGCACATTGCCCGTCGTCCCAGCATCCGCGGCGACGATGAAGTTTCTGCCAATCATCATCGTGCCCGCGCTCATCAGGAAGTTGCCAGTCGCGCTGTCCCTGACTCCGACATAGGCATCGACACCCACGTTGATCACCCCGCCGGTCTGGGTCAAATTGCCGACCGCGTTATTCTGCCAGCCGACCGTCAGGTCGCCCACGGCGGTCAGCGTCCCACCAGTCTTATTCACGGTGCCGCTGGAACTGCCGACTGTGCCAATGCGGACATTCGCCGCTGTGACCGTGCCATTCGATTGGTTAAGAACCCCGGTTCCGCTATTCAGGCCGATGTGGAGTTCATTGTCTGCGGTCACCGTGCTGCCGGAACCGGAAAGGTTATAGGTGCCAGTGGCGGTGGATTCCTGTCCGATGCGGACATCGCGATGACTGAACACCGATCCCGCGGAATGATTCACCACACCCGTGGTCGATCCTCCGCCGATGGCGACATAGAAGTGATCGGTATTGGTGGTGATCGCGCCGCCAGTCAGGTTGAGAACCCCGTGTCCGCCATCGTGGCCCACGGTCATCCAGGCGTTGGTCGCCACCGAGCCCGCCTGCATGTTCAAGGTGCCATTGCCGCCATTGCGGCCGAGGCTGAAGACACCTGCCGTGACGGTGCCGCCATTAATCCCAAAGACACCATTAGCCGAGCCATTGGCACCCACGCGGATTTCCTGGGAGGAAGTGAGCGTGCCGCCGGTATCGACATGCACCTCGCCGGTGCTGGTGCTGTCCCAGCCGACGATGATCGGTGACGCCTGGAAGTCGCCGATATTCGGCGTGTGGCTGAAAAGCGAGCCTGCTCCGGTGATGTTCAGGTAGCCGGCCGAACCGTTGACCCCGAGGTAAACCGTCGCATTCGTCGTGTTCGTGAATTTGCCGCCGGAGGTGATATTCATCGTGCCGGTGGAACCCACCCCGCGACCCAAGTCGATCTCGCGGTCAGTGCCGCCCGTTTCCTCAATCCAGCCACCGTTGCTGATGTTCACAATGCCGGTGCCGGACTGCGCGCCGTCATTGGGATCACCGCCGAGGATGAAGCGCCCGCTGGTATGGGTCAGTTTCGAGCCACTGCCATTCACATTGATGACACCCGTGGCCGTAGGTCCGCCGTCGCGCCCGAGGACGATCCACCAGTTTTGACTCATCTGACCGCCATTAAGAATATTGACCGTGCCGGTGGAACCGGTGTGGTAGCCGATCATCATGTCCTGACTAGTGCCATCGAGAACGGCGGTGGGGCCATCCACATTGACAACCGCAGTCCCGCCGAAGCGGCCGATCTCGGACCAACCCTCGATGTTCAGCGTGCCGTTATTAACATTCACCACCCCATTCCCACCGGGGTTAGTGCCGACATAGAAGCCATTGGAAGACACCGTCCCGCCATTGATAATCACCGTGCCCTGCCCGTTGCCATTACCCACATCCAATGCCCCGGTGCCCGTGGTCGTTCCCGAAAACTGCGTGAACCTTCCGACGGAGCCGGCGGAGCCATGACCGACATTGATCCCTCCGGTATTGATGGTGCCGCCGCTCTTGGTGAACCGTCCATCGGCACCGTTGCGTCCGATCATCAAAGAGCCTGAGTTGATCGTTCCCCCAGTCATCACCGCGATGCCAGTCGTCTGACGCGAACTCCCGTTGTTATCCACCCCTACATAGAACTCATTCACCACCGAGATCGAGCCGCCCGACATGTTTAAGTGCCCGTCGCCACCTTCGTGACCAAAACCAATCCAGTTGCCGGCATTGATCGCCCCGGCGCTGAGATTGACCGTGCCGACACTCGGCGATGCACCCACACTGCCCTTGCCCACTCTGATGAAGCCGCCGGGGTTGTTCAGCGATGAACCTGCGCCACTGACGGTCAGGATTCCAGCGGCCCCGGCAATCGGCCCTTCCTCGGCGGCCCGGCCGCCGATGGTGAAGTCATCCCCGCCCAGATGGGTAAAGGCACCGCCGTTGCTGATCGTCAATGTGCCCGCGCTCTTTTCACCGATATAAACCCGGCCGGCACCCACGTTGAAAGTTGAGGCCGCGCCATCCACAAGAACAGTGCCATTGGAGCCCGGATCAACCGCCACCCGCACCCACCAGTTGTAATTGACCGTTCCCCCGGCGGTCACATTGAGATTGCCGTGGCTGCCATTAGTCCAGCCCAGGAGCAGGTCGCCGCCTCCGGACGGCGTGTGATTGAAGACGCCAGTGCCCGAGACATTGATCGTCCCCGTGCCGCTGTTACCATCGCGACCCGCCGTGGTCCAGCCATTCACGTTAAAGGTGCCGCCGGTGATGTTGACATCCCCGATGCCGCCATTTCTGCCGACATTCAACTCACCGCCGACGGTCGTCGTTCCGCCGCTCTGATTGAAAGTGCCATGCGCGCCAGGGTTAGCGGCGACCATGAGGGTGTCATTGGGCTGGTTAAAAGCCCCGCCCGTCATCGTGACCGTGCCGTGGGAGCTGCCGCCGTCACCGACGTAAACCCAGCCGCCGGCACTATTGAAGGTGCCGCCGTTGATATTCAGGTTCCCAATGCCATTGGCCCCGATCCGGGCATCCCGGCTGGCATTAAGAATGCCCCCCGAGCTGATATTGACGGTGCCCTGGGTGTTGGCATTGTCGCGGCCGATGCTTAGCTCGTGATCGGTCCCGGTGTTATTGACCACCGCATTGTTCGAGATGGTCAGCGTCCCATTCCCCGAGCCATTCCAACCGACAATGATTCCGTGAGCGGTCAGCGAGGAGCCCGCGCCGTCAACGGTCGCGTTACTCACCGTGTTATCATTTTCACCCAAGGTGAACCAGCCGGTATTGGTGTTGATCGAACCGCCAGCGGTGACGTTCACCGTGCCATTGCCGCCGCCGTTGCCCGCGCGGAAAAAGTCGCCACCGCCGCCGGTGAAGGCATTCAAGTGGGAGTTAGGCCCGGTGACATTCAAAACACCGGTGGTCACGCCTCCGCCGCTGCCCACTCCGCCATCCGCCACACGGACCCAGTTGTTCACATTGACCGTGCCGGAATTCAGATTGAAGACTCCCGATCCCCCCGCCCGTCCGATAAACAGAAGCGAACCCACGTTCACAGTGGAGTTACCTGAAATCGTGACCAACCCCGTGGTCTGGCGCGAGTGGCCGTTGTCATCAATGCCCACATAGAGCTCGCTGCCGGTCGTGAGCGTGCCGCCGGTCATGTTGAGCGTGCCGTCGCCACCTTCATGTCCGAAGCCAATCCAGCCACCGCTGGAAAGCGTGCCGCCACTGGTGAGATTCACCACACCCACGGCCGGATCGGCGCCGGTGTTGCCAAAGCCCGCCCGGATGAAGTTATTCGTGGAAACTGTCGAGCCGGCGCCCGTGATGTTCAGCGTCCCAAATCCATCTCCAGTGGAACTGTTGTCGTTGCCACCCACGTTGAATTGATCGCCATTGGTCTGGCTGAACAAGCCGCCGTTGGAAACCGTCAGCGTGCCTGTGCCGCGCTCGCCGATATAGACCCGCCCAGTGTTCTGATTGATCCTCGAATTTGTCCCATCGACCAGCACGTCGCCTTGCGAGCCCGGATCGATGGCTGCCCGGAACCACCAGTTCTGGATCAGTCGCCCGCCATTGGTCACATTGACCGCCCCATGACTGCCGTTGTTCCAGCCGAGCAGCAGATCGCCGCCGCCGCTTTGCGTATGCTGCCACAGGCTCCCCGCACCGCTGACATTGATCGTTCCCGTCCCGCTGCCATCGCGACCTATGGTGGTCCATCCATTGACCGTCATCGTGGATCCGCCCGCCACATTGACCACGCCCGTACCGCTTAGGCGTCCGAGGTTCAGATCGTTCGTCGTCACCGTCCCGCCGCTCATGCTAAAAGATCCACTGCCCGCGGATTGCGCACCACCCACATTCAGTTCGCCGCCCGTGTTCACGGTGCCGCCCGTCATTACCACCGTGCCGCTGCCGCCGGTGCGGACACCTACGTTGTAACTGCCGACCGCGATGTTGGCGGTGCCGCTGATATTCATTGAGGCGTCGCGGTCGGAGCCGACTTCAAAGCCAGCACTGCTGGTGATGCTGCCAGCGCTGATGTCCCAGGATGAGCCCGCCGCTCCACCGCCGAGTCCCATCGAAACCCAACTGTTAAAAGTCACCGCGCCGCCCGTCTGATGCACATGTCCGACACCGCCGGCGGAACCGACAGCAACGTAGTCCCCGGAGTTGAGTGCGCCGCCGCTGATATAAAGGTCTCCCGTCCCGCCATTGTCGCCAATGAGCGTATGGCCCGTGCTATGAGTCACGTCACCCGGCGCGACTGTGGTCGCCACAGTGCCGCTGTTGATCGTCAGCGTGCCGGTCGAGCCAGCGTCGGTTCCCACGAAAAGGTTCGTTTGAGCCACCGTGATCGTCGCGACGGAAGTAGTCAGCGAGCCGGTGCCGCCGCTGCGGCCGATCGCCGTCTGATGCACGCTGACCGTCCCGCCGCTGATCGTCGAGGTGCCCACCGACCCGGTATTGACGCCGATATTGAACTCCCCGGTCGTATTCAAAATGCCACCGGTCATGTTGAACGTGCCAGTGCCGCCGCCGCCGCCGATGCGGATCTCCCCGGTGCTCGTCACGGCAGTCCCGATCTGCCCGGCATTGAGCAAAGTGCCCGTGCTCCCGGCCCCTTGCCCGATCAGAATCGCGCCCGACGCGCCGGTGATCTTGCCGCCGGCAATGATCGCCAGCGTGCCCGTGCCGCCGCCCGCACCGACGCCGATCGCGCCTGTTCCGAAATTAACCAGACCATCGGAGTCGATGATGGCCGCACCCGTGCCGCCGCCAAAGCCGAAGGCGACACCGATGCCCATCTGCACATTATTCGTGGCCAGATCCACGATGGAAGTGCCCGCTCCGCCCAGACCGTTGCCCACTTTGAGGAGGCCCATGCTGCCATCGATACCCACCCCGAAGCCGCTCGTTGCCGCGCCTGAGCCCAGGGTCAGCGTGCCGCTGAAAATATCCACTTCCCCGTGACCAAACGTCCCGCCGCCGATCTGCGAACCCACCGCCAGACCGGACGCCAGACCGGTATCGAGAGCGCCGCCGTTTTGAATCGTGAGCATGCCGGTGCCGGTGCCCGTTCCGCCCGACCCTTCGCCGATGCGCATTTCCTGAATCAGCACCGTTTGCGTGAGCATACTGCCCGCACCGTCAATGGTGAGCGAACCGCCGTTGGCAATCGCGAAACCACCCGCACCGCCAAACAAACCTGCCGGCGAAGCCATGCCGCCGTCGTAGTTGATGGAAAAGCCGAGAATGTTCGCGATGTCGCCGGTGTAGGTATCGGGAGCCGAGCCTAAATCCCAACAAAGCGGATTACTCCAATTCCCGTTTTGCAGGTTCGCATTGAAAGGAGCCGCATGGAGGATTTGACCGATGGACACGGCGAGAACCGGGACGAGGACACGGGCGGTGACGGTTAGTTTCATCATAATGGGGGGATTTTGAGTAGTTTAATGTGTAAACGACGACGCGAGGCTGTCGGTGAGATTCACCGATGTCCAGAAATAATCTTTGAGCCCATCATTTCGATGTTCGAGCGCGGTGCGCGCGGAGCCAAAAACGCGCGCGCCGGATTTTATCCCGCGAGATCAGGCGACGGAAACTCCTGCGGGCTGCCGCTCATCCCGCCACCATCTCGTGCGCGTTGGCAAAATGCCTGAGCACAGGCTCGGCACGCGTGGGCTGGATCAGCGGGAGGATGTGGCGGAGGAGGGCGTTGAGGACGGGCGAGGGGTGCGCGACGTAGAGGTCGAGCGGGGCGAGGGCGAAGCCGAGGTGGAGCTTGGGGTCGTAGTTGAGCGGGGTGCTGTGGTAGGCGGTCAGGCCTTGGGCGAGCGCCCAGGTGAGGATGTCGCGGAAGGTGACGAAGTAGAGGTGCAGGTCGAGCGCGATGGTGTAGTCGAGGCCGAGGTATTCGTCGTAGATCGCGCCGTCGTGGACGAGGCAGAGGCTGAAGGCGACGAGCTTCCCGTTTTGCCGCCAGAGGAAAAAGCGCGTGCGCTCCGGCATCTCCGCGCCGAGGCGGAGGAGGAAGTCGCGGGTCAGTTTTTCAAACTGGAGCGGGGAGCGGGCGAAGGTCTGGAGATAAAGCGCGAGGGCTTCGTCGAGGTGCGGGCCGAGTTCGTGGACGACGGTCATTTCGAGCGGCGCGGCGGCGGCGAGCGCCTTGAATTTGCGGCGCAGGTTTTTGCGCATGGCGTGGCTGAGCTTGCGCGCCATGTAGTCGTCCCAGCTCGTGTAATCGAGCGCCAGCCGCGTGGCCGGCATGCTGGGGATGCGGACGTAGCACGCGCCCGCCTCCGCCCCGTGCAGCGGGCCGAGCGCCTCGCGGTACGCGGCGGGGAAGTCCTTCCACACGACGAGCCGCGCCTTGTTCGCGCGCGCGATTTTCACCACGGCCTCGCGCATCACGGCCATGCCCCAGCGCTCCGCGGGCACCGCGCCGCCGAGGTGCCCTTCGCCCGCCGCGCAGCCCACCATCAGCATCTTCAGCCGGAGGAGGCGGGGAAAAATCCGCCGCACCGCCTCGATCGGCGCGCGCACCCAGCCAGGCGCGGTGGCCACGAGATCCTGATCGACAAAGAAAAACGGCTGCACGCCGCGGCGCTGGCCGTCGCGGTCTTCGAGCAGCAGCCCGTGGCATGCGAAGTCGAGCGTCCCGCCGATGATGTCGTAATAGCGCGCGTCTTTCGCCAGATGCGCGAAGGCCGCGCGCCAGCCGGCGTCGTCGCGCAGTTCGGCGAGCGAGGCGACGCGGGCGCGGCCAGCGGCGGTTTCAAAAACGGTGGCGGTGGTCATGCGATGCGGGCGCAAAGTGATAGCCGGGATTGACAGGATGGCGAATCCTCCGCGACTGCTGCGCCCACTTTTCATGCTCCGCCTCCTTTTCGCCTTCGTCCTCCTCGCCTCGCCGCTCGCGCTTCACGCCAGTGCTTTCGACCTGCACCGCGACACTTTCGCTTTCTCCAACGACACCGTTTTCCAGTACGGCGTGGACGAGCAGGGCCGGCTCCACATTTCCCAGCGCGCAAAGCCCGCGGAGTTTTCGCACCGCTGCTTCGTCCTCGCGCGCGCCGTTTTGCAGTTTCATCAGTTCGCGCGATTCGAGCCGAAAGCGCCGCGCCTTTCGCGCGAGGAGTACCGGCTGCGGATCCAGCAACTGTGCCGCATCCCGGTCTGGAGCAGCCGCCCGGAGCGCATCGTTTTCCCAGGCTACGCGGACCTGCACAGCTTCTCAAAAGCGTACGAGGGCTTGCTCAAAGAAAACCTCGGCAACTGGCTCCCCAGCTACCTGCGCGTGGGCAACTGGCGCATGGCCATGGGCCACCTCCGCGGCGGGCAGGCCGTCGCCGCGCGCTGGCTCAGCGCCTCGCTCGACCGCGGGCAGCCGCGCGCGCTTTACCTCGCGCGCTTCCCGCACATGAACCACGTCATCATCCCCTACGCCCAGCGGCGCGAAGCCGGCGGCAACATTTCCTTCACCGTGTACGACCCGAACTATCCCAACGAACCGAGCTGGCTTTTCTACCGCGCCAGCGAGCGCAGCTTCGAGTTTGAGCCGCGCTGGTACTTTCCCGGCGGACGCGTGAACGTCATGCGCGTTTTCATCTCGCCGTTTCATTAAAGCGCCCGTCTTTCCCCGCTTGTCACCCGTCCCCGCATCCTCCACCTTCGCCAACCTATGATGCAGAAAAATTCCGGCTGTCTCTGGATGCTCGCAGGCTTCGGCCTCTGCCTCGGACTGCTCTTTATCGCCGCCGTTTTCGCCGTCGGCTCGCTCGGCATGCGCAACCCCGTGAAACCCTCCGCGCCGAAGTTTGAGGAGGCCGTGGTCGTGGATGCGAAGCCGCAAAAGGATGGCAAGGAGGCGGATGGAAAAATCGCGCTCATCTATCTGCGCGGCATCATCACCTCCATGGAGCCCGGCACCGTGGGCGACACCATGGTCGATGACCTCAAGCTCCAGCTCGAACAGGCCGCGCTCGACGACAAAATCAAAGCCGTCGTGCTCTATGTGGACTCCCCCGGCGGCGAAGTCACCGCGTCCGATGTCATTTACAACGCCGTGAAAAAAGTCCGTGACGGCGGCTTCGGCTCCGCCGGAAAAAAACCCGTCGTCGTTTACATGGGCTCTCTCGCCGCGTCCGGCGGCTACTACGTGGCGTGCGGCGGCAGCTACCTCATGGCGAATGACACCACGCTCACCGGCTCCATCGGCGTCATCATGCAGACGCTGAACTACACCGCGCTCATGGAAAAAGTCGGCCTGCAAAAAGTCACCTTCAAGAGCGGTGCCTTCAAAGACATGCTCAACGGAGCACGGCCCATCACGCCCGAGGAAAGCGCCTACGTGCAGAAGATGGTCATGGATACCTACGGAAAATTCGTCGGCATCGTCGCCCGCGAACGCAAGCTCGACGAAACCGAACTGCGCAACGGCCTCGCCGATGGGCGCGTCATCTCCGGCAAAGACGCGAAGGAAGCGAAGCTCATCAACGGGCTCGGCGAAATCGAGGACGCCTACGCCAAGGCCATGGAACTCGGCAAAGTGAAAGGCGCGGCGATCATCCGCTACGAGTCGCCGTTCCATTTCGGGCGGCTTTTCCGCATCCTCGGGCAGAGCGAAAAAACGAGCGTGGAAGTGAACGTGGTGAAATCGCTCATGCCGAAACTCGAAGCCGGGCGGCTCTACTTTCTCCCCGGCTCCTACGCGCCGTAGCCCTTGCCGCCGGACGCTCTCCAGCAGGCCGCCGCCGGCGTGCTCGTGCTCGCGGTGCTCACCGTCGCGGTGGCCGTGCAGGCCCGCGTCATCCGCCGCATCGCGCGCGACGGCGGGCAGGTGCGCACGGAGGAATGGCGCATGCCCGACGCGCTCGTCGCCCTCGTGCTCGCCACTTTTTTCGCCCTCGCGGGAGTGGCCTCATTCTTCCGGCATCAGGAAAAAAGCACGGCCATCACCATCGACAAAGTGCTGCCCGGTTCGCTGGTTTTCGTCGTGCTGCTCATCGGCGTCGCCGGCTTCCTGACTTTCCGCGGGGCTCGCGTGCCCGCGCTGCTCGGGCTCACCCGCCTCGGGCCGCTGCGCGTCCTCGGCTGGGCGCTCGGCCTCCTGCTCAGCGCCTTCGCCCTCGTCGGCATCGCCAATCTTTTCACCGCGGCCCTACTCCACGGACGCACAGAACCGCAGGAACTCGTGCAGCTTTTCCGTACCGTCGCGCAGCACGGCGAGAGCACGGCGATGCTGAAAATCCTCCTCGCCGGAGCCATCCTCGCGCCCGTCTGCGAGGAGTTTCTTTTCCGCGGATTTTTCTACGCCGTGGGCAAACGCTACCTCGGCCCGCTCGCCAGCGGCTTCCTCACCGCCGTGCTTTTCGCCGCCGTTCACCAGAGCCTCACTGCCTTCGCCGGGCTCTTCGTCCTCGCCGTCTGCTTCACCCTCGCCTACGAGCGCACCGGCTCGCTCCTCGTCCCCATCGGCATGCACGCGCTCTACAATTCCACGAGCCTCCTTTTCATCTGGCTGCAAGCGCGCGGCGCATTCCCGACTTTGTGAAACTCTCCGACCTCGGCGAAAACCGCGTCGTCGCGCAACTCACCCGCGCCCTCGCGCTCGGCACGGATGTGCGCACCGGCGCGGGCGATGATTGCGCCGTCATCGGCCGCCCGCGCGAGGCGCGCTGGCAGTTGTTGAAAACCGACGCCGTCATCGAAGGCGTGCATTTTCTCGCGAGCGAAGACCCGCGCCGCATCGGCTGGAAAGCGCTCTGCCGCGCCCTCAGCGACATCGCCGCGATGGGCGGCACGCCGCAGCACGCGCTCATCACCCTTGCCGCGCCACCGACGATGGATTTTGCTTTTGTCCGCGGCATCTACGCGGGCTTGCGCAAAGCCGCGCGGCGCTTCGGCGTCAGCATCGTCGGCGGCGAAACCGCGCGCTCGCCGGGCCCGCTTTTCCTCAACGTCGCCCTCACCGGCACCGTCGCGCGCACCCGCTGCATCCTCCGCAGCGGCGGCCGCGCGGGCGATGCCCTCTACGTCACCGGCCGCCTCGGAGGCTCCCGTGCCGGAAAACATCTCGACTTCACCCCACGCCTCATCGAAGCCCGCTGGCTTACGGAAAATTTCCAACTCCACGCCATGATGGATCTCAGCGACGGCCTCGCCGCCGACCTCCCCCGCCTCGCCACCGCCAGCCGCTGCGGCTTCACCCTCGACGAATCTTTGCTCCCAAAAACCACAGGCCGCACCACCGCCCAAGCCCTCACCGACGGCGAAGACTACGAACTCCTCTTCGCCCTCTCCCCGCGCGCCGCCTCCGCCCTCGAAACCGCATGGAAACAGCGTTTCCCCCGCCTCACCCTCACGTGCATCGGCACGCTCAGCACCCAATCGAAAATCCAAAATCGAGAATCGAAAATCCCACCCGGCCATGACCATTTCGCATAGCCCCGCGGAAACCATCGCCCTCGCCCGCACGTTCGCCGCCACGCTCCGCCGCGGCGATGTCCTCGCGCTCTGCGGCGACCTCGGCGCGGGCAAGACACACTTCGTCAAAGGCCTCGCCGCCGGCCTCGGCGCGACCGCGAGCGTGACCAGCCCCACCTTCACCCTCATCCGCGAATATCCCGACGGACGCCTCTCGCTTTTTCATTTCGATTTCTACCGCCTCGATGACGAAGACGAAGCCCTCAAAATCGGCCTCGACGAATACCTCGACGGCGACGGCGCCTGCGTCATCGAGTGGGCCGAAAAATTCCCCGCCCTCCTCCCGCCCCACACCCACTGGCTGCGCTTCACGCATCGCGAAGATGGCGCGCGGCTGATCGAGGAAATCCCTGCACCATGACCATCCTCGCCATCGACACCTCGACCAATCACGGCACCGTCGCGCTGCTCGCCGACGGGGAAATGCTGCTCGATGAAACCTTCACCGCCGACCGCACCACCAGCTCCT
>JAYVNN010000129.1:0-17288 GCA_043758435.1 Chthoniobacter sp.
TACATCTTCTCGACCGCCGACATTTTTGCCCCGATGCGGCTCTCGCATTTCCTGCGCATCCGGGTGACGAACGACGTGGACTACGACACCGCGTTCACCAAGTGCTTCGAGGATTACCTCACCCATCGCGAACTGATTTCCGTCGAGTCCATCCAGGCTGGCATGATGACAGAACTGCGCTTCAATGTTTCCTTGAAAGATGAATTGCACCCCGGCTCCTTCGTTGCTGCGCTCCAGCAGCTCAATGGCAACAACCGCATCCTCCTCACTGCGGCGGCGAGCAGCCTCAACATGAGTGAATAGCTTTCGGTACAACCTATGAAACACCAAACCGCTTTCCGTACCGCCCGCCTTTCTGCGGCCTTTACGCTCATGGAAATCCTGGTCGTGGTGTCGATCATTCTCGTCCTCGCGGCGATCGCCCTGCCGGTTTACGGCACGGTGATGAACCGGGCGCACAAGATCGTGGCTCTAAGTAACATGAAACAGATCACTGGTGCCTTGGCGACTTACGCCAGCCAGAATGACGGTGATTTCCCGGACGAAAACATTCCGCTGGGCTCTACTTGGGCCAACGCTGCGGATCCGGAGAAAGGCGCAAAGGTTTGGTATAACTCATTGCCCCGGCTGATGGGGGGCAAGGGGGTGGGTGACTTCCCTGACACCGTTGCCGGCCACACCAGCTATTATTCCAGGGAAAACATCCTCTTTCTACCTGGCGCGCAGTATCCGGCTCCTGTCAAGCGCCTCGCGAAGCCGTATTTCGCCTTTGCCATAAATACCAAACTCCAGCGGAAGACGGACAAGACGACCGGATCGAAAACCAAAGCGAAGATGTCCCAGATCACCCGTCCGTCGCGGACGGTGGCCTTCCTCGAAGTAGGAATAATGGGTGAGAAACTAGCGATGGCCATCCAGAAATCCTATGACGACAGCGATCCGAAATCCTACGGGAAATCCTTTGTTACGCGTTATGGAGGGCGCGGAGTGGTGACTTTCATCGACGGCCATGCCGAGGAATTGGAGATCAAGCAGGTGCTCAGTCCGACCGGGGTGCTCAAAGTCCCGCCTGACACGGACATTCTGTGGACACCCGAACCCTAGGCAAATCCGCATCCAGGAAAGTGACGGGATGATTTTCGCTCCCGGACAAAGCTGACATTGGAGGAATGCGGACGACAGCGACCAAACACGCGGATTGAAAATGATTTTCCGATAATCAATTTTTGCGGTCTTCGATATGGCGGCTATGGTGGGAAAGGGAATGCGGCTCCGATGTGAAACTCGGAGCCGCTTTCTTTACTCCGACACCCCATGCGCAGACCTTTCCTCCCGCTCTTTTCACTCACCATTTGGCTCTTGCGAGCAGTCGCCGGCGCGCAGGTCGTCATCAACGAGGTGCAATACCATCCCGTCGAAAAACCGCACTTCGACGCCAACGGCATCTCGGTTTTCAACGACACGGGCCTGCCGGGGGATGTTTCTAATGACGTGCATGAATTCGTGGAACTGCAAAACGCCGGGGCCAGTGCGGTCGATCTGAGCGGATGGAAACTGGCGGGCGGCATCGACTACACCTTTCCCGCAGGCACCACGATTCCGGCGGGCGCCTTGCGCATTGTCGCGCTCAATCCGGCCCGTCTCGCCACCGTTTATCCATCCATCCCCGCCGCCGCCCTGCCGATTCTCGGACCCTACACCGGGACGCTGAGCAATAACGGGGACACCATCCAACTGCTCAATGCTGGCGCGACGGTCGTGGACGCGGTCAGTTATTCGCCCAGCTTTCCCTGGGCGGTCAGCGCCGGTGCGCTCGGGGCGGACGACGATTTCACGGGCCTGAATTCCGCCGCCTACGAGTATAAAGGCCGCTCCCTCCAACGGGTGAGCGCCACCGGCCTCTCGAACGACCCCGCCAACTGGATCGCCGTGCGGCCCGTCCTCGGAGCCACCACTTTCGCCGACCTCCCCACGCCCGGCGCGGCGAATATCGTGACGCGCGCCGTGCCCAAGCCGGTGGTCGTCCAATACACCGTCGCGCAGGTTTCCAATGGCGCGACGATCATCCGGGCCAGCCAGACGGTAAAAATCACCTGCACCTTTTCCAGCACCGTGGCGCTGAGCAATGTGCAGGTCGAATATTTCCTCGATAACATGAATGCCTTTGGCGAAGCGCGGACGCTGCTCGCCATGACCGCGCTCGGCAATGGGCAGTACTCCGCCACGCTGCCGGGGCAGATCGACCGCAGCATCGTGCGCTGGCGGATCAAGGCGGACCGCGGCGAAGGCTCGGAACTCGTGTATCCCCGCGCTGATGACCCGGCGGTCGTGCAGGTCGGCGCACCCAGCTACCTCGCCACCCCGGCGCCGCCGAATGCCGTGGACCGGGTGCCGGCCCCGCGGGAGGCTTGGCAGGCTTACTTTGTCACGCCGAACCGCTCCTCGTCGAAGCCGATCATCGACATCATCGTCTCCACCAACGGCCTGGCCGTGGATGACACTTCGACGACCAATGTGACCCCGTTCAATGGCCTCAACGGCTTTCAGGCGATGGCTTTCGATAGCAACGGCAGCCCCAAGAGGACGACTGCCCAGGACACCGCGAGCAGTTATCCTCGCGAAGTGCCTTATGTTCTCGCCAGCGACCGCGTTTGGAATGATGTCGTGCCTGCGGTGTTCGCCAGCAATGGCGTGGTCTATGACATTACCCTGCGCTTTCACGGCAGCCGCTGGAACCGCCGCCCCAGCCGCAAGTCGTTCAAGGTTCACTTTCCGAATTACCAGCCTTACAAGGACGTGGCGAATAACTATGTCACCTCAATTTTCGAGACGGACAAAACCGACTTTTTTCTCACCGCGCATGGCCTGAACCAACAGGCGGGGCTGCCGCTGTCCTCGGTGCGCTGGGTGGATTGGTATTTCAATAACGATACGGTTATTCAGCGCGTCGAGCAGGGCGAATACGACAGCGAACTGCTGAACGCCTACCACGAAAAAATCCAGCGCCTCAACCCCGGCTCGCTGCTGGAGGCGGCGGGTGAGTATTATAAGTCGGTCGGCTATATCATCTCCTCGAATGCCTCGGGTGAAGGCCCGTACGGTGATGGCAATGAATGGCTGCTGCCGGCGGCGGGATTCTGGACTGAGATGCAGCGCTACGACTACACCTACACGCTGCAGGGGCATCAATGGAAAGGGATCAAGCCGCTCCGTGACACCATCGTCGGCATGTGGGCGGCGCGGGGCGATGCCACGGTGCCGCAGACCAACACCTCGACCTACAATCCGAACATCCCAAATACCAAAGCCTGGATGCAGACGAATTGGGACGTGGACACGGAACTGACCTCGCTGGTCCTGAACAACTGGATGTGCCCGTGGGATGACACGACCCAGAATCACTTCCTCTGGCGGCGCTCCAATGGCAAGTGGGTGCGCCTGCTCTGGGATTTCGACGGCGAGTATGCGACAGGCGGCCCGTCGGCGACATCCTCGATCTACAACGGGGAAGTCAACGACACGGCGAATAACTTCCGCGGGCCGAACTTTGTGAAGGACTCCTTCATCAAATCCTTCCGCACCGAATACAACCAGCGGATGTGGTTCCTGAATAACACGCTTCTCGAACCGGAAAACCTCCAGACACTGACCTATCCGACCTCGTCCGGGGGGACGAACACCTATTATGCGTTCATCAACGCACAGTCGGGTGGCTTCGCTCTCAACCGTTACACCTCAGTCAATACCCAGGTGGCCCTCGGCATTTTCTACAAGCCGCGGCGTCCGGCCAACACCGCGCCGGCCAGTGCGGCGGCGGTGTTCCCAGGGGCTTCGCTGACCAGTTCGGCTTATCTTTACGACGCCGCCTACACCCACACCGCTGCGCCGTCCACCAGCCCGCATACGTCATCGAAATGGGAAATCCGTCTTGCGACCAGCACCTACGATTACCCGGCTTACATCGGGACGAGCACGGTGAACAAGACCACGCTGCCGATTCCGTTCGCGCAACTGACCTTTGGCCAGACTTACTACTGGCGCGTGACTTATTACGACGCCCTCGGGCATCCCTCCATCACCTCCGCCGAGACCTCATTTTCCTACGGACCCACGTCCACAGTCGCCGGCCCCATCTCGCTCAATGAGGTGATGGCCGAGAATCATACGGCGGTCGCCAACGCCGGCAGTTACCCGGATTATGTCGAACTCAGGAATAACACCGCGCTCCCCATTGACATCAGCGGCTGGAGCCTGACGGACGATGACTTTAACCTGAACAAGTATGTCTTTCCCGCCGCGACGAGTGTGCCGGCCAATGGCTACCTCGTCGTCTGGTGCGACAGCGCCCTGACCGCCCCTGGGCTGCACACCGGCTTTGCCATCGACAGCGACGGCCAGCGCATGCTGCTAACGCAGAGCGGGACAGTTAAGGACATCGTCGCCTTTGGCCCGCAGGCGGCCGACTTTTCCATTGGTCGCATCGTGGATGGCACGGGTTCCTGGACGCTCATCGTCCCGTCGCCCGGTGCGACAAATGTCGCCAAGACGCCACTCGGGGCGGTGACCAGTCTCAAGGTCAATGAATGGATGGCCAGCCCGGCGGGTGGGTCGGATTGGTTTGAACTTTACAACTCGGATACCAACCCGGTGTTGCTGACGGGTCTTTATTTGTCGGACACGCCGGGCACGCCGACGAACACCCAAATCCCGCCGCTGTCATACGTCGCTGGCAAAGGATTTTCCAAGTATGCCGCGGACGGGACGACGGCGGGGTTCAGTCATGCCAACTTCAAGCTGAGCGGCGGCGGCAGTCCGCTGGTGCTGACCAATACGAACGGGACGAGCGTGATTGACTCCGTGACTTTCGGGGTGCAGGCGCGCGATGTGTCGCAGGGGCGGTTCCCGGATGGTTCGGCGACGATTGCTTCCTTCCCGCAGTCGGCGTCCAAGGGTTACACCAACTGGCTGCCGACCCCCGTCGTTATCAACGAGGCGCTGACTAACTCCACGCTGCCACTGGTTGATACAATCGAACTTTCCAACCCGACGGCGAGTCCGGTGGACATCAGCGGGTGGTGGCTGAGCGATGACAAGTATCTGCCGCAGAAATACCAAGTCCCCGCGAGCACAGTTATCCCGGCGGGTGGCTTCCTGACTTTCGACGAGACGCAGTTCAATCCTACGCCGGGAGTGGGCAACAGTTTTTCGCTCGATTCCTTCGGCGAGGAAGCCGTCCTGACCGCGGCTAGTGGCGGGTTGCCGACGGGCTACCGGGCGCAGGTTACTTTTGGGGCGGCGGCGGATGGCGTGGCGTTTGGGCGCTTAGTGACGACGAGTAATGTCGCGGAGTTCTGGCCGCTGACGGCGCGCACCTTTGGCTCTGCGAATGCCGCGCCGAAGATCGGGCCCGTGGTGGTCAATGAAATCATGTATCACCCGGTGGATCTGGCGGGTTTGGATAACGCCCGCGATGAGTTCGTCGAGTTGCATAACATCACGACGAGCCCCGTGGATCTGAGTGGGTGGAAGGTTAAAGGTGACACCGACTTTACCTTTGCCGCGGCGACCACGCTGCGGCCGGGCGATTACATTCTGGTCGTGGGCTTCAATCCGGCGACCGACGCGCCCTCGCTCGCCGCTTTCCGCGCCGCCTACAGTCTGCCGGTGACGGTGCCGATCTATGGGCCGTTCACGCCGAAGCTTTCCAACGGCAGCGCGCGGGTGGAACTCGCCTATCCGGGGCCGGTGGTCGGCGTGGTGACGCCTTACATCAACGTGGACAAGGCGGAGTACTGGGACAGCGCGCCGTGGCCGAGCGGGGCCGATGGCACGGGCAAGTCTTTGCAGCGCCAGAGCCGCACGGTCATCGGCAATGATCCGTCGAACTGGGCGGCCACACCGGCCACGCCTGGCGCGGTGAATACAGGTGAGGCACCCATTCTCGACAGCGACGGCGACGGGCTGCCGGATGCGTGGGAAATCGCCAACGGTCTCGACCGTTTCAACGCCGCCGATGCTGCGGCGGACAAGGATGGCGACGGACAGACGAACATGCAGGAATACATCGCGGGCACTGATCCGCAGAATGGGGCGAGTTTCCTCGTGGCGACGCCATCTCCGGCGGCGGGCGGCGGGTGCGTCATTCATTTCATCGCTCGCGCTGGCCACAGCTACACGGTGCAGTGGCGCACGGACCTCGCGGCGGGCGTGTGGCAGAAGCTCACCGACGTCGCCGCGCCCGGCAGCGACACGCCGGTGGATGTCACGGACGCCACCGCCAATCCGCAGCGCTTTTACCGGCTGGTCACTCCGGCTCAGCCCTAAACGCAATCGGCAGCGGCGTATTGCACGCTTCCTGCATCTCTTTGGTCTTCCTCCGCAAATGAAACGCACCCTCCTATCCCTGTTTCTCGCCGCCGTCCTGCTTTCCACCGCGCGCGCCGATGTCATCATCTCCGAAGTCCTCGCGAACAATAACACTGGGTTGAAAGACGAGGACGGGACGACGGCGGATTGGATCGAACTTTACAACAACGGCACGACCTCCGTGCCGCTCGCGGGCTGGCGGCTCACGGACGATCCAAACGATGTTGCGAAATGGATTTTCCCCGCAGTCAGTCTCGCGCCGAACGGCTTCCTCGTCGTCTTTGCCTCGGCGAAAAATCGTGCGAATCCGGCGGCGACGCTGCACACCAATTTCAAGCTGAGCGACAATGGCGGCTACCTCGCGCTGGTGCGGCAGGACGGGAGTTTCTCGACCGTTTTTAATCCCTACGCGGCGCAGTATCCCGACAAGCCGTACGGCATCGCGCAGTCGGTGGTGACGACAAACTACGTGCCGACGAATGGCGCGCTGAAGTATTTCGTGCCGGCGAACAACACGCTGGGCGCGACTTGGACGGCGCGCACTTTCAGCGATGGGGCTTGGACGCCGGGGACGAACGGCGCGGGCTACGAGACGCTCGTGAACGGGTGGCTCTTCAAGTATTTCAAGGCGAACACGAACATCACCAATCTCGCGCAGGCGGAGGCGGTGATCGCCAGCCCGCCGGGGCAGACGGCGCAGGCGACGACGGCGACTTTGAATTTCGGGAACGGCGGTGGCGAGGGCCACTACGCCGGGAATATCAACCCGCCGCCGCTGGACGGGGGCGACATCGACGATTTCGTGGTCGAAGGCACGGGCACGATCACGATTCCGACGGCGGGCGTGTGGTCGTTTGGGGTGAACAGCGACGACGGCAACCGCATCCAGATCGATCTGAACAAGGACGGCGACTTCCTCGATGCGGGCGAGACGCAGAGCGACGACGTGCTCTCCGGGCCGCACGATTTCATCCGGCAGTTCACGTTTCCCTCGGCGGGGGATTACCCGATTCGCGTGGTCGTTTTCGAGCGCGGCGGCGGCGCGGAAGGCGAGGTGTTTGCGCGCTCGGGCACGTTCAACACATGGGATTCCGTGAACTTCAAACTCGTCGGCGACACGGGCGGATTGGTGATTCGTTCGGTGCCCGTGGGGACGGGCGGGAGCGGCTACCTGTCTCTGGTCGGCACGAATCTGCTCACGCCGATGGCGGGAAAATCGACGGCGTTTTTGCGCTACGCTTTCAACGTCCCGAGCGCGGCGGCGGTGGCCACGCTGACGATGCCGATCAATTACGACGACGGCTTTGTCGCCTACCTGAACGGCACCGAAATCGCGCGGCGCAACGTGCCTGCGGGCACGCTGAATTACAACGCGCTGGCGAGCAGCGACCGGCTGTCCGCGCAGGCACTGCTCGCGGAAACCGTGGATCTCACGCCGTTCGTCGGCGGGCTCGTGGACGGGATAAACGTGCTCGCGATTCACGGTCTGAACGACGCGGTCAACGGGAGTGATTTCCTCGTGCGCCCGCAGGTCTCGCGCTACGTGGTCACGCCGGGCGCGGTGAGTTTTTTTCACCGCGGCGACGCCCGGCACGTTCAACACCGCCCCGGTGTACAACAAGGTCGCGCCGGTCATCGCCAGCGTGCCGCACGGCTTTTTCACCACCGCGCAGACGGTCGCGCTCAGCACCGGCACGAGCGGCGCGACGATTTACTATTCGTTCGACGGCTCGGCCCCGTCGGGCACTTCGGCGACGAGCAAAAGCTACACGGGGCCGATCTCCATCAGCCAGACGACCACGCTGCGCTATCGCGCGGAAAAGGCCGGCTCCGATCCCGGCGACAGCGCCACGCAGACTTATCTTTTCACCGCGGACATCAAGAACCAGGGTGCCAACACCGTCTCCGAGGGTGGGGCAAACCCGGTGATTACCAATCCGGCCGGTGCGGCCACCGCCACGACGACATGGCCGCGCGGTACTTTCAGCAACAGTTACTATCGCGTGACCGGTGGCAGCAGTCAGATTTTCGACTACGGCATGGACACCGACATCGTCGGTTCCGCGACCTATGGGCCGCAGATCGAGAGCGCGCTAAAGGCCATTCCTTCGTTCTCCATCGTCACGGATCTCCCGAACCTTTTCGACCCCGCCACCGGCATTTACTCGAACCCCGGCGGCGACACGAGCAGCTTCGAGCGGGCCGCCTCCGTAGAACTCATCTACCCCGATGGCAGCGCCGGTTTTCAGATCAATTGCGGCATCCGCGTGCGTGGCGGTTACAGCCGCAGCGCGGACAATCCCAAGCACGCATTCCGCTTTTTTTTCCGCGACACCTACGGCTCCGGAAAGCTCGACTTTCCCATCTTCGGCAATGATCCCACCGCCGCGGTGAGCTTCGACAAATTCGATCTTCGCTGCTCGCAAAACTACTCGTGGAGCTTCGGCGGCGACGGCAGCAACTTCATCGTGCCGGATGAATTCGCGCGGCTCTCGCAGCTCGCGATGGGCCAGGCGAGCAGCCACAGCCTGCACGCGCACCTTTATGTGAACGGCCAGTACTGGGGGCTCTACAATGTCGATGAGCGGCCCGAGGCGAGATTCGGCGCGACGTATTTCGGCGGCGACGCGGCGAATTTCGACACATTGAAAGCCAATCCCGACCTCGGTTATGTGATCGAGGCGACCGATGGCGATCTCGCCGCGTGGACTTAATTCTGGACGCTGGCCGACGGTATGACCGCGGGCACCGGCAACGCGGTCTGCCAGCAGATGCAGGGGAAAAATCCGAACGGCACGGTGAACGCCGCCTACCCCGTGCTGCTCGATGTGCCGAGCCTGATCGACTACATGGTGAACATCTACTGGAGCGGGAATCTCGACGCCGCGGTGTCGGCTTTCCTCAGCAATAACTCGCCGAACAACTGGTATGGCTTCCGCGACCGCACGGGCGCGAGCGGCGGCTGGAAATTCGTGGTGCATGACTCCGAGCACACGCTCCGCAACGAAAACGAAAACCGCCTCGGCACCAGCGCCGGCCTGGGCTGGCCCGCAGGCGACAGCGCGCAGCAGGGCGCGGCCACGGCGCTGACGAAATCGAACCCGCAGTACGTCTGCACGCAGCTCCTGAAATTCTCGTCCGACTTCCGCGCGCTCTGGGCTGACCGCGTTTTCAAACACCTCAACAACGGCGGCGCGTTCACGGTCGCGAACACGCAGGCGCGGCTCGGCGCGCTGAAGGCGGGCATCCTTTCCGCGAGCATCGCCGAGTCCGCGCGCTGGGGCGATGCGAAGACCCAGCCGCCGCGCACGCAGGCCGATTTCGCCGCCGCCATCGACGGCGTGAGCAGCGGCTTCCTCGTCAACCGCAACGCGATCTTCCTCTCGCAGCTCCAAACGTGGGGCTGGTATCCCGCGCTCCTCCCGCCGGCGTGGAGCCAGCGCGGCGGCGCGGTCAATGCGGGCTACATGCTCACGCTCGCGAATCCGAACGGCACCGGCACGATCTACTACACGCTCGACGGCACCGACCCGCGCGCGCTTGGCGGCGGCACCGCGGGCACGGCATTCGCCTACACCGGGCCGCTCATCATCAATCTTTCCAAAACCATCCACGCCCGCGTCCTCGATGCCGGCGTGTGGAGCCCGCTCGATGTGGCGACCTTTTACACCAATCAAAATTTCAACAACCTCATCGTCTCCGAACTGCATTACAACCCGCTGCCCAACGGCGCGACGAGCGGCGACGAGTACGAGTTCATCGAATTCAAAAACATCGGCGGCACCACGCTCGATCTCGGCGGCGTGCATTTCACCTTCGGCGTCGTCTTCACCTTTCCAGTCGGCACCACGCTCGCGCCGAATGCCCTCGTCGTCATCGCGCGCAATCTCGCGCAGTTCGCGGTGCGCTATCCCGGCGTCACCGTGCTGGGCGCCGCCTACACCGGCAAACTCGACAACGGCGGCGAGCGTCTCACCATCGTCTCCGGCACGGGCAGCCAGCTCCTCGACTTCGACTACAAGGACACCGCGCCGTGGCCGATCACCGCGGACGGCCAGGGCTTTTCGC
The DNA here is from genome assembly GCA_043758435.1 of Chthoniobacter sp. Classification (GTDB taxonomy): domain Bacteria; phylum Verrucomicrobiota; class Verrucomicrobiia; order Chthoniobacterales; family Chthoniobacteraceae; genus Chthoniobacter. Next base: position 10,435 of record JAYVNN010000129.1, read on the forward strand.
TCGTCCCGAAAAATCCCGCCACGCACACCGATCCCGGCAACGGCGCGACGTGGCGCGCGAGCACTGCCATCGGTGGTTCGCCCGGCGCGGATGATCCGGCGACGGCCATCGCGGGCATCGTCATCAATGAAGTCCTCACGAATTCCGTGCTGCCGCAGACCGACACCATCGAGCTTTTCAATCCGACGGGCAGCGCCGTCACCGTCACCGACTGGTGGCTGAGCGACGACACCTCGGTGCCGAAAAAATACCGTCTCCCCGCGACCACGATTCCCGCCGGCGGCTATGTCACTTTCAACGAGGCGCAGTTCAATCCCACGCCCGGCGCGGGCCTCAGTTTTTCGCTTAGCTCCACAGGCGAGCAGGTCTATCTCTGCTCCGGCGATGCGGGCGGAAATCTCACCGGCTACTCGCACGGCTTCGAGTTTCAGGCGGCGGACGACAACGTGAGCTTTGGCCGCTACGTGAACAGCGTCGGCGACGAAAGTTTTCCCGCGCAGACCGCGCGCACCTACGGCGCAGCAAATGCCGGCCCGGTCATCGGCCCGCTGGTCATCAATGAAATCCAGTACAGTCCGCTCGCGGGCTACGATGAGTTCCTCGAAATCAAAAACATTTCCGCCAGTGCGGTGAACCTGTGGGACGCGGCAAATCGGGGCAACACCTGGAAAATCGGCGGCGTGACTTTCAGCTTTCCGGCGAGCACCACGATTCCCGCCGGCGGCTTTGCGCTCGTGGTGGGAATCGATCCCGCGACTTTCCGCACGAAGTACCAAATCCCCGCCGCCGTCCCCATCTTCGGCCCTTATATCGGCGCGCTCGACAACAACGGCGAACGCCTTTCCCTCGAAAAACCCGCGCCGCCCTACATCGACGCCACCAGCGGACTGACCATCGTGCCCTTCGTCATCGTGGACAGCGTGCGCTACAACAACACCGCGCCGTGGCCGACCGGCGCCGCCGGCGCGGGGCCGTCGCTCCAGCGCACGAACTCCGCGCTCTACGCCGATGATCCGGCGAATTGGTTCGCCAGCGGTGTGACGCCCGGCGCGGCCAATGCGCTCAACGCGCCGCCGGCCGTCGCGCTCGCGAGCCCGGCGAATGGCGCGTCGTTCACGCTGCCCGTGGCCATTTCGCTCGTCGCGAATGCGAGCGACACGGACGGCTTCATCGCCAAAGTCGAATTCTACGACGGAGCCGTGAAGATCGGTGAAGCCGTGACCGCGCCCTACAACATCGCGTGGAGCACTGCCGCCCCGGGCAGCCACACCATCACCGCGCACGCCATCGACAATGGCCTCGCCGTGACGACCTCCGCGGCCATCACCATCAGCGTCACCGGCAGCGGAGCCGGCGGCAATGGCACCGGCTGGTTCGCGCAGTATTACAACGACGCCAGCGGCACCTCGCACCTCGTCGATCCGCCGCTCGGCACGCGCACGGATGCCACGATCAATTTCGACATTGGCTCCGGCTGGCCGAACACGCTCGTGGCGGGAACAGGCACGGATTACTTCAGCGTCCGCTGGAGCGGACAACTCCTCGTCCCGTCCACTTCGACCTACAATTTTTACACCCTGTCCGACGACGGCGTGCGGCTTTACGTCAACGGCCAGGCCGTCATCAGCAACTGGACAGACCACGGCTCGACGCAAAACATCGGCACCATCGCGCTCAATGCCGGCCAGCTTTACGACATCGTCCTCGAGTTTTACCAAGGAGGTGGCGGCGGCAATATCTCCCTCGAATACGAGGCCAGCGGCGTCGGCCTCGCGCGGCAGATTCTCCCCGCGAGCCGCGTCTATCCGGCAGCCGCGCCGAGCATCGTCACGCCGCCCGCGCCCTTCACGCTGACGAGCGGCAACACCGCCAGCTTCAGCGTCCTCGCCGCCGGGGCCGCGCCGCTCAGCTACCAGTGGCAGTTCAACAGCGTGGACCTCGCCGGAGCCACCGGCCAGGCGCTCGTGCTCCAGGACCCGCTCCCCGCGCAGGCCGGCAACTACCGCGTCCGCGTGACGAACACTTTCGGAAATGTGACCAGCAACAACGCCGCGCTCGCCATCACTGACACCGATGGCGACGGCATCCCGAACTATTGGGAAACCGCCTATGGCCTCAGCACCTCAGTCGCGAACAACGGCGACACTGATGGCGACGGGGCCAGCGACAAAAGCGAATTCCTCGCCGGCACCAACCCCATCAGCGCCACCAGCCGCCTCGTCGCCAGCGTCGTGAAAAACCTCGCGGGCGCCGGTTACAAAGTCGCCTTCACCGCGCAGAGCAACCGCAGCTATACCGTGCAGTACAAGAACGCGCTCCCCAACGCGACGTGGACCACGCTCCAGCAAATCCCCGCCACGTCCGGCATCCGCGCCATCGAAATCACGGACCCCGCCGCGGGACAGCCGCGGCGCTTTTACCGCGTCATCACCCCGCAGCAGTAGGCGGTTGAAACGGGGAGCGGCGACTTTCGGAGCCAAGCGATCTCAGAGGATGTAGCGAAACTTCAAACAGCGTGTCATCCCGAGCGGAGCGCAGGTGGAAAGGCGGGCGCAGCGGAGTCGAGGGACCTCGGCGGTTCAATAACGCCCCGCGCTAGATCGGACCGTCGGGGTCCCTCGACTGCGTTCCGTCCCGCCTGCGCCCGCACGGAACTCCGCTCGGGATGACACGCTTTTGCGTTTTGGTACACCCTCTAAGAACGCCGGCTCAATTCGGCGCGGGCACGGCGGGAGTCTCGGTGGGCGGCGTGGCCGGAGCCGGGGTGGCGGCGGGCTTGTCGATGACCGGCAGCTCGAAGGCCGTGAAATCGGGATGGCTGATCGCGAAGCAGCCCGACACGCCGTCGGCGGTGGCGGCGTGCAGGCCGTTTGGCGTCGGCGTCCCGACGGCGAGCGCGCCGCCGGTGTTGCCGGTCGTTTTGAAAGTCACGCGGAGCACCGGTTTGTCGAGCCCGTGCTCGGGTTTCACCGCACCCAGCCAGCGCACGGCGCGCAGAGCGGCGAGCGTGTTCACGAGCGATTGCGTGTTGGTTTGGTTGACCTTCCCGTCGCCTTTCGCCAGCGCCCATTTCTTGTCCTTGTCGCGTTCCAGCGTCAGCGTCGGCTGGCCCTCGCGGACGATCTCCACGCTGCTGATTTCGTCCGCCTTGTTTTTGTAAATCGCGAGATCCTGCCACGCCAGCGGGTCGGTCATCACGAACTCGAGGATCGCCTTCGGCACGCTCACCACGAAGGGCTCGTCGTCGAGTTTCGCATACACGTTGTCGCCCTCGGTTTTGCCAAAGAGCACGCTCACGATGGGGCGCTCGCCGGCCTTGGTCTCGGCGGTGTTTTCCGAGGCGTAGGAGCTGAGCGTCACTTGCACCGCGGGCTGATCGAGGCCGTACTTCGGCAGCTCCGTGGCCACGTCGGCGACGAACCCGGCGACCTGCTGCGCGCGGAGTTCCGTGAGCAGCCGCATCGCGGCGGCGACATCGACCGGCTGGTCTTTGCCGTCGGTTTTGCGCACCCACGATTCGCCACTGCGAGCGAGGACGATTTTCGTCTTGTCCGCGCCCTCGATGGTCATGCGGTCCACGATGTCCGCCTCCACGCGCATCAGGCTCTTGTCGCGCAGGTCGTTCGGCTTCGTCTCGAGCAAAGCCGCGACGGTTTTCGGCACCACGCACACCGCGTCGCGCGTGGAGAGTTTCACGTAGATTTTGTCCTTCTCCTTCTCCACCGCCCCGCCGATTTGCAGCACTACGGGCTGCTCGCTGTCTTCGGTGAAAAGCGCGACCGTGCCCCGCGGCTCCTGCAGGCCAAAGGCCGTGAGATTGGCCGCATCGGCGGCGAAAGAACTGACCTGCGCATTGGCGACCTGCGCGATGAGGTCGTTGATTTTCTGGCCGTCGCCGCGCGCCTTGAGCGGCTTCGTGAGCGACCAGTGCTGATCCTTTTTCGCGAGTTCGATTTCCCCCGCCGCGCTTTTCACCGTGAGTTTTTCCACCTTCGTAGTGGCGATGTCGGTCAGCCGGTGGTCGCGGAAATCGTCCGCCTTTTTCGTGACCTGCACTTTCAAATCGTGCCCGATGACGTGGATGGCATTCGAGCCTTCCACCCGCACATAAAGCCGGCCTTCGACCGCCGCGTCCTTGCCGAGCAGCACCTCGACCGGCTTCGCTCCGCCGGCGAAAGTCACGCGCGTTTCAGAGCCTGCGAGGCCGAATTCCTTGAGTTGGTCTTTGGTCGCGCCCTTCTCATCGCTCGCGAGTCCCTCGGAGCGCAGCCCCTCCGCCGTGGTGAAAAGCTGGTTCACCGCCATCGCGTCCGCGTGATCCTTGAGCGGCTTTTCCATGAGCCACGCGCCCTCCTTGGTCTTGCGCAGTTCGATGGTCGTCTCGGTGTTCTTGATCGTGATCGCGTCGATCTTGTCGCGCTCGAACTGCACGACGCGGCCGGCGTTGTCCGCGGCCTCCCGTGTGCCCGGCTGACCCATTTCAAAAAAACGGATGTAACCGAGGATGCCAAGGGCGGCAGCGAGAAGGAGGAGGGTGTTTTTCAGTTTCATGTGCGGGAAAAAAATCGGCGGTCTAACTCCGGCGCTGCCACCAGTTCAGCAGTCCGAAAAGCGCGACGATGCCCGGAATGACTCCCATCACGGCGATCTGAATCTTCAGCAGTTCCCGGTCTTCGAGCTGCATGGTCACGTTCTTCTTTTCCTTCGCCGGGATGCCGATGAGTTCCTCGCGGTCGAGCAGCCAGTTGAGCGCGTTGAGCGTGAGATCGAGGCACAGGCCGCCGGACAGGCGGTGCGCGCTGTCGCCGAGCATTTCGGCGTTGCCAGCGACAAAAAGGCGGGAGGTTTCGACTTTCACGCGCTCATCCGCGACCCCGCCTTTCTCCACCGCGAGCGCGAGATGCAGCGGCCCCTTGTGATCCTTCTTCCCGTCAAACGTCGCCTGGGTGTCATCGCCCGCCGGATCGGTCTCGCCCCAGAAACCTTCCACCGATTCCAGCACCGGACTGATCCGCAGCTTGTCGGCCTGTTCCCTGGCCTTGTCGATTTGCAAGGACTCGGTCGCGCCCAGCAGCCGCTTGCTCGTGCCTTCGAGTTCCTTGGTGATTTTTGTGTGGCTGTTGACCACGACAAAGCCTGCGTCCTTGATGGTGCCGGGGACGATCTTGGGGTTGCCATTGGCGTCCGTGGTCATGAAGTTACCCATGCCGATCACGCGATCCTCCTGCGGGACGACGCCTTGTTCATTCAGCCACGCGGTCAGCCGCGGAGTGCGGGCAAAGGGGTTGAGCAGCACGAGCACGCGGCCCTTTTTCGCCCAGAATCCGTCGAGCAACTTCACTTCGGTTTCCGTCAGGTCATACTTCGGCCCGCAGATGACGAGAGTGCGGGTGTCATCGGGAATGGCGCTGACATTGAGCAGGTTCAAAGTGGCAGACTCGATATTCTGCCGCTTAAGACTCGCGGCGAAAGTTGCCAGCTCAGGACTCTTGATGTCCGGCTCGCCGTGGCCGCCGGTAAGATAGACCTTGTTCGGCTTTCCTTCTGTCAGTTCGAGCAGTGTCGTGGTGACAGCCTGCTCGCCTTTGAAGGCTTTGATCCGCGGCTGCGTCTGGCCGGCCATCATGGAGACTTGGTCGGGCTGCTCCATGTCCACCATGTCCGCGGCGTTCACGAATTTGCTCCGCCCCTCAAAGTCCAGGATGAGGATGTTTTCATTGGAGCCAAACTTATACTTTGTCTGGAGTTCCTGCGCGCGGCTCAGGCTGCGGTAGGGATCAATGTATTCCACGGTGAACTTCTTCTTCGAGGCGATCTCATACTCCCGCATCAGCGCCTGCAGGTCGGGGACTACTTCGCTCGCGCCGGCAAAGAAGATGACCGCGCGCACAGGTTTTTTGAGATGGGTGAGCAGATTCGTGGTCTGCGAACTCAGGGCGAACTTACGGTCGCGGGAAAAATCCCAGCGTTTGAAATGCCGGAAGCTGAGGTAATTCAGCATTACGATAATGAGGATGACGACAAAGAGCTGGACGAGGACATTCAGGCCGATTTGAAAGCGGTGAATCTTCACGGTCTTCGGAGCTGGGGCAGGGGATTCGGTAGCCATACGGGTAAGATGCGTGTCGCGGGGCAGGGGTCAGGCTTTCCACTTCCGATACTGGAAGATTTGGAGAGTAAAAAAAAGCACCAGCGCGGTCATGGAGACATACCAGACGATGGCGCGGGAATCGATGATGCCTTTCGAGAAGTCCTGCATGTGCTGGATCGTGGAGACATAGGAAAACACGTCCTTGATCGCGGGTGCGGTGATGTTCAGGACTTCGGGGAGAAAGCCGACGAATAGCAGAATAGTAATCGTGGTGAAGGAGATCGTCGCGGCGTTGATCTGGTCTTTGGTCAGCGCCGAGGCCAGGCAGCCTACCGATGTGTAAAAGGAGCCGATGAGGAGAAGCAGGCCATAGGTGCCCCAATAGGCTCCGGCGGCATTGGCGGCGGTCTTGCCGGTGATGTATTGGAAGGCGGCGAAGGAGCAGAGAGTGGGGGACCAGAGGATGCAGTAGAAGATGAGGACGCCAAAGAACTTCGCGAGGACGACTTGGGAGTCTTTGACCGGGGCGGTGGTGAGGGTTTCAAAGGTGCCCATCCGAAACTCTTCGGAGTAACTCCGCATAGTGATGAGCGGGAAGCTGAGGATGAACGGGAACCAGAAGATGGCCGGGGCAAAGAAGGCTTCGACGATGGTGGTTTCGGTGGAGAAGCCGTTCATCACGTTGACCTGCATGTAGAAGTTGTACCCCGAGAGAAAGAGGAAGTAGAACAGGACGACGTAGGCGATGGGGGAGTAGAAGAAA
>JAYVNN010000130.1:0-5904 GCA_043758435.1 Chthoniobacter sp.
GGCATCGACGACCTTTTGCAGATGCTCGGGGCGGAAGCCGGGCGGCGTGGTCAGCAGGACGACGTCGATGTCTTTGAGCGCGCAGATTTTGTCGATGGCATCGAAGCCTGTGAATTTCTGCGAGTCGGGGACCTCGACCTTGCCACCGGTTTCGCCAGCCTTGAGGTTTTTGTGGGCGGTCTCGAGACGGTCCGGGAAGACATCGCCCATCGCCGTGAGCTGCACGTAATTGTCCGCGCCGAGCGCCTGACCCGCGGCACCGGAGCCGCGTCCGCCGCAGCCGACGAGGGCAATTTTGAGCATCTTCGGCGCGACATCGGAGCGTCCGATCATCGGGAAGCCGGCGACCGAAGTCGCGGCGAGCGCGGCGGTCGAGCGGGCGAGGAAAGTACGGCGGTTGAGCGTGGAGTCAGTGGATGGGTTCATGGTGGGTGGAGGTTAGAGTTTTTTGATGAGGACGTTGCGGAAGGCCACGGGATCATTGTGTCCCGCGAAGCCGAAGAAGCCGCTCGTGCGATCCTTGCCCGGATGCGGATGCGCGGCCATGAACATCTCGGGCGTGATCTTGCTCACGTCCGCGTCGTTGATGACCGTGCCATTCAGCTCCACGCGGATCGTCGGCCCCTTGACCGTGACTTCGTAAAAGTTCCACTCGCCCGCCGGCCGCACGTAGCCGCGCTGCGCCGCGACCTGCCCATAGACCGAGCCGCAGTACTGCCGCGGGTCGAGCTTCGCGTATTGCGCGGCATCATCGTCGAGCACCTGCAGCTCGCACATGCCAGCGTAAGCCGTGTCGCCCTCGCCGGGATAACGGATCGCCAGCCCGTTATTGCCGCCCGGCGGCAGCTTGAATTCCACCCGCGCCACGAAATCGCTCAGCTCATCCTTAGCGTAAATCGTCCCGCCTTTTCCCGCCTGACACACAATCGCGCCGTCCTTGATTTCGTACTGATCCACCGGCCCGCCCCAGCCCTCGAAATCCTTCCCATTCCACACCGCCTTGAAGCCTTCTCCGCCGTGGCTCGCGAGGATTTTGTTCGCCTCATCGCTGCCGATTTCGCGCAGGAAAATATTCCGCCAGCGGATTTCCCCGCCGTGCGTTTGCAGCTCGATTGGCCCCTTGCGCGGCACCGCCGTTTTGCGGTCGTAGTAGTTTTCCAGCAGCGCGTGATCGACGACCATTTTGTCATTCAGCCACACGCTCACCCGCGCGCCGACCATGACGATGCGGAACTTATTCCACTCCCCAAACGGCTTGTCCGCCAGCACCAGCGGGTCTTTGCCCGGCGCACCCGCCGAGTTATTCCACAGCCCGCCCGAGCCCTTGTCCTGGCCGAGCTTGCGCGGGTCGCCCTTCGTCGCATCCCAAATCTGCACTTGCGGCACCCCGCGCAGATAGATGCCCGAGTCCGCGTCCGGCACCGTCTTGTATTCCACCAGCAGCTCGAAGTCGCCGTAGTCCTTTTCAGTCGTCGCATACGCGCCAAAGCCGTCGTTCACCAGCTCGCCATTCTCCGCCGTCCAATGCGGCTTCCCCGTCTTCGCGTTCACCTCCAGCATTGACTTCGTCCACTTGTCCAAAATGCCCGCGCGAATTTCCGGCGGCGCTTCCAGCACCTTGCGATGGTCAAACGTATCGCCGCCCCGCCAGCCCGCGAGATCCTTGCCATTGAAAAGTGCCGTGAAGCCCGCGGGCGGCGCGGTCTGCGCGTGGGCGGAGGCGAGGGTGAAAAGAACGAGGGCGCAGGTGCGGAGGGAGAATTTCATGAGGGAGACGGGTTAATCGTTTTTGTTAAATTCGTCAACCATGATGCGTGAAATGTCTTTGGCTGAATTTGGCAACTGGCAGCGCACAGGCAGCCGGATGACTCGCGGAATCTTCGCTAACGCGGGCATTCCGGTGCGAGCCTGAAATCGCGTTGCAGTTTGTAGGTCAGGCTGAGGATGACGAAGGAGATGAGCAGCAGGGCCGCCGCGGTGCGGCCCGCGCTGGCGTAGTCGAGGCTTTGCACCGCGTCGTAGATGGAGACGGAGACGGTGCGGGTGACGCCGGGGATGTTTCCGCCGACCATCAGCACCACGCCGAATTCGCCGAGCGTGTGGGCAAAGCTGAGGACCATGCCGGAGAGCAGCCCCGGCCAGGCGAGCGGGATGGCGATGCGGAAAAACGTGCGGAGTTTCGTCGCGCCCACGCTCCACGCGGCTTCGAGCAGTTCGCGGTTCACCGAGCGGAAACCGGCGGTGAACGGCTGCACCGCGAAAGGCAGGCTGTAGAGCACCGACGCGACGACGAGGCCCGCGAAACTGAACGGCAGCGGATGCCCGATCACGCCCTCGACCCAGCGCCCGAGTGCGCATTTGGGACCGAGAAAAATGAGCACGTAAAAGCCGATGACCGTCGGCGGCAGCACCAGCGGCAGCGCGACGATGGACTCGACAAAGATGCGCCCGCGCCACGGCGTCGTGGCCAGCCACCACGCGAGCGGCACGCCGACGCCGAGCAGCACGCACGAGGTCACAAACGCGAGCTGCGCGGTGAGCCAGAGCGCGGGCCAGTCCATCATGGCGCGGCGTCCGGCAGGGCAAAGCCAGAGCGTTTCAGAATCTCGCGACCCGCGGGCGACACGAGAAACCCGCGCAACTGCGCGGCTCCCGCGCGATTCGCTGCGCCGGTGCGGATGACGCCCGCCTGCTCCAGCTTCGGAAACGCCTCCACCGGCACTTCCCAAAACCGCCCCGCGTTTTTCATCCGCGGCGCGAGCGCGAGCGAGAGGGAAATCACGCCCGCATCCGCCGCGCCCGATTCCACGAACTGCGCGGCCTGCGCCACATTCTCGCCGAGCACCAGCTTCGCGCTCACCGCCTCATGCACGCCGAGCTTTTTCAGCGCCGCCACCGCCGCCGCCCCGTACGGCGCGACTTCGGGATTCGCGATCGCCACTTTCCTCACGCTGGCGTCGAGCAGCGTCTTCGAGCCGAGCGCCGCCACGTCGAGCTGCGAGTCCTTCGGCACCCACACCACGAGATGCCCGACGGCGTAGAAAAAAAGCGAGTCCTTCTCCGCCTTGCCGCGCTCGATGAGCTGGCGCGGAAATTTTGCATCGGCGGAGAGGAAAAGGTCGAACGGCGCACCATTGTCGAGCTGCGCGAAGAGCGTGCCCGACGAGCCGTAGGTCGGCTTCGCCTCATGCTCCGGGTGTGCCTTGCGAAACTCCGCGAGCACTTCATCGAGCGCGAATTTCAGATCGGCGGCGGCGGCGATGAGCAGCGGCTTGGGGGCGTCTTGCGCGTGGAGGGCGCTGGCGAAAAGCAGGACGAGCAGCAGAAAGACCCGATGAAACATGGGCAGCGCGCGTTCAGCCGAAAATCCGCCGCAGGTATTCGCGGCTCTGCGTGGCGATGACTTCCGGTCCTTCGTCAAATTTGAAGACCTCGACGGAGATGGTGCCGTCGTAGTGCGCATCGCGCAGCGCGGCGGCGATGGGCGTGAAATCAATGTCGCCGAAGCCGGGGCCTTTGAGGTTGGCGTCGTTCGCGTGGAAGTAGGCGAAACGGCCCGCGCTTTCGCGGATGATTTGCGGGATCGGCTTTTCCTCGGCGCACATCGCTTTCACATCGAGAATGATCGACATGGCAGGGCTGGCGAATTGCTCCGCGAAGCGGATGCCCTCCGCGGCGGTGTTGATGAAATTGGTTTCGTTCGGCGCGAGCGGCTCGAAGCAAATGACCACGCCGCGATCCTCCGCGCGCGTCACGGAATCGCGAAATGTCTCTGCGGCCCACGCCCACGCCTGCTCGTGGCTCGTGCCGTCGGCGACGTTCCGCTGCTTCGGCGAGCCGACGATGATCCGCGTGCCGCCGAGGTCGGCGCAGCAATCCACGAGATCGACAAAATAGCGCGCGCTGTGCTGGCGCGTGGCCGCATCGGGCGAGTTGAGGATCATCCCGTCCGCCTGCACCAGCACCCAGTGCAACCCCGCGATACCGACACCCGCGTGCGCCGCCGCGTCACGGATTTCCACGCGCTGCGCCGCGGAGATTTCGGTGACGTATTTCGCGACGGTGAAGGGCGCGATTTCCACGAGGTCGTAGCCCGCGCGAGCCGCGTAGGCAAAGGTGTCAGGGAGCGTCCAGCCTTGGAAGATTTCGTTGCAGATGCCGAATTGCATCGCGCGAAGATGCGCGGCGGCGAGTGCGGTTTGAAGCGGAATCGGCGGGCCCGGGCCGCGCCGCTACGGCTTGGTGATGCGGACGTGCAAATAGAGCTTCGAGGTGTCTTGGAGCGAGGGGAGGGCGCGCGCTTTCACGGTCTCGGTGAGGCCGTTGCCGTCGTCTGTGGCGGAGAGTTCCTGGGTGAAACCGGCACCTTCTTTCCATGTCGCCAGATCGCCGCAGGACTCGATGTGATAGGTGATGTCGGTGGGCGTTTTGCGGCGGTGAAAGAGGATGGTGAGGTAAGGCTTGGCGTCGCCAGGATCGATCTCGGTGAAGGGAGTGAAGGGGACTGTGCCGGCGGCGTTCGGATCGGTGTTAAAGGCGTATTCGCCGAGGTTGCTGAGGCCGTCGCCGTCCTTGTCCACGCTCGCTCCGGCGATGCTGGCGGTGCCGGCGTTCGCGCCGAATTTCTGCGCCTGCCACATTTCGAAGGGATGTTTCACCGACCACGAATCGAGGAGTGCGCCGAGGGCGAGAGGGACGTTCATCGGGCGCGTCAGGCCGGCCTGGTCCTTGTCATTGAGGCCGTGGCAGTTTGCGCAGGTGCGGATTTCGCCGGGCTGAAAGGTGATCCAGTAGCGCTCTTTCACGACGCTTGTTTTGGCGGCGTCGTTGTCGAGCAGATGCCAGGTCACAGCGCGGCGCGCGGGGACGATGGCGGCCATGGAGCCGTCGTCGGAGATTTTCAGCGCGCCGGGAGGTGCACCAGGCGCGATCACATTGTCGGCGATGGTGTCGTGCAGCGGCGTGGCAATGACGCGGCGGCCGGGCAGCGGCGGGAGCGCGGAGTTGGCGCTGCCATTGAGTCCGCGGAGCAGGTCGGCCTGGAGAAACTGAATCCAGCCGATGGTGTAGAGCTTGCCCGCGTTGCCGATGCTCTGCGTGGTGGAGGTCGGCCAGACGACTTTCAAATTGTAGGGCTGCTGTTTGTCGGCGTCGTCGCGCGCGGTCATGTTGCGGCTGACGACGAGGGCTTCGTTTTTCGCGCGGAGATCGTTTTGGAAAAGCGTCACGTTCACGCCTTTCGCGGAGAAGACACCGGCCTCGACCGGATCAATGACGCTGACCGTCGGCACTGGCACGTTGCGCGGGGAGACCTCCACGGGATCGAGTTCCCAGAGCTTGCCGGAGTAGGTCACGGTCTTGCCGTTGGCGAAATAGGAGACGTTCGTCGTGAGCCCGTTGACGCCGCTGAGGGTGACGTCGGGGATCATCCCGCCGGCGGCGGATTGCAGCGTCATCACGCGGAAGTCGTAGTCGGACTTGATCGTCTGCGTGGTCGCCGTGCTCGTGCCGGTGTCCTGATCAATAAAGACCGCGGTGGTATGCACGGCCACGAGCTGGCCGGTGCTGAGCGGAAGCGGATTGCGGTAAATGTGGACGGCATTGGCTGCGCTGAGGGGCGCGAAGGGCGGTCCGGGCACGGCGGGTTTCGCCGAGGTGTGGGTCACGTAGGTCACGCTCATCTGCTCGGGGTTCACACCCGCCGCGCCGTTGATTTTCACGATCTGCCCCGAGCCGTGATAGCCCACGTCGGGCGCGTCGATGCCGTAATACGTGCCGGCGTTTGCGAGCACGGGATCCTCGTGGACGAAGAAGAAGTTGTTAAAGTAAGTGCGAATGTTCGGCGCGACATTTGGGTCGAGCACGGTCAGAGCGGGGTCGCCGAGCGGACCGTTGCTGTTGTCA
>JAYVNN010000131.1:0-5901 GCA_043758435.1 Chthoniobacter sp.
CCTCGCGTGGATCGGCACGCCGCTCGGCAACGCCGCGGGATTTGCCGGCCTCGTCCAGCGCACCGCGGCGGAACTGACCACCGCGGGCGGCTCGGTGAAACTGACTGCGGGCGGCTCCGTGGTCATGCAGCCGGGGGCAAAAATCGACGTCTCTGGCGGCTGGACGAACTTCGACGGCGGCGTGATTCACACCACGCGGCTGCTCGCGGACGGCGCGCTCTACGACATCGCGCAAGCCACGCCGGATCGCGTGTACTCCGGCATCTACACCGGCACTTTCACGAGCACGCACGCGAAGTACGGCCTCATCGAAACCTTCAGCCATCCGCTCGACATGATGGGTGCGCACTTCGAGCCCGCCTACACGCAGGGCGCGAGCGGTGGCGCGATTGCGATCACCGCGCCCTCGATGGCGCTCGACGGCGAACTGCTCGGGTTCACGCTCGGCGGGCCGCGGCAGCGCAGCGCCACACCGCTCGCCAGCGCGCTCGTGCTTTCTTTTCAGGCGCAAGACCCCAATCCATCCACCGTTTTTTTTGCCTATGCGCCGACGCCGCCCGCCGTCGTCTTCGATCGCAGCCACAGCCTGCCCGCCGCCGATCCTTTCGCGCTCGATCTCGCCGGTCTGGCGCTGCCGCTGCGCGCGGAGCGGCGGGCGAAAGTGGTGCTCTCGCCGGACCTCGTCAGCGCCAATGGTTTCGGCAGCCTCGACCTCGACAACCGCGACGGCAGCATCACGATTCCGGCGGGCATCGCGCTCACGGCACCGGTGGGCGGCACGATCAAACTCAAGGGCGCGAACATCGATATCCAGGGCCGCATCGCCGCGCCCGGCGGCAGCGTGAGCGCGGACGTTTTCAATCTCGCGCAGACCACGCTCAACGACCTCATCGCCCTCCAAGCCACGCCGCCACCCGCACTCGCGCGCGGCACTTTCACGCTCGGCGCGCACGCCGCGCTGAGCACCGCGGGGCTGATCGTGGACGACCGCGCGGATTCGCCCGCGCGGCTCAGCCAGCCGCGCGTCACGGCGGACGGTAAAAATTCCATCGACGGCGGGGCGATCACGATTCGCAGCTACAACGCCGACCTGCTGCCCGGCAGCGTGATCGACGTGTCCGGCGGTGTCGCCGTGAGCGCGGGCGGGAAGCGGACTTTTGGCAAAGGCGGGAGCATCGCGATCAGCGCGGGGCAGGATTTGAACATCGTGTCCGTGCTCGGCGGACGGCTGAATTTGGGTGCGACGCTGCGCGGTTTTTCCGGCAGCACCGGCGGCGCGCTGAGCGTGCGCGCACCGCAGATTCAAATCGGCGGCACCACGGGCAATCCCAACGTGCTGCACCTCGCGCCGGAGTTTTTCAGCGCGGGCGGGTTCGGCAGTTTCACCCTCACCGGCCTCGGCGGCGCGGGCGCGCAGCCGGGCGAATTTCTGCCCGCCGTGGTCATCGCGCCGGGCACGGTCATCGCGCCGGTCGCACAGTCTTGGCTTGCGTGGACGACCGCCACGGACGTGACGCTGAAGCCCGCGCTTTTGCCGGCAGGCCAACGCACGCCGGTCAGTCTCACCTTCGCCGCACCGGGCCTGACCGACACCTACGTCTCCACGCTGCTGCTCGCGCGCGGCGATTTCGTGATGGGCGAGGGCGCGGCCATCCGCACCGATCCGCGCGGCAGCGTGACCATCAGTGGCAACACCGCGGCGGTGCTCGGCTCGATCATCGCACCGGGCGGCACGATCGCAGTCAGCGGAAAAAACAACGCCGCGATCCTGCTGCTCAACCAGACCGGCGCGGCGCAGCCGAACGTCGATCTCGGGCCGCGCAGTTTTCTTTCCACCGCCGGCGCGACCGTGCTCACGCCCGACCCGCGCGGCCACCGCACCGGCACGGTGCTCGCTGGTGGCACGATCAAAATCAGCGGCAACATCGTGGCCGAGGCGGGCGCGGTGCTCGATGTGTCCGGCGCGCACGACGTGCTCGACCTTTCGCCCGCGTACGGCGGTGAGGCGCGGCGCGGACAGCCGCTGGATTTCAACCAAAACGGCATCCAACTCGCGCGTTCGAGAATCAATTCGCTCGCCGGTTCGCGCGTCGTGCCGACGGTCGTGGAAAGCAACGGCGGCACCATCTCGCTGCTCGGCGACCAGGAGCTTTTCACCGACGCCACGCTGCTCGGCCACGCGGGCGGGCCGAGCGCGCTCGCCGGCAGTCTCATCATTGGCTCGGGCATTTTCACCCCGGTGAGCGGGGTCGCGCCGACGCCGCTCAACCCCACCCTCATCGTGACGCAAAACGGGCGCACGATCCCGGCGGCATTTTATCCGGCGGGGCAAACCGCCATCCGCAATCCGGTACGCGACGGCAGCGGCGTGGCGCTCCCTGGCCTCGGCTATTTCGCGGCGGATCGTTTCGCCGACGGCGGCTTCGATGCGCTGACTTTGAAAGGCACCGTGCAATTCTCCGGACCGGTGACACTCGGCGCGCGGCGCAGTCTTTCGGTGGCCGACAGCGGCATTCTTTTCGCCGATGCCGCGGTGCAGCTTCGCGCGCCGTACGTCGCGCTCGGCACGCTGTTTCAACCGCCGCTGGCCCCGACGCAGACGAACGGAATTTTGGACGCCAACAACCAGCCGTTCAGCCTCCCGCCAGCGTTCGGGCCGGGCAGCCTCACCGTCACCGCGCGGCTCATCGACCTCGGCAATCTTTCGCTGCAAGGCATCGGCGCGGCGAACTTCTTCGCCGATGGCGGCGAGATTCGTGGCGACGGCACGCTCGATGTCGCGGGCGCGATCACGCTGCGCGCCGCGCAGATTTCTCCGCCGACCGGCACCGTTTTTACCATCGCGGCGTCGGACTACACGGACGGCGGCGGGGCGCACGGCGGCTCGGTCACGATCATCGGCGCGGGCACGCGCGCGGTGCCGCTGTCGGCGGGCGGGCAGCTCAATGTGTACGGCTCCACGATTACGCAAGGCGGCACGCTGCGCGCGCCGTTTGGCGGCATCGCCCTCGGCTGGGACGGCACCGGCGCCGCGCCGCTCGATGCGCTCAGCGGCGCGGCGGTCGCACCCACGCAGCAGCTCACGCTCGCTCGCGGCAGCGTCACGTCGGTCTCCGGGCTCGATCCCGCCACGGGCGCGGCGCTGCTCGTCCCGTATGGCCTGAATCTCAGCGGCCTCTCGTGGATCGATCCCGCGGGCAACGACATCACCGCGGGCGGATTGCCGGTGAAAGCGGTCACGCTCGGCGGCGCGAATGTCGCCGTGCAGTCCGGTGCCACCATCGACCTGCGCGGCGGCGGCGATCTTTACGCCTACCGTTTCGTCACCGGCAAAGGCGGCTCGCGCGACATCCTCGCATCGTCCACAAGCTTCGCGGTCATCCCCGGCTATGGCGCCGACTACGCGCCGTACGGGGCTTTCAACAGCACCTTCGCCGCCGTCAATCTCGGCGGCGACGCGGGCTACGTGAACGGCGCGCTCCTCGTCGGCGACCGCGTGCATCTCGGCGCGAGCGCGGGCCTCCCGGCGGGCGACTACACGCTGCTGCCCGCGCGCTACGCGCTGCTGCCCGGCGCGTTTCTCGTCACGCCGCAAAGCACGCTGCCGGTCGGCACGCGGCTGCTGCCCGAGGGCGCGAACTACGTCTCCGGCTACCGCTTCAACGACCTCAGCAGCGCGCGCTCCGGTCAGCCGCCGCTCGCGCGTTTTGAAATCGCCAGCGCCACGATTCTGCGGGCGCGCGCGCAGTACGATGACTTCACCGCCGTCCGCTTTTTGCGCGACAGCGCGGAGGCGCTCGGCATCGCCACGCCGCGCCTGCCGCTCGACTCGGGGCACCTCGTTTTCTCCGCGACGCAGGGTCTGACCTTGCAAGGCGCGGTGCTCGCGCAGGGCGCGAAAAGCGGACGCGGCGGGCTCGTGGACGTGAGCAGTCCGCTCGATATCGTCATCGCCGGACCAGGCGCGGCGGCGGTTCCGGGCAGCATCGTGCTCGACGCTGCGCTGCTCAGCGGCTTCGGCGCGGACAGCCTGCTCATCGGCGGCATCCGCCAGACCGGCACGAGCACGACGACGATTTCCGTGAAGACCGGCAGCCTCACCGTGGACAACGCGGGCACGCCGCTCACCGCGCCGGATGTGACCCTCGTGGCCAACCAAAATCTCACGCTCGCGGCAGGCGCGGAGGTTTTGCAAAAAGGCTCGGCTCCCGGCACCGACGCCGCGCTCGTGCTCGGCAGCGCGACCCTCGCGGGCAGCGGCGACGGATTGCTGTTGCGCGTTTCGAGCGATGCCGCGGCGAGCCTGCAACGTGTGGGCATCACCACTTCCACCGTGCCGCACATGGTCATCGGCGCGGGCGCGAAAATCGCGGGTGCGGGCGTGCTTCTCGACTCGACCTACGGCACGAGCCTCGACCCGACGGTCAGCCTCACCGGCAGCGCGATCACGCTGAACAGCGGCCAGATCAGCCTCGTATTTTCCGCGCCCGGCGCGGTGCCGCTCATCGCCGGACTGATGCTCTCCGGCCCGGCGCTGCAAGGCTTGCAGACCGCGCAGGCGCTGAGCCTCACGAGCTATTCGTCGATTGATCTTTATGGCAACGGCGCGTTCAGCACCGCCGGAAAATTCGCGCTGCACGCGGCGCAAATCCGCGGCTTCAACGCGGGCGGCGGCACCGTGAGTTTCGCCGCGCCGGAAATCATTCTCGACAACGCCGCGCTCGGCGCCGCGCTCACCGCGACCGCCGCGCCGGACGGCACGCTCGCTTTCAACGCGACCACGATCCGCCTCGGCGCGGGCACGGTGCGGGTCGGGCAGTTTGCCAATTTGGAACTGAATGCGACCGGCGGGGTCATCACCGAAAACGTGGGCGCGCTCGCTACGCAAGGCGCGCTGGCGATCAGCGTACCGGTCATCACCGGCGCGAAAGCGGCGAACTACGCGATCACCGCGGGCGGCGCGCTCACCATCGCCGCGCCCGTGGGCGGCGCAGCAACCGTGGTCGGCGGACTCGGCGCGAACCTCAGCCTCACCGGCGCGAGCGTGACGGACAACAGCACCATCCGCCTGCCGAGCGGCGCACTCACGCTGCGCGCCACGGCGGGCGATGTGGTGGTGGGAAATCTCGCCGCGAGCCAGCTCGAAGTCGGCGGCACCGCGCAGACTTTTTACGACCTCACGAAGTACACCGACGGCGGACAGATCAACGTCATCTCCGACACCGGCTCCGTGACCCTCGACGCGCAAAGCATCGTGAGCGTCGCGGCACAGACCGGCGGCGGCAGTGCGGGCAGCCTCGCCATTCGCGCGCCGGCGGGCACGTTCACGCTCGGCGGCGTGCTCTTTGGGCAGGCTGGTGCGGGCGGGCAAAGCGGGACGTTTGCGCTCGATGTGGGCAGCCTCGCGAGCGTCGCGCCGGCCAATGTGATTCTCGATGCGGCGGCGTTCAACCAGGCGCGCACGATCCGCGTGCGCAGCGGCGACGTGCTGATCGACGGCCTCGCCACGGCGCGCACTTTCAACCTCTCCGCCGACCAAGGCTCGATCACCGTGACCGGTACCGGACGCATCGACGCGCATGGCGCGACGGGCGGCACGATCAACCTTGTCGCGGGCGGCAGCGTCACGCTCCAGTCGGGCGCGGAGCTGACCGTGGCGGCGCAGAATTTCAGCAGCGCGGGCAAAGGCGGCGCGGTCGCGCTCGAAGCGGGCGCGGAGCGGAACGGCACGTTCAGCGCGACGGGCTTTGTGGATGTGCAGACGGGCGCGACCATTGATCTGTCGGTCGCCAGCGTCATCGGCGCGAACGCCGCCGACACCGCGGCGAAGACCGCCGCCGCGCAGGCGCTCGGCGATTTCACCGGCACGCTGCACCTGCGCGCGCCGCAGACCGCGGGCAA
>JAYVNN010000132.1:0-43975 GCA_043758435.1 Chthoniobacter sp.
CGAGGCGCACACCGCCACGATCACCGTCGAGGACGACGGCCCCGGCATTCCCGACTACGCGCTGCCGCGCCTCTTCGAGCGCTTCTACTCGCTCGCGCGTCCCAGTTCCGGGCGGAAAAGCTCCGGCCTCGGGCTCTGCTTTGTCCGTGAAGCGGCGGCCCTCCACCGCGGCAGCATCCATGTGGAAAATCGCGCGGAGGCCGCGGGCGCGCGGGCCGTCCTGCGCCTGCCGCTGCGGGGAAAACCGGGGTGAAGAAGGCGTTCCCAGCGAGACGGGTGACGGTGCTATGCGATGCACACCTCAACCGCTGGGAAATGTGCTCAGAATGACAGGTTCTTCGGATTTTTTCCCCACCCTCTCAGCGACGGAAGATTTTCCCTAGCCCGCCTTCGCGTAGCACTGGCTGTTCTCGTCGAGGTCTTTGATGACCGTGCAGAGATAGACCGGCTCGGGGTGAAAATCGCGGTACTTCGTGATCTCGGATTTGTTCAGCACCTTAAAGCCGTAACGCTCGAACATCTTCGCGCCGCGCCGGTCCTCGAAGACGACCATCTGGCCATAGACGCGCTTTTCGCCGCGGGCATAGAGGTAGGCGAGATACGAGTCCACGAGCGCGCGCGAGGTCGCTAGCTGGCGCGTGTCGGCGAGGAGATTGATGTGGAAATGCGCGGTGCGGCGCGGCGCGGCGGGCACCTCGCGCCAGGCGGTGCGGAAGATCCACTGGACGAATTTTTTCGACGCGGCGGAGTAGCGCGAGTAGCGGAAAATGCCGCGGAAAAAGAGGCTGAGATTTTGGTAAAACGCATAGCACTGCTGGCGCAGCGGGCGGCGCGAGCCCATGAGGTAGCCGCGGATTTCGCCGTTCACGAGGAGCACGAAGGACGACTCCGGCTCCCAGTCCGTGTAGTAGGCCGTGAGGTAGTCGGCGAAGAGTTCGCGATCCTCGAAAACGGGATCAATCGGGTTGCCGAGAAAGCCCGTCGCGCAGCACAGCTCGCGGACGCGCGCGCGGTCGGCGGGCTGGAATTTGCGGATTTCAAAGGTGCGTGCGATGGCCATTTTTAGCGGGGCCGGTAGTTGTGGATGACATCGCGGTAGAGGTCAAACAAGCGCGTGAAAACCTGCGTCCACGAGTACTGCGCGGCGACGAGCCGACTGACCGCGGCCCCGCTGTGCTTCAGGTCTTCGCGGCTCGTCTCCTCGATCGCGGCGGCGAGCGCGGCGGGCGAGTTTTCGCGCGCCCAGAGCGTCTGGTCGCTGTGGATGATCCGGTCCATGTAGCTGCCATGAATGCCGATGACCGGCGTGCCGCACGCCTGCGCTTCGAGCGTCACGAGGCCGAAAGTTTCCTGCACCCCCGGATGCACGAAAAGATCCGCCGCCCGGTAGTACGCCGCGAGCTGCGCCGCATCCCCGCAGTACGGCAGATGCGTGACCGGACTTTCCCATTTTCCATCTGCCATTTGCGATTGCAGCGCCCGCAGCTCCGCCCGCTGCAACCCATCGCCGATGACGAGCAGATGAAACCGTTCCGGAAAAGCGCGCGCGAGTTCCCGGAACGCCGCGAAAAGCGTGTGCGTATTTTTTTCCTGCGCCAGCCGCCCCACGTAAAGCAGCAGCGTCCGCTCCGGCGCGATGCCGAGCGCGGCGCGCACATTTTCACCCGCCGCGGGTTGCGGGTGAAAGACCGCGGTGTCCACGCCGAGGTCGGTGTGCGCGACATTCCCCACGCCCCACTCCGCGAGCAACGCGCCGAGCTCGGGCGACGGCACGAGCGTGCGCTCAAAGCGGTTGTAAAGACTGCGGATGTAGCGCCGCGAGAAGTCGTGGAAAAACTCCGTCACCGTGCGCCCGCAGAATTTCTGCGCCGTGCGGATGTAGGCCTCGGGAAAGTGCGAGTGGTAGAAACCGACGACGGGAATCCGCAGCGCCGCGCCGGAATGCACCGCCTTCCACGCCACCTGATACGGATCGCCGCACTCGATGAGGTCCGGCTGCTCCGTTTCCAAAATCCGCTCCACCGCCTCCAGCCGCAGCAGGATGCGATAGCGCGAAGTCCGCGAGATCAGCGGCGACTTGATCGTGTAAGTCCGCGCCCGCTCCGACTCGGTCATCTCATCCCGCTCGCCGGGGATGATGAGCACATGCTCGTCCCCTGCCGTCCGCTCGCGGATGTGCCGCACCTTTTCTGAAACGTAGCGTTTCACCCCGCCGCTCACGGGGGAGTAAAATTGGGTAAGGTCGCAGATTTTCAGGAAAGGCCTTTTCAACGATCACGCGGAATTTGGCGAGCGCCCAATGGTGGTCAGTTTGATTTCTCGCCGCCAAGAAGCAATCGCACCAACGAAGCATTGCGAGCGATGGAGCATCGCGTGAATGTTTATGGTGAATAGGTCGAGCATACTAAAAGGCACCCGCCAATCTCCGCCGACAATTAGCCTCAGCTCACCTCAACTGGCACCGGATCGCCATTCTTCCACCCACGACCTTTCAAGCACAGTGGACGGCGTAATGCGGCGACCCGCTTCAAATGCTCAGCCCCAAATTCATCCGGTATCAGCTCGCCGTTTTGAAAAGTGACCCGCCACGAACCGCGGCAGGCGACACCTGAGCGCGATGCCCGCAAACCGAGAGCCCCAGAGCCTTCAAAAACCGGCCGCCTTGAGCGCGCGCGTTCGGGATCACAGGCCCGCGTGAGTTGAGAGCAGACAACATGGCACCCACTTCGCCCAAGAAGTTGAACGTAGCGCGCCCGAGGGTGTGAATAGGAGTTCTTCGTCCCCACCGAGATGAAGCCGCGGCGTGGCGAAATGGCAGCCACCCAATGCGCCGACTCCGGCTTACGCTTGTAGCCCTCTGGCCCGCCATGATGAGGCCCCATCAGCATCCACGCTTCTCTCCCCTCGCACTTCCCGGCCACCGTGTTCAGCGAGAGATCTCCTGGCCAGACCGACAGCCACCGATCATCCTTTTCGAGAACAACCATTGCCGAGCTGGCGTTTGGTGAGCCTGCGAGGACGAACTCGCTGAAGCTGGGATGAACGACATGGAGCCGAGTGCTGCCGTCGGGCGATGTCCAGAGCTGCGCGCCATCGTTCGCCCATTTGATCTCGTAATGCCCGAGACGCTCTCCCTCCAAAGCACACCGGAACAGCTTTTGAAACTTCTCGTCGTTCTTCGGGCGATCCATGAGCATGTAGATACCGCCGATCTGCGCTTGGTGAGCGGCCACGATCGAGCAAAGCGCGCCGGCGTGGTCGGCATCGTTGTGCGTCAAGATGATTGCGCGGATTCGCCGCGGGTGATCAGCGAGCCAATCAACGACCGGGCAGCCCCGCTTCCCTACGTCGATCAGGATGATACTATTGTCCGAAAAATGCAGAACGCTGCAATCTGCCTGCCCCACATCCCAAAAATCAATCCGCGTCAGCCCGGAATCAGTCATTCCGCCGGCAAGACCACAACCCGTTCAATCGTCTTTACCTCGTTGTCGCGACCGAGCTTGATGAACGCACCAAAGCGATCTCCATCGTTGAGCACACGCAACGCTGACGCCACGGCGGGAGGGATGTTCACCCTCTCACCATCATGCCACTCGATTCGCCAGACCGGCTGTTTTCGCAGAAGTGTGCCCTCGACGTAGTGCGGCGCCGCTCGCTCCGTGCAGAAGCTCGCGTAATCAACCTGATCGAGAATTCGCATCCAAGTCGCGCTCTCGGCTTCGGTCAAACGTTGCGCCTCTGCTTTGCTGAAAAGGTCGAGGAACTGCCGCGCCATCCTGCGATCAATGTCGTGAATCTCACCGTGAGGAATGCTTACTCCCCATTCAAGTACCTCGCACATTAGCGTCTCAGGATCGACTTGGACTTGAGGGCTGTCCCATAGCCGCAGTAGGAGTTTCCCTCCATCCAAGGGCAGCACGCTCTTGCGATACGTGTACGTAGGGCGACGGATTTCCGCCGGTTTCTGCTCAAACCTGAGCTGCGCCGGAACGGCGGGTCTGATTTCGGAAACGTGAGCGGATGAGGAAGGCGCGTCCGCTGGCGCTGCGTAGATCATGTGGTAGATGGAATGAAGCTTTCTCGGGCTGCTTCAGTGAACACAAGCTCAAAACGGTCGAGGATACGCTCGTGACACCAATCCATCAACCTGAGAATTCCCTCCGACGAGGCGTCCTCTGGCGGCACCGGGACATTGACGACGAAATCAACTCGCATCGACGGTTGCACGTTATGAGCTAGATCGCTGTAGACTCGAATCTCGAACGTTGCCCCTTTCATGCCGCGCAGCAGGAGGGTCGCGCGGCAATCATACGGAGCGATCAGCGACTCATGCTCGCCGGGAATCTTCACGAAGACGGTCAGCACTTGATCGAGAAGAAGCTGGGCCGGCAGAACCGTGAAGTTCGGGATTGTCACGGGGTTGAGCCGGTTGATGTACTGCAACGAAACACGATTAAATTTCTTCACCTCGAATCGCCCGACCCACCTCGGCAGCCACTCAGAAAAGGCACTCTCCAGCTCTCGGTAACGCCGAGGGTTGTCGGGGTTCGAGTGCATGTTGATCTGCAATTTCCCAGGCGGGCACCTCAAGCTCCAATCAAAGTTCTCGCTCTTCGGCTTCTTCGAGAACCGCGGAGTGATTTTCAGCTCTGGCTGGATCGTGTCCCAAAGCGGAATGCCTTCTTTCTCGTTGACGTTTAGAAGCCATTCCTCCAGCGGTTCGTAGCACGGGAATTCGCTCTCCACTTGAAGACGCCACTCCTCGAACTGAGCCTCATGCACTTCTTGATTCACATCAGCGAAAACAGTCGCGATGCGCTGGAAAACAGGCGGACGCTCATACACGCGCCGGGGCGGCGGCGTGGTTTCGGCAGGATTTTCAATCATCGGTGCTAAGCGGGAATTGTTCCATGCCAGCACCGCTGCGGGCGGCTCTCTTCAGTCATGCGGTCAAATTGGTAACGGGCTCTTAAAAAATTGCGAGCGACATATGACTGAGCACAGTTGCAGACGTGACTGCGATTTGTTGAATCGCTTTCGGTTAACCTGCTGAAGCAAGCGTCACTCCGCGCCGAGATTTGCGAGATATTTCTCCGCGTCGAGCGCGGCGGCGCAGCCCTGGCCGGCGGCAGTGATGGCCTGGCGATAGACGTGATCCGCCACATCGCCGGCGGCGAAGACGCCGGGCACGTTCGTCTTCGCGCCGTCGCGCTGGAGGAGGTAGCCGTTTTCGTCCATGTCGAGCTTGCCGCGGAAGGGCGCGGTGTTCGGCGTGTGGCCGATGGCGACGAAGACGCATTTCACTTCCAGCTCGCGCCCGGCTCCGGTGTTCACGTCCTTGATTTTCACGGCGCGCATTTCGCCTTCGGCGTCGGTCAGGTATTCGGTGGGCGCGGTGTTCCAGACGGGTTCGATCTTGGGATTCGCGAGGGCGCGGTCGGCCATGATTTTCGAGGCGCGCAGCGCACCGCGGCGGTGGATGAGGTACACCTTGCTGGCGAAGCGCGTGAGAAACGTGGCCTCCTCCGCCGCGGAGTCGCCGCCGCCGACCACGGCGACCGGCACGTTGCGGTAAAACGCGCCGTCGCATGTCGCGCAGCTCGTGAGCCCGTGGCCGACGAGTTCCTTTTCACGCGGCAGCCCGAGCCATTTCGCGCTCGCGCCGCTGGCGATGATGAGCGTGCGCGTCTCCTGCCATTGGCCGTCGATTTTCACGCGGAGAAAACCGTCCGCCTTCTCCAAATCCTCGACCGTCTCGTAGGCGAACCGCGCGCCGAAACGCTCGGCCTGCGACTTCATGGCCATGATGAGTTCCGGCCCGTTGATGCCGTCGGGAAAGCCGGGGAAATTTTCCACGAGCGTGGTCGTGGAGAGCTGGCCGCCGGGCTCGTGACCTTCGAGGACGAGCGGGGCGAGGTTCGCGCGGGCGGCGTAAATGGCTGCGGTGAGCCCGGCGCAGCCGGTGCCGACGATGATGACTTTTTCCATAGGGAGCGCGAGTTAAGCGGAGTCGCGGAGCGGTGCAAATGCGGAATGCGCGCCGCCGCGCTGTGAGGGGAAGCTGGCAGCTTCCCCTACAGCGCGCGGCTGCGCCGCGGGTGAAAATCCTCGCGCCTTAATGCGCGGGCTTCTTCGCCGGCGCGGGCAGCTTCTCGTCGGCGTCCGCGGGTTTTTCGGCGATGTCGGGCAGGTCGGCATCGCTGCCGGAGCCTTTCCTTTTCGCTTTCACCGCTGCGATGTCCGCGAGTTCCAGCCTGGACGAAGCGGCTCGCATCGCGTCGCGCGCGATCCTTTCCGCGCTCGCCGCGGCGCTCTCGCTGAGCGCGAGTTTTTTCCTCATGTCGGTCAGAGCCGGACGCGCGCGGGGGGCGTCGCCGGCGGGCTCGCCCTCGGGTGGCGCGAGCGTTTTGAGTTCGGCTGTGCCGAGGCTGGCGCGGAGGTCGGTGACTTCGGCGCGCTTGGTCAGCGCGGTGAGCGCCTTGCCCTGCGCGTCGGCGAGCATTTGCAAACCCTCGGCCTTCAGCCGCTCCGCCTCGATCCGCAAAGTCGTCAGTTCGATGACCTGTTCGAGCCGCTTTTTCTGGTTCTGGAGCTGGCCGAGATTCGCCGCGCTTTCTTTGAGCAACGCCCCCGTCGCATCCACGTTCGCCTGCATCGTCTCAGCTTCCTTATGGCCTTTCGCGAGGTCTTCCGCGAGACGGTCGAGGTCGGTCTGGCGGGCCGTGACCTGGCGCTCGAGATCGCGCCGTTTCACTTTTTCCAAAAGCGACTTCGCATTGTCCGGCTCGGGCGTCTGCGCGAGCGCGGAAACGGCCAGCGCGCAGCCGGTGCCGAGGATTGCCGTGAATAGAACCGCCGAATTTTTCCTGTAGGTTTTCATGCCGCGACGCTCGCACTTTCGCGCGGGGTTTGGCAAGATCTGCACGCCTCGTTTTCCCGCCATGCTTTTCCGCCTGCTCATCCTCGTCGTCGCGCTCGCCCTGCCCGCGGGCACGGAAGACGCGCGCGGCCTTTTCGTCGCCGTCGGCTACGGCGGGCGGCGGATTTCTTCGCGCGACGGGCGGACGTGGGAAAACGACACGCGCTGGAGCGAGGTAGCGGCGGACGATGACAACGTGCTGTTCAATGTGGCCTTCGGGCTCGGACGTTTCGTCGCGGTGGGCGGCGCGGCGAAAGGGCGCATCGTCACCACGCGCGACGGCGTGGAATGGCGCGAGTTGACGGCCCCGCTCGGGCGCGTGGCGACGATCGTTTTTGGCCGCGGGCGCTTCATTGCCGGGCACGATGCGGAGCTGCTGTGGTCGGCGGACGGCGAGAAATTCGAGCCCGGCGAAAAGCTCGACTGGCAAGGCTCCGTCCACGCGCGCCGCGCCGCGTGGGGCGATGGCGAAGCCGGGCCGCGCTGCGTGATTATCGGCGACGTGGATTTGTGGGAAAAGCGGCAGCGCGTGAGCTGGCGCGCATCCACCGAGGATGGCACGCGCTACACCTCCCGCGCGCTCGACACACCGCCCGCGCGCGACGTGGCCTACGGCTCCGGACACTGGGTCGTGGTCGGGCCGGACGGGCTGATCGAAAGCTCGCACGACGGGCAGACGTGGACGCGGCGCGAGGCGGAGCACGGCGAGGATTTTTCGCGCGTCGTCTGGACCGGCGCACGCTTTCTCGTCAGCGGCGGGAAAAGCGCGTGGTCCTCGCCGGACGGAGTGGCTTGGACGAAGGAACCGCACGCGATTCCGTGCAGCCTAGCCTGGGCGCGCGAGAGCGTGCTCGTGCTGGGTTTTTCGTGGGGCGGAAACATCCACGCGACCACGGATTTCGCGGAGTGGAAAAAGCTGCCGCTGCCGCCGGGGCCGTCGTTCGAGGCCGTGGCTTTTGGCGCGCCTTGAAATGAAGGCGCACATTTTTTTCAGCACCGCCGGTTTCCTCGCGGCTGCGGGCGCAGTCATGGCCGCGCGGCTCGAAGTCGTCGAAATCACGAGCGCAAAACTGCGCGCCAATCCGCTCGGCGATCCCGCCACGCGCCGCCTCGCGGTCTTCATTCCAGACGACGCGAAGGACGCCGCGCGCGTCCCGCTCGTCGTGTATCTGCCGGGCTGGGGCGGCTCATCGGAGGACGCCATCGCCGCGGGCGCGGGCGCGTGGTTTGGGCAGGTCGTGGATCAGCTCGCAGCGCGCGGGCGGCCCGTCCGCATTGCCGTGGTCGATGGCCGCTCGCGCTACGGCGGCAGCCAGTTTCTCAACTCCGCCGCGACCGGCGACTACGCCGATTACGTCGCCGACGAAATCGTCCCCGCGCTGACCAAAGGCGATGCGCAGACCTGCATCATCGCCGGCCATTCCAGCGGCGCGTACGGCGCGCTGCTGCTCGCCATGTCTCGTCACGAAAAATTCACCGCCGTCGTCGCGCTCTCGCCGGACAGCGACTTCGAGACCACGCACAAACCGCTCGTCGAGCAGCCGTCCGTCCGCGCCGTCACGCCCGCCGAACTCGACGCCGCGATGGCCCCTGCAAAAACCGCGCGCCTACCCGCCGACGGCACCGCGCGCCTCGTCGTGGGCCTCTGCGCAAACTACGCGCCGACCGCCGGCCAGCCCGGCCATTTCGACTGGCTCTACGACGCCGCTGGCCACTGGCGCGCAGACACCTGGGCGCGCTGGCTCGCCCTCGACCCGCTCACGCTCGTGCGGGAAAAGCGCGACGCCTTTGCACCCGCGCAGCGCATCTACCTCGACGGCGCGGAGCACGATGAATTCGGCGCGAACATCGGAGCCGCGAAAATCCACGCCGTCCTCCGCGAGCGGAAAGCGCCCGTCACTTTCTACGAATCCCCCGGCCACCACAGCGACCGCCTCCCCGAGCGCCTCATCCGCGGACTCGCGTGGGTTTTGGAAAAGACGGACGCCAAATAGCGCGCGCTACTCCACGTAGCGCTCCAGCACCGTCAGCAGTTCGCGCAGTTTCCGCCGGGCTTCCGCAGGGTTTTGCGCGCCTTCGATGCAGTGGTGCGCATGGGAGTGGATGAGCTTTTCGGCGAGAGATTTCAGGGCGCGGCGCGCGGAGACGATCTGCGTCAGGATTTCCGGGCAGTCGCGGTCTTCGTCCAGCATCCGCTCCACGGCCTGGAGCTGGCCGGTGATCTTGCGCACCCGCACGACCGAGGCGCGGCGCTCTTCTGCGGGATGGTGGTGGTGGGCTTTGGACACGCCGGGAAGGTAACGCCATTGCGTGGCAGGTAAAGAATCCGTTTGCCGATATGGGGTGTGGGGGCATACTCCATCCCATGATTCTGGCCCTGACCGACTTTTCCCAAGCCCTCGCCCAAGGCACCTCGCACGCCTGGCTTTTCATCCCCACTGCCATCCTCCTCGGCGCGCTGCACGGGCTGGAGCCGGGGCACTCGAAGACGATGATGGCGGCATTCATCATTGCGGTGCGCGGCACGGTTTTCCAAGCCGTGCTGCTCGGACTTTCGGCGGCGTTTTCGCACTCGCTCATCATCTGGGCGCTCGCCGCGGTGGCGCTGAAATACGGCAGCCAGTGGAACGCCGAGACGACCGAGCCGTATTTCCAGCTCGCCTCCGCGGTCATCATCGCCGCGCTCGCGCTCTGGATGTTTTGGCGCACCCACCGCGACACGCGGGCCGCCGCCGCACACGAGCATCACGAGCACGGGCACGATGACACGAAGATCATCAACACCGGGCACGGCATCGTGAATCTGTCCGTCTTTGAAACCGGCGTGCCGCCCGTCTTCCGGCTCATGTTTATGGAGCACGGCAAAACTTTTCTGCCCGAGCCGTCGGGCGTCAGTATCGAGACGGTGCGGCCCGGCGGCGCGCGGCAGACGTTCGCGTTTGTGCAAAAGGAAGGCTTCCTCGAATCGACGACGGACATCCCCGAGCCGCACGAGTTCGACCTCACGCTCTCGCTTGCCCACGACGGCCACACGCACAGCTACGCAGTGAATTTTTCCGACCACGGCCACACGCACGACCACGGCGACATGCCGAAGGGCGCGGAATTTCAGGACGCGCACGAGGCGGCGCACGCGCTCGACATTCAAAAACGTTTTCTCAACCGCCAAGTGACCACGCCGCAGATCGTGCTCTTCGGGCTCACCGGAGGGCTGCTGCCGTGTCCGGCGGCGTTCAGCGTGCTCATCGTGTGCATGCAGGTGCGGCAGTTCACGCTTGGCTTTGCACTCGTCGCGGCGTTCAGCTTCGGCCTCGCGCTGACGATGGTCACGGTCGGCGCGGCGGCGGCGTGGAGCGTGGGCCATGCAGAGAAAAAGTTTAGCGGCTTTGGCAGCGCGATGCGCAAGGCGCCGTACCTCTCCTGCGCCCTGCTGCTCACGCTCGCGGGCTATATGGCGTGGCAGGGCTGGCACGGGCTGGCGCAGGTCCACGGGCAGCCGTGACAAACGGCGGCGGGAAATGATTTCCTGCGCGCATGCCCCTCCGCCTGCCGCTGCGCGCCACCGTCTTCACGCTCTCGTTTCTGTCCTTTGCCTGCCTGCTCGGGCAGTTTTTCGGCCTTTGGTCCATGCACGTCTTTGGCTGCTGGATGCTGCCGCCAGCCACCGCGCTGCTCGCCGTCATCGCGTGGCGCGCGCGGGGTGAAAAAGCGGGTGTCGGCAACGCGCACACCTGGATCGTGCAGGGCGCGCTCGGCGGGGTCGTGGCCGCGGTGGCGTACGATTTGTACCGGCTGCCTTTCGTGCTCAATGGTGCGCCGCTTTTCAAAGTGTTCCCGCGTTTCGGCCAGCTCCTGCTCGGCGGCAGCGAACCCGCCTGGCTCGTCCACACGCTCGGCTGGGGCTATCATTTTTCCAACGGCGCGGCGCTCGGCATCATGTTCCTCGCGCTGACCGTCACGGCCAGTCCGCGCGTGCTCTTTTGGGGCGCGGTGGCGTGGGCGCTGTTCATCGAGGCGATGCTCCTGCTCACGCCCTACACGGCCTTCTTCGGCCTCCAGTTGAATGCGCGTTTTATCTTCCTCACCGTCTCCGCGCACCTCGTTTTCGGGCTGGTGCTCGGTGCCTGGTGCCGGCGGCTCGGATCGAATCAAATGGCTGCGGCCTGAGGGGCGGCGCCGCCGGCTTTTTGAAAACCTGCACACCCCCCGCAGACTCGGCGTGCGGCGGCGACGGGACGTGACCGAAGCGAGCAAAGTTGGCTTGTGAACGAAGGCCGGCGGCGTCACGATCTTCGGCGATTTCAGTTACGGAAAAAATGAATCGAATTCCTGCACGGCAAGCTCACTGACCTGGAACCGCAAACCTTCATCGCCGACACGCCCGCCAAACATGGCGGGCTCACGCAGCAAACCGCCAACCCCGAACACCCATGAAACTCCGCATCGCCACCTACAACCTCAACAACCTTTTCGACCGCGCCCGGCTGCTGAACGAGGAGGGCTTTTCCGCCAAATCGAAACCCGTCCTGCTCGACATCCAAAAGCTCGGCGAACTCCTCGAAGAGCCGTCCTACGCCGGCGCCACCGGCACGCAGATTCTCGCGCTGCTCAAGAAATACCACCTCGATAACCGGAACAAAAAGCCCGAGTTCTTTTTCATTAACGAAGTCCGCGAGCGGCTGTTCAAAGTCTCGAAGGGAGTCACGGTGCTGGCCGCGGCGGGGCGCGGCGACTGGGTGGGCTGGATCGAGTTGGTGCGCGAGGCCGTGGATGCCGCGAGCACCGAAAACACCGCGCGCGTGATCCAGGCGCTGAATGCGGACGTGCTCTGCACCGTGGAAGTGGAAAGCCGCCTCGTGCTCGACCGCTTCAACCGGCTCGTGCAGGGCAAATTCCCGCCCACCTACGCGCACAATCTGCTGGTGGACGGCAACGACGAGCGCGGCATCGACGTGGGTCTGCTCAGCCGGTTCGAGATCCGCTCCGTGCGCAGCCACATCGACGACGCTTTCACCGCCGCCAACGGCCAGCAGTTCACCGTCTTCAGCCGCGACTGCGCCGAGTATGAAATCGCGCTGCCCGGCGGCGAGACGCTGTGGATGCTCTGCAACCATTTTAAGAGCCAGGGCTTTGGCAGCCCCGCCTCGAACAACGCCAAGCGCCAGCGCCAGGCCGACCGCGTGCGCGCCATCCTGAAGCGCTTCGATTTGAAAAAGGAACTCGTCGTCGTGGCGGGCGACTTCAACGACCAGCCCGACAGCGCGCCGCTGAAGTCGCTGCTCGCCACGCCCGACCTGTTCGACACGCTCACCTCGCCGCTTCTCGCCGGGCCGCGCTGGACTTATCAGGACAAGACCGCGCTGGATTACCTGCTCGTGTCCAAGGCGCTCCAGGCGAAGCTGACCGCGGTCGCCATCGAGCGGCGCGGCATCTTCTCGGCGACGAATTTTCAAAACCACTTTCCGCATTTTCCCGAAGTCACCAGCAAGACCGACCAGGCCTCCGACCACGCGGCGGTGGTCGCGGAGTTCGACGTGTAAAGAACGGCGCGCTACCGCGGCGCGGCGGGAGTCGCCTTTGGCGCGACGAGGCCTTGGTAGATCACGCGCGCGGCCTCGCGGAAGTCGCTGGGCTGCGGATTTTGCAGCCATGTTTGCACGCCCTGCGGCTCGGCCTGCTGCCAGCGCTGGAGCACGCGGGTGAGGCCGGGCCAGGTGCCGTCGGTGGGCGAAGGCGGGAGCTTTTCCATCCAGCCGAGCGCGGCGGCGGGGTCGCGCTGGGCCACGGCCACGGCCATCTCGCCGTACTGCTGGTCGCCGCGCCACGGGTTCGCCGCCTGCTGCGCGAGCCAGTCCATGGCCTGCTGGTCGCCGGCGTGGCGTTCGCGCCACCAGACGTGGCCAAAGGCGGCGCGTTTGAGCGTGCCGTCGCCCTGGTCGGGGAGCGCGTCGTACCACGCCTCCATGCCGCGGAGCTGGCCCTGACGCACGGCGGCTTCGGCGAGGGATTCGCCGATTTTCGAGTAGGTCGCATTACCCGCCGGCACGGACTCCATGGCCATGCGCGTGGCGGCGGAGAGGTCTTTGTCGGCGTAGCCCTGCACATAGCCGAGAAAGGCGGACTCGAAATTTTCCGCCGTCTCGTGCGTCCGCAGCCACGCGCCCGCGGCGGCGGGATCGCGCGCGGCCCAGCCGCGCAGGGCGTCCTTCATCGCGCCGGGAGCCCAGTTCGATTCCGGCGCGGACATTGCGTGGGCGAGCGCGCGCTCGGGATCGACCGCGCCCCAGCGCTGGTAAAAGGCCTGCCATTCATTGGGGAAGTGCATGCCCTGCCGGTCGAGCCGGTCGAAAAGCTGGATCAGGCCGTCGGCGTCCTCGGGGCGCAGCGTTTCGAGCGCGTGGACGAAATCGGCCTGCCGCTGAAAAGGCGAGGACTGGAGCATGGCCGTGCCGAAACGCGCGGCGAGCGCATCGCGCACGGCGGCGCCGGCCGGTGCCGCCGCGCCTTCCGCGTGAGCTGCGGACGCCGCAGCGTCTGCCCGCGAATCAAGCATGGGCGCGGCTGGCGGAGGAGTCGCCGGTTTTGGCCCGTCCGCGCTTTTGCCCAGCCAGCCCGCGCCGACTCCCGCCAGAACCAGCGCCGCACGCACCGCCCATTCCCGCTGGGAGGAAGTTTTCATGCGCCTATTTTTGCGCCTTCGGCGCGGGCGCGGCCCGCTCGACCGCGGCGGCGTACACGGTTTCCAAATCGTGGCGCAACTCGCCCGGCGCGAGCGGGGGATGCGACGTGCGGGCGGCGGCGTCGAGCGTCGCAATGGCGAGCGCGGCGAGGGCGTGGCGCGAGGGGTGGAGGTGGTCGCCGCGGATGAGCGCGGCGGTTTTTCCTTTTTCCCAAGTGAGGCCGGCGAGCGTGAATTCCTCGTTCGCCGCCGCTGCCGCCATGAGGCGGGCGAGCGGAAAGACGGCCACGTTTTTGCGGCCCGCGGCCCACGCGGCGAGCCGTTCGTTGCAGCGGGCGAGCGTGGCGGCGTCGGGCATGTCCGTCGCGCCGAGCATCCCGCCCACGGCTCGCGAGGCGTCGGGCAGGTCGCCGATGACCAGCGGAGCGTCGAGCCGCTCCAGCAGCCGCAGCCCGGCCTCGAAACGGGCCGCACGCTGCTCGGCGGTCAGCCCCGCGCCGTAGCAAAACCAGAACAGCGCATCGAGCCCGATGACGAGCGTGGGCCGGGCGGCGACGGTCGCGGCGACCTGCTTTTCCATGACGGCCTCGGGCTGGAAAAAAAGCAGGGCGCTAGCCTGCGTGCCGACGGGCTCGTGCGGGGTGACGAGGGTAGCTTCGACGTAATTGGCAAAGCGGTACTGCGCCGTCTTAGGCCCGCCCATCAGCTCTGATTCCTCGAAGCCCGCGGTCGCGCTCGCGCCGAGCAAAACGATGCGCTGGAAAAGCGCGGGCGCGGCGTCCTGCGCGCGCGTGAATGACGCCGCGGTGAAGAGCGCGCAGACGAGGAGGCGGAGGATCGTGCGGTTCATTTCACGCCCGTCGCGAGGACGGTTTGGAACTGCGGGTTTTGCTCGTCGCGAGCGACGATGGTGATTTCGACGGCGGTGAATCCCGCGTCGGTGAGAAAGCCGTGGAGCTGCGCCTCGGTGAAGCCCAGCCAGGTGTCGGCGTAAAGTTCGCGCGCCTTTTCAAACTGATGCGCGAGCAGGTCGAGGATGGCGATGCGCCCGCCCGCTTTCAAAATGCGATGCGCCGCCGCGACGGCGCGCGCCGGGTGCTCGGCGTGGTGGAGCGCCTGGCTGAGCAGCGCGAGATCGACGGTGCCCGCGGGGATCGGCGGGGCCTCGAGATCGCCGCGGCGGAACTCGAGGTTTTTGAAGCCGTGCTTCTTCGCCAGCGCCGCGCCGAACTCGACCATCTTTTCCGAGTTGTCGATGGCGATGACCTTCTTCGCGCGCTTCGCGAGGAGCTGGGAAATCGTCCCCTCGCCCGCGCCGAGATCCGCCACCACGAGCGGCGGGACGAGCGCGAAAAGCAGATGCGCCACGCCTTCCCACGTCCGCCCCGGACAGTACGCGCGGCCAAATTTTCCGGCGAGCTGGTTGAAGTATTCGCGCGCCGTGTCCTGCCGTTTTTTCAGCGCGAGGCGGAGCGCCGTCTGGTCGTGCGCGGCGTCGGGCAGCTCGTCCCCGGCGGCGGCGATGAGCGGCGCGAGCTGGCGGTGCACGGGGTCGTCGGTCAGCGCGTAGTAGATGTTTTTTCCCGCGCGCCGGTCGCGCACCAGCCCGGCCTCGCGGAGCTGGCCGAGGTGCATGGAAATGCGCGACTGCCCGAGCCCGAGGATCTGCTGCAGCTCGACGACGGACAGCTCCTCGCGGCGCAGGAGCAGCAGCAGCCGCAGCCGCGTTTCATCGGCGAGCAGCCCGAGGGATTTGACGATCGACGGCATGAGTGCGCCGACGCTAGCGGCAGCCCACGCGGCGTCAATCGCTCCCGCGGGATTTGCCCCTTCCCTCGCCGCGCACTTTGCTGTTTCGTGTGCGCCTTTTCATCCCCTGACCCACGTTGAACCCCCTCGCCTACCTCAAGACCTGGCGCGACTGGCTGCGAGCCAGCCAGGCGGTAAAACGCCTCCTGATTGAAACGGTCCCGCTGCCGTGCGCCGACCTTTGGAAACGGCAGTACACCAATTCCTTTCTGCTCAAACTGAAGCATTTCCCGCTGGATCGCGGAGCCAAGTGCATCGTCGATGTCGGGGCCAACGTCGGCCTTTTCAGCCGGGCCGCCGAACTCTACTGCCCGGAGGCCGCGATCATTGCGGCGGAGCCTTCGAGCGGCCCTTTTGCCGAATTGTCGAAAGTCGGCGGGGCGCGGATCAGCGCGGTGCAGAGCGCGGTGGGTGCGGTTGCGGGAAAGGCCACGCTTTTCCTCGCCGGGCACATGGCCTCCTCCACGCTGCGTCCGCCCGACGAATACGCGCAGCAGGTGTACGGGAGCATGGCCCAGCCCACGGGAGCCACCGAGGAGGTGCCGGTGGTTACTTTGGCAGACTTGCTGGAAAGCCATCACGTCCAGAAGGTGGACTTGCTCAAGATCGATGTGGAGGGCTTTGAACAAGAGGTGCTGGACGGTGCCGGGGAGTGGCTCGGGCCGCGGATTGAGCGGATCATCATCGAGGTTTCCGTGGGACGGCACAGCCTGGAGGGTGGCCTCGACCTGATGCGTACGCTCGCGCGCCGGGACTACGTGCTGACCAACATCCTGGACGTTTCACGTTCGACCCGGTTCCGCGAGGGCCTGGTCGGGCACTTCGATGCCTGGTTTGTGCATCGCTCACTCCTCGCAGAGCCGCCGCACTAAGGTAACTGCTGATTAAATGCCGGACGCCCCTCCGGGATTCGACGTTTGGAGTTCAGCGTTCAACGTTCAGCGTTGCGCCCCTGCGAGGAACCAGGCCTCGCGGGGCGGAACGTCGAACGTCGAACGTCGAACGCTGAACTTTGAACGTCGAAAGGCCTGGGGGCATTTCATCAGCGCTTCCCTAACTGGCTAACTGCCAGATACTGTTCCGGCTGTAAGTCTTCACCAGCTTGTAGCCTTCGCGCTTTAAGAGCGCATACTTGCGTTCGTCAGTCTTTAGATGCGCCGGCGGCGGGAGAAGGATGGGATCGTCTTCGGTTATCACCACCTCGGGGCGGAACCGGCCGAAATCGAGCGACTCCAAAACCTGCAAGTCATAGCCTTCCGTATCCACGCTGAGGACGGCAAAGCGGGGCGGGCACCCATGTTTCTCCAGGATAACAGTCAGCGGACCCACAGGCACTTTCACAG
The DNA here is from genome assembly GCA_043758435.1 of Chthoniobacter sp. Classification (GTDB taxonomy): domain Bacteria; phylum Verrucomicrobiota; class Verrucomicrobiia; order Chthoniobacterales; family Chthoniobacteraceae; genus Chthoniobacter. The sequence goes on from JAYVNN010000132.1 coordinate 16,754, forward strand.
ACACACCCGTGCGTGTGGCTTTGAACCATTCGGAGTCATCCGTGCAGAGCGTCGCGTAGGCGGCCTTGGTCCCGTCGGCGCCGAGAAAAAGGTCGAGTTCACCGGCCTCGCGGGCGCAGGCCGAGTTGGCGAGGCGGACTTTCGGGTTGCTGCCGTAAAGCTGCTGCAACTGCTGGAAACAAGGCGGGTAAGGCTCGACTAGGATCGCCTCCCAGCCGCGCCGGATGAGTCCGTAGCTATTGGAGACAGTGATGCCGTCATTGGCCCCGACATCGACGAGAAAGCGGTTGGGCGCACCCGCGGCGAGCCGCGCGAGCAGACCTAGCTCGCCATGCTCGGAGGTGTCGCCGAGGAGGTGGCGCAGCGGCGGGAGCCGATACTTAAAGACCCAGTCGTAGAGGGCAAATGCTTTGGTTTTAATTCCTAAACCCATAAGGCGTTACGAAGTCAGGCGGGCAAAAAGGTGTCAAGTCTTTCGGGTGAAAATGGTTCAGGTTCTCCGAGCCCAGCGGTCGCCCAGCTTTTGCAAAACCCCAAACCGGCGCCCCGCGAAAAACGCCGCCACCGCCCCGCCGGCCCCCAGCACCGCCACGCGGACGAGCAGCCGCGGCAGCAGCGCCAGCCCGCCGGTCGCCAGCGCCACGCCGATGCTCAGCGCCACCAACCCCGCGGCCACCCCGGCGGGCAGCGCCCACACCTTCCAGTCCCAAAAATGGGTCTGGCCCCGCGAGTAATGACGGTTGCGAAAAAGGAGGTAACCGCCGCTGAGCACGCTGCACGCGAGCGAGAGCAGGATCAGCCCGCCGAGGCCGGTGCGCGGCACCAGCCACAGCCCGAGGCCGACGAAAATCCCGCCTTCCGCGAGATAAGCCAGTCCTAGAAAACCCAGCTCTTTACTCACCAGGACAGGCAGCGACAGCACGCGGTTCGCAATCAGGTCGCACAGCCAGACCGCGAGCAGCAGATCATAGGACCAGTGCCAGACGATGCGCCCGCGCGTCCAAAGCTCGACAAACGCCGCATTGCCGAGCGCCAGGCCGCAGCCGCAGAAGACCGCGACCAGCAGGCAGAGCACGAGCACATCGCGCGTGCGGACGATGATCCGCGTGAGTTCCCCGCGCACCCACATCTCGCCGAGGATCGGACCCACGGGCTCGTAAAGCTTTCCGACCAACTGATAGATCAAGGTGAAGACCTTGCTCCCGATGGACCATGTAGCCGCGGTCTCCAGACCGAGGCAGCGGGTGATAATCATCGTCTGCGTGGTCAGCATGAGGTTCGTCCCGAGGGTGATGACGAAAAGGTGGAGGCCAAAGGAAAAGATGTCCTTGAACCGCGCCCAGGTGGCCCGGCCCCATTCCCCGGCGCGCGGGAAAAAGCCGTGGTGCCAGACGAAAAAGATTTGCAGCAAAGCGGTGGTCGCGAAGCCCGCGGCGGCTCCGTACACGAGGCTGGAGAGCTTGGCGCCGGCGGCAAAGGTGGCCCAGGTCACGGCAAAGTTGACGATGAAGGCGCCGCAGTTCGCGAGGTTGATGAGGTCGATGCGCGCATGCGAGGCGAGCACCTGCCCGATGCCGCGGGCCGGCAGGCTCAGTGCGGAAATCGCCGCCTGCAAAATCAGCAGATGCTCGAAGGTGGGCGCGAGGTGGGGCGGGAGCTTGAAGGCTGCGCTCACGAGCGGTGCCGCCGCCAGCACCGCGAGCCACAAAATGCCGCCCTGCGCGCCGAGCACGGTCAGGCCGGTTTGCAAAACGCTGCCGTAATCGCCGCTCGCCCGGTCGTCCTTGTGATCGATGAGATGCCGCCCGGTGGCATTCGACATGCCGGTGTCGATCAGCATCAGGTACCACGCGAGCTGCGAGACCAGCGCCCAAAGCCCGAACTCCTCGCGCGTCAGGTAGTGCAGCGCCAGCGGCACCGACGCGAGGCTGTAAAGGATGTTCGCCCCGAGACTGAGGTAACCCGTGGCGACGGAACTCGCGTAATTTTTAATCCGCGACATGATCCAGCTCCTGGCGCAATCCCGCAGCCCACTGAGGCATCAGCACGGCATGCGAAAACCGCGTCTCCGCGGTGAGCCGGGCGGCCTTGCCCATCGCTGCCGCTTTCGCGGGATCGCGCAGCAGGGTCAGAAGAGCTTCCACCCATTCGTCCTCGGTTTCGGCCAGGAAACCGTTGCGCCCATGCTCCACGATCATCGCCTGATGTCCGACGGGAGAGGCCACCACGGGCAGCCCAGCGGCGAAATAGGTCTTCACTTTATAGGAGCCCTTGCACCGCGCATAGGGAGTGTCGAGCATGGGCGCCAGTCCGGCCGACGCGCCCGCCAGCAGCGCCGCCTCCCGCGCCGCATTGTAGGGATGCCATTCCCACGGGATCGGCAGCGAAAGCGACGGTCGCTGGTGACCGCTGATAATCCGGAACTCAAACGGCACTTCGCGATACACGCGCGCCAGCGCTGCCGCGCAGTTCGGCACTTCTTTCAAATTGTTCGGGTTGCCGCTCCAGGCGAGCAGTGGCTTTCTCGCTGCATCGGGGTCGGGCGGCGCGAGGCGATCGACGTCAATCGGATCTTCGAGCATCAGGATTTTTGCCTGAGGTGCGAATTCGCGAACGCGATTCACCAGCGGGGGAGTGTTGACCACGATCAAGTCCGCCAGTGGCAGGCGCGGCAGCGCCAGCTCCCGCAAAAACGGCACGGAAAACCAGTCGTCAACGAGTTGGAAAATGTAACGCTTGCCGGTCCGGCGCAGCTTTTTCTCAAAGGCACACCCGGTATCCAGCGGACGGCTTGCGCCGCAGATCCAGATCCACTCCGTCTCGGCGATGGCCGGCCACAAACGCCACAACCCGTAGCGCGCGACCACGGCATTGAAGAGGCGTCGCCGGCCGGGAATCGACGAATGCCAGAGCCAGCGCACCGGCCCGTCCGGCCAAAGATCGTAGCCCGCTGTGGGCAGGCCCGCCGCGGTGAGCCCGGCTAACGTTTGAGGGCCCGTTAATTCGCCCGAGCGCAGGGAGAATGGAAGACGCAGAATCGCGAGCTTGGGCATGAGGTGAAAATTGGAACGGGAGCGGAGGCGCTGGATAGGATCCAAGCCCGCGAGCGGCAAGAACAAACACCGCAGACACAAAATGCAGATTTTCGTTCGCACTGTGGAAACCATCAGACTGCGTTCCGCCATGCACACGCCGCCCATTTCCGAGCTTGTCGTCCCCCTTCCGCTCAAAGCTAATCCCCGCCGATGCGCCTGCTCTACATCAACCACACGACCCGCCCGAGCGGAGCCGGCATCAGCCTTTCCACGCTCCTGCGCCATCTCCCGGCAGACGTGGAAAAGTTCTTTCTCCTCCCGTGCGACTCGGCCATCGACGCCCTGCTCGGGGCCGCGCCCGGGCGCACCTTTCGCGAGCGTTTTCTCTGCCAGTTCATGACCACGATCTACTCGCCGCAGTACTCCCCGCTGCTCTTCGCGTGGCATTTGGCGAAAGTCCCGCTCGCCCTCCTGCGCGTGCGCCAGCTCATCCGCCGCTGGGGCATCGACCTCGTGCATGTGAATGACACCACGCTCATCGCCTACGCTTTCGCCGCGCGGCTCGCCGGCGTCCCCGTGGTGCTGCACTGCCGGACGCTGATCGCCCCGCGCCCGTTCGAGCGTTTTCTTTTGGGAAAATTCGGCGGCCTCCGCCGGGCGCGCATCGCCTGCATCGATGCGGAAGCCCGCGACTCCCTGCCCGCGGCGTGCCAGGGAATTGCGGAGGTCATTTACAATCCCATCGACCTCGGCCCTGCGCCCTCGGCGGAGGAAATCGCCGCGCTGCGGGCGTCGTGGGGCTGCGGGCCGGAGAATGTCGTCGTCGGCCAGGTAGCCTCGCTCCACCGGCAGAAAGGCGTCTGGCTGGCCCTGCAACTCGCGGAACTTTTGTGCGCGGAATTTCCGCAGGTGCGCTTCGTCCTCGTCGGCAACGACGCCGCCGACGCGGGCGAAGGGCCGCAGCTCCGCGAAGCCATCCGCGCGCGCGGGCTGGAGCGGCAGGTCATTCTCGCCGGCTACGAGAGCCGCCTCGCGCTGGTCTATGCCGCGCTCGACACGGCGCTCTGCCTTTTCGCCGGAGAGATGGGCGGCGTGGGTCGCGCGGGCTTCGAGGCCGGGCTCGCCGGCAAACCGCTCGTCGCGACTGTGCCCGATCCCCGGCGCACCGAGACGCTGCAAGACGGAGTCAGCGGCCTCCTTTTCACCCCCGACAACGAAGCCGGGCTCGCCGACGGCCTGCGGAAACTCATCCGCGATCCCGCCCTCCGCAAAAACCTCGGCGCGAGCGCCAGAGCTTTCATTGGCCATCGGCACGACCCATCGCACATCGCCGCGCGCGTGCGGGAACTCTACGGGGAACTGACCGCGTAGAACCCACGGATCGAGTCGGCGACGGAACGCTGCTGCTCCGCGGTCAGTTCCGGGTAGATGGGTAGCGAAAGGATTTCGCGGCTGTGCTGCGCCACCACGGGAAAGTCCGCCGGCGTGTGCCCGAGATACTCGTAGGCTTTGAGGAAAGGCAGCGGCGTCGGGTAATGGCGCGTGGTCTCGATGCCTTGCTCCTTGAGAAAGACCTGGAGCGCATCGCGCCGGGCCGCGCGAATAACATAGTTGTGATACACATGGGTCGCACCGGGGCGGACTTTAGGTGTCGTTATTTCCGGGATGCCGGCCAGCAGTTGGTCGTAACCCGCGGCCCGCTCCCGGCGGGCGCTCGTCCATGCGTCGATGTGCGGGAGCTTGGCGGAAAGGATCGCCGCCTGGAGCCCGTCGAGCCGGCTGCACACACCTTCCATCAGGTGCTCATGCTTGTTCACGCGGTCCGCGCCGTGGTTCGCAAACATCCGCACTTTCTCCGCGAGCCCGTCGTCATCGGTCACAATCGCGCCCGCATCGCCGTACGCGCCGAGGTTCTTTCCGGGGTAAAAGCTGAACGTCCCCGCGATGCCAAACGTGCCCACGCGCCGCCCGTCGAACTCCGCGAAATGCGCCTGCGCGCAGTCCTCGACCACCGCCAGACTGTGCCTGCGCGCGAGGTCCATGATGACATCCATCTGCGCCGGCTGGCCGAGCAGATGCACGGGCAGGATCGCCTTCGTGCGCGGGGTGATCGCCGCCTCGATTTTCGAGGCGTCGAGATCGTAGCAGTCGTCCTCCACATCCACGAAAACCACCCGCGCGCCGGTCAGCGTGATCGTCTCCGTCGAGGCGATCCAACTGTTGCTCGTCGTGATGACCTCATCGCCCGCGCCGATGCCCAGCATTTTCAGCGTGATGAAAATCGCGTCCGTGCCATTGCCGCAACTGACGCAATGTTTGACGCCATATTTCGCCGCGTAGGCTTTTTCAAAATCCGTGACAAACTTGCCGCGAATGAAAGCCGTGTCCGCAATGACGGAGGCGATGGCGGCATCGACTTCACTCTTAATGGCGCGGTACTGGGCCTTGAGATCAACAAAGGGTATGGGGTTCACAGGGAGTTATCTTGGGTAACAATGACAGGTCTTCGATCTGGCACGCGGCAAGGTGCGCAATGGACGGCAGAATCACGTCAGGCTTCGCCAAACGCAACGATTCTTCGGCACGAAGCCCGCCGCACACGGCGATGGTTTTTGCGCCGAGGGCGCGCCCAGCGAGGATGTCCGTCTCCATGTCGCCGATGAACCATGCCGGCCCGCCGTCGAAATCCCTGCGCGCCGCATCCGCCTTCGTCCGCCACGGCTCCTTCCCGCCATGCACGCTGATGACGGCATCCAGCAGCGGACGCAGCCCGGTCCACTCCAGTTGCTTCGCCAGCATCACCGGATCGCGGCGCAGCGTGACCAGGACAACGCGGCCCGACTGCCGCAACCGCGCGAGCGCCTCGGGCGCACCTTCGATGGGCTGGTCAATGCGCATCCACGTCTCAGTCTCGACACGCTCCAGCCAGCTCTTTTGAAAGGTCGCAAGTAACTCCCCTGCGCCGGTGCGGGTGAGGATTTCGGCGGTCGGCGCATTCAGCCAGCGGGCGTGCCAGTAGTCGGCCTTGGAAAGTGACGGGTGGCCCGCCTCTTCCAGCAGGGTGGCATAAAGGCGGTGAAACTTTTCGGAGACATCCAGCAGGGTGCCATCTAGGTCGCAGAAGAAAGTCATGGGGCGGCTAGGGTCAGGCCCAGTGCTTCCTGCAGCAGCGTGAACTGGCGCACACCTAATGACTGGAAAAGTAACGTGGCGTCGAAAGACCGGTCGATGCGCTCTTTGGCGCGCGGCTGGCGCTCCACGCGCACCGGCTTGCCCGCCACGGCTTCCAGCGCGGCTAGGACTTCGTTGAGGGAAACACTCCGGCCAGTAACCCCGTTGATAAGTCCCAGGTAACATCTTTCAGTCATGTCCGCGAGGATGGCGGCGGCGTCATCGATGTAGAGATAGTCGCGCCGGTCTTCACCATCTCCAAAAAGCTGCACGGGTTCCCCGGCCAGCACTTTGCGCACGGCCGCGGGGATGAATTTATGGGTGCGGTCACCGGGCCCAAAGACTTGGGTAAGCCGGATGACGCCGAGCGGTGTGGCCGTTTCCCGGCACCACGCGGCGCAGCATTGCTCAGTTTGCAGTTTCGATTCGGCGTAGGCGCTCACCGGCTTTGCCGGAGTGGATTCTGTCGCAGGGTCTGCGGACGGCTCATAGACATCAATACTGCTGACCACTAACAGATAGCGCGGCGGGTGGGGGCGCAGAGCCGCGAGCAGGTTGCGGGTCATGGCGACATTCGCTTCGCCGGATTCCGCCGACTGTCCCGCGCGGCGGGGCATGACGGCGGCGGCATGGACGACAGCATCGAACGGGCATCCGGCCAAAGCCTTTGTTACTCCTGCGGCATCCAACAGATCCAAGGCCAGCTCTCCCGCTCCCGGATTTGCCCGGACACAATACGTAACATGATGACCGCGGCGCGTCAGTTGCCGCGCCGCCGCGGCCCCGACGAAGCCGGCGGCCCCCGTGACCAGCACGGTCATGCCTTCCCGGCGAGCCGCGCCAGCCGCGCCTTGAGCGCAGCCTCATGGGTGTCGATCTTTTCCACGGTCGTCAGTACCGGTTCGCAGTCCATGCCACGGACCCAGGCCAGTCCGGGATCGAGAGGGTTGATGGGTCGGGCAATCGGCGGCGGCGCTTCGCCGTAGCCGAGTTTGACGTAGATGTAGGGTGTGTTCAGGCCGGCGGCGGTGAAGAAGTAATGGGTGGTGAAAAAGCGCCCGATGTTGATCTCGGTCAGGTTCGGCACGCCGTTCTTGTCATAGGTCAGATCGACGCCGAAGATGCCATTGGGCTTGGCATCCACGGCAAAGACTGCCTTCTGCGCCAGCTCGTCGAGCAGAGGGTCGGAAATAGTAACACCGGTGCCGGTGATGCCGGTAACTCCCGAGGCGGCGCGGTTGGAAAACTCCCAGTAAAGCCGCCGCCGGCCTTGGGCGACGATGAGTTTCCCGTCCTGCCAGAGCGACTGCCAGGTGATGCTATTGGCTTCGAGGCACTCGGCGGCGGTGAAGCGGCCCCAGCCTTGGTGAAACTCGATCCAGCGGCGTGCGGTGTCGTAGTCCTCGGTAGGGAGTGACCCGCGGCCCGCGGAGCCGCGGATTTCCCGCAGCCAGAGCCTCGGGCCGAACTTATCAAAGGCCACGCGCAGGTCGGACTCATCAGAAAGCAGCATTGTTTCAGGCACCGGCAGCCCCGCTTTTTTCCAATACTCGTAAGACGTGAACTTATTCTCGCAAATGTCGATCGTCTCATGCGAGGGCATGAACATGCGGACGCCGAGAGTGTCGCGCATCGAGGAGATGGCGAGCATTTCATAGCTCATCTGACAGTGGACGAACTCGGTGCGGGTCTCCTTGATGATGTCGCGCAACACCTCAAAATAAACGGGGTCGGTGACTTTCGGGACGAGGAACTTCTCGTCGGTCTCGGAACGCTGGAGGGTGTACTTGTTGGCATCCACGCCGACGAGGTGAAAGGGTTCGGGCGCGTCGCGCAGGGAGCGGACGAAGTTCGTGGCGGGTGCGCCGCCGGCGGAGCTGACAAGGATTCGTTTCATTAAAGGCTTTTAGGTTGGCGCGTTATTTCCGGGTGCTTTCGAGGATGCCCACCACTTCGCGGGCATGAGCGGGGCCGGTCAGGCAGGGTGTGCCTTTTTCAATGCAGTCAAAGAAGTGCTCAATCTCGGTTTTAAGAGGTTCGCGGAACTCGATTTTCGGCAGCAAGATGTCGCCCGACCGATGGGTGAACTGCATGGGTCGCGGCTGGTCGAAATCCATGCGCTGACCGAGCACGGCCTTGGGTTCGATGCCTTTGTCGTAGATGGCGATCTTATTGTCGGCCACATCGTCATAGACCACCATCTTCTTGGTGCCGACGACAGTCATCTGGCGGACCTTGTGCGGGTCGAGCCAGCTCACATGGATGTGCGCCATGACTTTCCCCGGATAGACGATGTGCAGAAAGACAACATCCTCGATGCCTTCCTGCACGTAGTCCATGCCCTGCCGGACCACGGAGATGGGCGCGGGGTCACCGAGAAGGTATTGGATGATGCTGACGTCGTGCGGGGCGAAATTCCACAGCGCGTCCACGTCGGGGCGGATGCGGCCGAGATTGAGCCGCTGGCTGTAGATGTAGCGCACTTCGCCGAGTTCGCCGCGGTCGATGAGCGCCTTGAGGTGGCGCACAGCGTCGTTGAAAATGAAGGTGTGCGCGGCCATCGCCACCCGCCCGGCCTGGTGCGCCGCGGCGGCGATCTGGTCCACGTCCGCGACGCGCGTGGCGAAGGGTTTTTCCACGAGGATGTGCTTGCCCGCGGCGAGGCAGCGCATGGCGAGGTCGAAGTGCGTGGAGGCCGGCGTGGCGATGACCACGGCGTCGATTTCCGGGTCGTCGAGGATCGCCGCGGGATCCGCCGCCGTGGAGACGCCGGGATAAAGTCCGGCGACAAACTGCCGACGGTTTTCCGAGAGATCGACCACGGTTTTCACGCGGCAGCGGGCGCTGCCTGCGAGGTTGCGCAGGATGTTGGGCCCCCAGTAACCGACTCCGGCCTGGGCGACGACGAGCGGTTTCTGGGTGGAAAGGGGGGTGCTGTTCACGGGGCGCAGAACCTCGCAAATGCCATGCGCACCGCGCAAGCGGTTTATCGTTTGGGCCTTCGATCCGGCGGGAAGTCCGCGCCGCAGTTCTGGATTTGACAGCCTCCGGGTCGTCCGCTCAACTCCCGCGCCCCTCCATTTACCACCCCTCGTGTCCGAGCGTTTTTCCAAATCCAAGCCCTGGCTCCTGCTCGCGCTGGTGTGGGCCATGACGAGGGCGGTCACGATTTCCCATGTCGTGCCGGAGACTTTCTTTGAGGTGTGCGAGGCGAAGAAACAGCTCGATTACGGCTTCTTCGCCACGAAGGGCGCGATCATCAACATCCACTTCATGTCCGGGCGGCTGGCGGAGCCGGCGCGGTTCAATTACGTGAACCATCCCTACCCGATCCTGTGGGCCAATACGCTGGCCTGCTGGGTCGGCGGCCCGTGGGGCGTGGTCGTTTTCACGGCGCTGCTCAACCTGGCCGGATGCCTCGCGGCGTTCGCGGCGCTGCGGCAGTTTTATGGGGAAAGGGAAAGCTTTTGGGGCGCGATGATTTTCACGCTGGTGCCGGCGAATGTGCTCTTCAGCGCGAACCCGGATCAGTCCGCCCTGGCCGCGATTTTCTGGCCGTTCACCGTCTGGGCGCTGGCGCGGGCACGGACGCTGGCGACGGCGGGCAGCGCGTGGCTGCTGGGGTCGCTGGTCTTTTTCTCGGGGCAGCTTTCGTGGTCGCCGTACAGCTTTTATCCGGTGCTGCTGATGGGTGCGCTGGGCGTGGCGTGGGAGCGCGGGCGGGGACTTTCGTGGGAAATCCGGCCGTCCGTGGTGAAGGCGGTGGTGCTGGGTGCCGGGCTGACGGTGGCGGTGTTTCTCGGGCAGATCATTTTCTACACGTCGGACTGGTCGGCACTCACGGGTTACATCGGACGGCAGGCGAGCGCGGAAGGCGGGGTGGGCCTGCTGCAAATGTATGTGGGCATCGCCCTGCGGGCCGCGGTGAGCGCGGGGCCGGCGCTGCTCCTAGGCACGGTGGTGTGGCTGTGGCTGCTGCCGCGCTGGCGGCAGCTCGACTGGCTGCGGCTGGGCGCGATTTGCTACCCGCTGCTTTACGCACTCTGCGCGCTCGCGCTGCGGCGTTATTTTTTCCGGGAGCGACACCTTTACTGCTACCTCTCCTTCCCGCTGCTCATCCTGGCGATGGAGACGCTGCGGCAGTGGCCGGGCCGGCTCTGGCGCGGCACGCTGATGGTGCTGGCGGTGCTGGCGCTGGGCTACCCGCTTTTCCAGGCGACGATCCCGGTCGTCTCGCAGACGACGCTGCTGCTGGGCCGGGAAATCCAGGCGCTCTCGCAGCCGGAGCAGGTCGTGGCGACGAATCTGGTGTCGCAGCAGTTTCCTTTTCCCGCGTGGGACGTGGGGAGCACCGGGATTCTCGGCATCATGGCGGACCGGAATCTGCGCGACACCATCACCACCGGCGCGCAGTTGGCGGCTTTGCCCGCGGAGTTCAAAACGCCGCGTTTGGAAATTCTTTTCGTGCTCGATCCCGCGCGCCCGATTGACGGTGCGCTGCGCCAGATGCTCGACGCCGCGCGGCCCGTGCGCGACTGGGATTTTGCCGTGCCGGAGGAGCCGCCGTCGCTGGCGCTGCGGGCGCGCAGCTTTTACTGGAAAATGTCCAGCCGCCACCAGGCCGCGCCGGAGGCCGGGCAAACGCGGGAGATGAAGCTGCGCTTTTTCCAGCTCTCGCTCGCCGCCAGCGACGAAGGTAAAGTGACGCCCATCCCGCCCAAGCAGCCATGAACCCCGACCTCGAACTCACCATCCTGATGCCCTGCCTCAACGAAGCGGAGACGCTCGTGCGCTGCATCGAAAAAGCGCTCCGCAGCCTGCGCGAACTGGGCCTCGCCGGCGAGGTGCTGATCGCCGACAACGGGAGCTCGGACGGTTCGCAAAAAATCGCGACCGACGCCGGCGCGCGGGTCGTGGCGATCCCGCAAAAAGGCTACGGCAGCGCGCTCCGCGGCGGCGTGGAGGCGGCGCGCGGAAAGTTCATCATCATGGGCGACGCGGACGACAGCTACGACTTCTCGGCGATCGCGCCTTTCATGGAAAAACTCCGCGCCGGCGATGATCTCGTGATGGGCTGCCGGATGCCGCGCGGCGGCGGCACGGTGATGCCGGGGGCGATGCCGTGGAAGCATTACTGGATTGGAAATCCCGTGCTCACTTTCATCGGACGGCTCTTTTTCAAATGCCCGGCGCAGGACTTTCACTGCGGTCTGCGCGGGTTCAGCAAGGCGGGCTACGACCGCATGGGGCTGAACACGACGGGCATGGAGTTTGCCTCGGAGATGGTCATCAAGGCGACCCTCGGCGGCCTGCGCATCAGCCAGGTGCCGATCACGCTTTACAAGGACGGGCGCAGCCGCCCGCCGCATCTGCGGAGCTGGCGCGACGGCTGGCGGCACCTGCGTTTCATGCTGCTCTTCAGCCCGCGCTGGCTGTTCCTCGTGCCGGGGCTGGCGCTGATGTTCGCCGGGCTCGCGGGCACCGCCGCGGTCATGGTGCGGGCGTCCCAGCCGCTGGTCGGCGGCGGTTTCGACGTGGGCACGCTGGCGGTCATGTGGACGCTTTTCATCGTGGGTTTCCAGCTCGTGATGTTCGGCGTGTTTGCGAAAACCTACGCGATCACGCAGGGCTTCATGCCGGCAGACGCGCGCTTCGGGCGGTGGCTCGCTTTTTTCAGCCTAGAGCGCAGCGTGCTCCTCGGCACGGCCCTCGTGCTCGCGGGGTTCACCGGACTTTGCACGGCCCTTTTCCACTGGCAGCAGTCGGGCTTTGGCGATCTCGACTACGCCACGAATCTCCGCCGCATCGTCCCCTCGACGACCGCGATCATCTTCGGCGTGCAGGTCATTTTCAGCAGCTTTTTCCTCAGCGTGCTCCAGCTTCCCGTGGCCCGCCGCCAGCCGTGAAATCCGCGCGCCGGGCATCCCGCGAATTCGCCCAACCGTAATCTTTTTCCATCATGGCTCCCCTGCCCCGCTTCCGCGTTTATTCCAAGCCCTGGATGTACGCCGCCATCCTGCGCGACGTGCTCACCGGCCGCGCGCACACCGGCGACGAGACGCGGCAGCTCGAAGAACTTGTGAAGCAGCACACCGGCGCGCCCCACGCCGTCTGCATGGCCAAGGCGCGCGTCGGCGTTTTCCTGCTCATGCGCGCGCTCGTGCCGCCGGGGAAAAAAGTCATCCTCACGCCCTACACGATCGCCGACATCGTGAACATGGTCGTCTGCGCCGGCGGCGTGCCGGTCTTCGCGGACGTGGAGCGCGCGACCGCGAACATCGACCCGGCGGAAATCGAGCGCCTCATCGACGACGACACCGCCGCGGTGATGGTCACGCATCTGCACGGACTCTCGTGCGACATGACGCGCATCGCGGAGATTTGCCGGCGCAAAAACGTGCGGCTCATCGAGGACGCCGCGCAGGCTTACTCCGGCCGCTGGCAGGGAAAACCCGTGGGCACTTTTGGCGACGCGGGCGTGTACAGCTTTGGCATGTACAAAAACGTGAACTCCTTTTTCGGCGGGATGGTCGTCACGCAGGACAAGGATTTGGCCGACCGGCTGCGGCGCGAAGTCGAGGCCTTTCCGTGGCAGGAGACGGGCTATTACCTTTCCAAAGTGCGCGAGGCTTTCACCACCGACATCGCCACTTGGCCGCCGCTTTTCGCCGCGCTCACATTCCCCATTTTCCGCTACACCTACGTCCACGACATGAAGTTCATGAACGGCGCGATCACGCTCGACGCGAACCCCGTGCTCAAACGCACGCTGCCCGAGACCTACCTGCGCCGCTACACGCCGATGCAGGCGCGGCTCGTCCTCCCGCAGCTCGCCGACGCCGAGCGCAAAACGCGCGCGCGCATCGAGAACGCGCGGATTTACTACGAGGGCTTGCGCGACGTGCCGGAGGTCATCGGCGCTCCTTTTTACGACGACCTCACGCACGTCTATTTGTATTACGTCATCCAAGTGCCCGACCGCGTGGCGCTGGTCAAGCACCTCATGCAGCACGGCTGCGACCTCGCCATCAGCCATCACAAAAACTGCGCCGAGCTGCCGTGCTTCGCCGAGTTTCACCGCGACCTCCCGAACGCCCGCGCCGTGGCGAACAGCCTCATCTACATGCCCACCTACCCGCGCTATTCAGCGCGCGACGTGCGCCGCAACGTCCGGCTCATCCGCGAATTTTTTGGGGCGAAATCCTAGACCCGGCCACTGGTGGCGCGGTCTTTTTTGGTGAAAACGAGGGTTCTGGCTTTGGTAAAAGCTCATCAAAAAATATTACTCGCTCCGCGGGAATTGGTTCTCCACGCTAGGTGGAATTACCATGAAAAGTTTATATTTTGCGTCTCTTGTCGCATGCCTGGCCCTGCTCCATGCCCAAGGTGCCGTCGTGACGATCAACGGCCAAAGTCCCGGCCCCACGCCCTTCATCGGTCTTTTGAATCTGACCGTGGACGATGCCTCCACGCTGGCCTCGATCGAATTTAAGATCTATCCCAAGCCCGCTTCCGATACGCGACCGGTCTATGCGAGGTATTCCGCGGCTTACATGCAAACGCGCGGCTGGCTGAATACGACGACCGGGGCGATCAGCCTGCCGGTCTTCGGCCTTTACGCGAACTACAACAATCGGGTGGCGCTCGTCAGCACGTTCACCAATCAATCGACTCAGCGCGACACCGTCAACGTGCTGACACCCGTCTGGAACGGGGGCGCCAACAATAAGTTCAAGACGCCGACAGTCGTTCAGCCACGGCTCCCCAACGCGAATCTCAGTTACGATTTTTCCCTGCTGCGGACCAACGCCACCGCCGCCCCATTGATCATCGACACCGATGGCGAAGTCCGCTGGATTGGGACTTTGGGAGTAGGCAGCAATGGAATCCATTTTTTCCAAGGCGGACTCTACATGTACTTCGGCCCACGGCTTTATCGCCTGGAGTTTGACGGGGCCTATTCCGAGGTCGTAAATTACTCTGCGAGTCAGGGAGTGACGGTTTTTCACCACAATATAGACAAGGGCAAGACGGGCCTGCTCTTGGAGGCGGACACGGCCACGCAGACTGAATCAGTGGTGATGGAAGTCGATGGGGCCGGCACGGTCCTCAAGAGGTGGGATTTTGCGAACATCATCAGTGCGGCCATGATCGCCGGCGGCGATGACCCGAGTGGTTTCGTCAAAAACCTCGGCGCGCCCGGAGAAGACTGGTTCCATAACAACGCCGTCACCTACCGGCCCTCGGACAATACGCTGGTCGTCTCGGCCCGGGAGCTTTTCGTGATCGCGATCGACTACGACACCGGAGCCATTAAGTGGATCCTCGGCGACCCAACCAAAAAATGGGGGCAGTATCCGTCCCTGCTCAACTACTCCCTAAGCCTCGGGCCGAATACCCTGGCCCCCATTGGCGAACACGCGTTGTCGATCAGCCGGGACCGTCTCTTGTTATTCGACAATGGCACGGAAAGCCGAAACCAGACTCCCGCCGGGAACTACCGAACCTACAACGCCCCGCGGAAATACTCGATCGACACCGTGGCCATGACCGCCACGGAGACGTGGAACTATGCACCCACGCCCTCCCTTTACTCCCCCTTTTGCTCCAGTGTGTATGAAGATGGCTCCCGCAGTTATCTGGTGGCTTATGCCATGATCGCCGAACTCATCGGGCTGGATTCGTCGGGCAACAAGGCCTTCGACTACCGCTACAGTAATCCGGCCGGGGGCTGTGGGACGATCTACAATGCCACACCTATTCACCTGGAGAACCTCCGCTTCGAGTAACAGGAGCAACCATCTGGTAATCGCATGAACAAGACCACCTTTTCCCCGTGGGCCGCGCGCTCCCCGGATTTTTTCCGCAAGCCCGCCGCCCTCTTGCACCGGCTCCTCCGAGGCAGTCTGCTCCTGGCGGTCATTCTGAATGTCGCGCTCGGTTTATGCCGGGGAGAGAATCTTGCCGTGACCTTTTCGCCCGCGACCCAGGTCGCGAATCCTGGGGATGTCGTCACTTTCCAAGGAACCATCCGGAATAACGGAGCCGTGACGCTTTATCTCAACGCCAATGCCATCGCCTGGTCTTTGCGGACTTTCCCCATCCTGCCAACGACCTTCGATCTTCTGGCCGATGACGGACCGTTTGCCACCGGAGTTCCCGTAAAACTCGCGCCCGGCGAAGAATGGACGGGCAACCTTTTCCGGGTGACCGTGGGCATCGACGCGCCTGCCACGAACTACGATGGAACCCTGGCGGTGCTCGGAGGACCAGGCGTGTTGCCATTCGATGTGCAGGGGACGGGGATTTTCCACCTCACGGTCACCGGGACGTTACCGGGTGCGGAACCGGCTGCCCCCGGCAGCCTGACAGCCACGGCGTCCGGTTCAAACGTCGCCCTCGCATGGGTGGATCTGGCAGGCAATGAGGAAGGTTTCAGTATCGAGCAAGCGACCGACGGGGGTGCTTACTCGGTGATCGCCCTCGTGGGCGGAGACCGGCAACACTACCTCGTTGGGGGATTGAACCATGCTCATGTCTATTTTTTCCGGATCAGAGCCTTCAATGGTTTCAATACTTTGACCTATTCGGCTTTCTCGGGCGCAGCGGCTGCCCAGGTGAACGAAATTGCGGAGGCGACGAGCGCAGCCGGGGCCATCGTCAACTTCGCCGCCACTGGTGTTACCGGCCTGTCTTACTCTTCAAACAGCGGCACTACCTTTGCCCTCGGAACGACGCCGGTGACCTTCAGTGCGACCGATCTGGACAGCAATACGGCCGGCGGGGCCTTCTCCGTGACGGTGCGGGACACCACGGCACCGCTCGTGGCGGCGCACGCGGACGTTTTCGTGGAGGCGACGAGTGCGACGGGAGCCATCGCGACCTACGCCCCCGGCAGTGCCACCGACGCCGTAACTGCCAACCCGGTCATCACCTACTCGAAAAATAGCGGCACCCTCTTCCCACTCGGAGGAACATTTGTGACGTTCCGTGCGACGGACGTGGCCAATAACACCGGCCCTGGGGTGTTTTTCAACGTTGTAGTAGAAGACACGACCGCGCCGATGGTGGCCGCGCACGCGAATGTCACCGTGGAGGCGACGAGTGCGGCGGGAGCCATCGTGAACTATGCCCCCGGCGGCGCGACTGACGCCGTGACGGCCAGCCCGGCCATCGCCTACTCGCAGAACAGCGGCACCGTTTTCCCCATCGGCGTGACGACCGTGACGATCACCGCGCTGGATGCGGCGAATAACATGGGCAACGGGACGTTCACCGTGACGGTGGAGGACACGACCGCACCGACGGTGGCGGCACACGCGAATGTCACCGCGGAGGCGACGAGTGCGGCGGGTGCCATCGTGACCTATGCCCCCGGCAGCGCGATCGACGCCGTGACGGCCAGCCCGGCCATCGCCTACTCGCAGAACAGCGGCACCGTGTTTCCCATCGGGGTGACGACCGTGACGATCACCGCGCTGGATGCCGCGAATAACATGGGCAGCGGGACGTTCACCGTAACTATGGAGGACACGACCGCGCCAATGGTGGCGGCACACGCGAATGTCACCGTGGAGGCGACGAGTCCATCCGGGGCGATCGTGAACTACTCTCCGGCGATGGCCACGGATGCGGTGGGCGTACAGTCGCTGACCTATTCAAAGAACAGCGGAACCAACTTCCCCATCGGCACAACGACGGTGACGGCAACGGCCACCGACGGCGCGAATAACTCCGGCATGGCATCCTTCACTGTGACCGTAACACCTTTGACTGTCATTCAGAGCTGGCGCTTCGCACACTATGGCACCATCGAGAATACCGGGATCGCCGCGGACACCGCGGATCCCTACAACACCGGGATCCCAAATCTTCTGGCCTTCGCCTTTTTCGAGGCAAATCAGGATCCGGCCCAAGCTGCGATCAGCCAGCTTCCGCAGGTGCAAATGGCTGGCGGAAATCTCTTCTTCAGCTTCACCGAGCCGGCCGGAGTCGGCGGTATCACCTACGGCGCGGATTGGAAACTGACCTTGGATGCGGGCACTTGGGAAGCGATCCCCGATACGGGCACCGGAACACAACATATCTTCAGCGTCCCCCTCGACAGCAACCCGCAGATGTTCATGCGTCTGCGCGTGACCAGCCCGTAAGACCTGAACTCGCTGAAACGCCGAAAGCCTTCAGGCCAGGTTTCCCGCCAGAGCGCCAATGCGATGGGCGTTGGCCATCGCGGTGAGGGTAATGGTCGTCGCCGCAATACTCGGAAGCACGGTGGCATCGACTGCGTGGACCCGGGTGAACCCCTTGGGACGACCCAGCGCGTCACTTTCAAACTCCGCCGGATCCTGGCGCATGGGAAAACTGCCGCCGCTGTGGAAGCCGCGCCCCGGCTCGGCGAAATGGAGCATGGGCAGCAGCGGAAAGGCCCGCAGCCGGAAGCTCTGGCCGAGCAGTTTGAGCGCGACGCGGCGGACGTGCTTTTTCGTGGCGGGGTTGATGACCGGGCGCAGCGTGACGGCGGAAGGCCCGCCGTTTTCGACAGCGGCGGTGACGCGCATTTCGATCTCCGACGAAAGATCGGAGTGCAGGTAGCCTTGCGCGATGACCATGCGCTCGCCGAGCTGCCGCACGAGTGCCGGCAGCGCGAGCGGGCCGAGCGACTGCCGCATGCCCGCGTCGAGCAAATCGTTCCAGCCATAGAGCTGAAAGTGGACGGTGGACGGGCCGAGGGCCGGGTCGGAAATTTCGACGAAAAGCTGGCTCAGCACATTCGCCGGTTCCGCGCGTACGCCTTTCGTCCGCCGCCAGCGGAGCAGCGGGAGCAGAAAATACTGGCTGTCGCGGATGGTCACGGGACGGTCGTACGCGGAGAGCGATTCGAGCAGGATGCGCGTGGTAGAAATGACTCCCGCCGCGACCATGACGCGCCGCGCCTCGATGACCGGCGACTCCGCGCCCGCCGCGCTCCGCGTGAAAATCCGCACGCCCTCCGCGCCCTCCTCCACGCGCTGCACCACGACGCCCGGCTGGTAGCGGAAGCGTGGATGATTCCGCCATTCGCGCACCGTGAAAGCCGCGCTGTAAATGTGACCGTACGGGCAGCCATACATGCACATCCCGCAGTACTCGCAGCCGGGCATCTCCGCCTGCGGCTTCGCGCGCACCGCCAAGCGCGAACCGCCGACGGTGATTCCATCGCGGCGCAAGCCTTCGCGCGAGCCGCGCAAATCCGTCATCAGCGCCTCCATCTGCCGCGTCCTCCGCAGTGGCACCGCCGCGCCGGTGTGCAGCGGAAAATCTTTCTCCAAATCATCGCTCCCGCCCGCCATTCCGGTCAGCTTTAACACCGCCTCGTAATGCGGCGCGAGCGTCTCCGCCGTGAAGGGCCATGCCCCCATATCCCTCGTGTGGTAGGGCATCATCGCCGCGCCCCACACGCTACTCAGCCCGCCCGCGGCGTAGGACGGCTGCAAGCCGACGCCCTCACGCTCCAGCGCCGCGGCGGAGGCCGGTCGGCGGTAGGGAAAATCCGAACCGAAAAGATATTTCAACGGCACGCCCGCGGAGGTCGGCGTCATGCTTTCTTTCAAACGCGCGACGGTTTCCGCCGGCCAGTTTTCAGGGGGTGTGGCCGCGAGCTGATCCACCATTTCCTGCCGCGCGGGTTCGAGGCCGAGCCCCGCGTCGAGCATCAGCACCTCGTGTCCTTTTTCCAGCAAAGCCTGCGCGCACGCGACGCCCGCCGGGCCGGAGCCGATGACGACAAAAGGTGGGCTGGATGACATTGTGAAACGCACGATGAAGGGCACGCTCAGGTTTGCCAATTCCGCAGATTTTAACTTGCACCCGCGGCCCAGCATAGCCGCTACTCCCGCTTGCTTTTCCCCATGAGATTCAACCAGCAATCCGTCGATCCGCGCGTCGTCGAAATCGACCACCACGGCGGCCAGTACGAGCGCAGCCGACTCATCGCCGCCTACCATCATTTCATCCTCAGCCGCTGCGCGAAACTCGCCGCCCTCCGCCCCGGCATGAGCGCGCTCGACTACGGCTGCGGCAGGCAAATGCTCCGTCGCCATCTGCCGCCCGGCGTGCAGTACACCGGCTACGACCTGACGCCTGAATTCTCCGACATCGAAGACCCCACGGGCCGCCGCTTCGAGGTCATCTTTGCCATCCAGATGCTCATGTATCCCGACGACGCTGGCCTGCGCGAACTGACCGCGGCCTTTGCGAAAATGAGCGACACCGTCGTCGCCATGATGCCCGCGCAGGGCTTCGTGAAAAAGCATCTCGTCGATCCGCTCCTCGGCTTGAAAGCGGCGGCGGACACCACCTTTCGCTCGCGGCCTCCGCGCGTGTACGAGCTGCTCGGCGAGCGCTTCAAATGCGAGCGGATGATCCACCTTTTCGGAGTCGCCGACCTTTCGCTCTGGAAGCTGCGCGAGTCGTGATCCGACCGCCGCGATGAAAATCCTCATCTCCGGGGTCTGCGGGTTCGTCGGCAGTTCGCTGGCGCGCTTTTTCATTGAGCAGGATTCGAGAATCGAGGTTGCGGGCTTCGACAATTTCATCCGCGCCGGCAGCGAGCAAAACCGCCGCGCGCTCCAGGCGCTCGGCGTGCGCGTGACCCACGCGGACCTGCGCGCGCAGAGCGACATCGACGCGCTGCCCGCGGCGGATTGGGTGATCGACGCCGCCGCGAATGTCAGCGTGCTCGCGGGCGTGGACGGCCTCGCAAGCAGCCGCCAGATCATCGAGCACAACCTCCTCGGCACCGTGCAACTTCTCGAATACTGCAAGGCCCATCGCGCCGGATTCACGCTCCTCAGCACGAGCCGCGTCTATTCCATCCCGCCGCTCGCCGCACTGCCGCTGCGGGTGGAAAACGACGCCTTTGCGCTCGGCGCGAACGCCCCGCTGCCGCCGGGTGTTTCCACCGCGGGCGTGACGGAAAATTTTTCCACCGCCGCGCCCGTCTCGCTCTACGGCACCACGAAACTCTGCTCCGAACAGCTCGCGCTCGAATACGGCGAGGCGTTCGGTCTGCCCGTGTGGATCAACCGCTGCGGCGTGCTCGCAGGCGCCGGACAGTTTGGCCGTGCGGACCAGGGCATCTTCAGTTTTTGGATCAACTCCTGGCTCCGGCGGCGCGCGCTGCAATACATCGGCTTCGGCGGCACCGGCCATCAGGTCCGCGACTGCCTGCATCCGCGCGACCTCGCCGCGCTGCTGCTCGCGCAGATGCGCGACCCGGCGCGGAAAGTGAGCCGCCTGCAAAACGTCGCTGGCGGCGCGGCGAACGCCATGTCGCTCGCGCAATTGAGCGCGTGGTGCGCGCAGCGTTTCGGCACGCACGCCGTCGCCGCGCATCCCGGCGAACGGGCGTTCGACATTCCGTGGATGGTCATGGATTCCGCGCGCGCCGCGCAGCAGTGGGACTGGCGACCCGCGATCTCGCTCGACGCGATCCTCACCGAAATCGCCGACCACGCGGAGCAGCATCCCGACTGGCTGGAGGTCGCGGGTTAGCGCGTCACTCGACCGGCTTGCGGCCAGTCATCACCATGTTCCAGGCGAGCCGCCGGACGAGCGGAATGCGCGTCAGCACGTCGTCGAGCGCCTTGAGCGGATGCCACCACCAGAGGCGGCGCGGCGTTTCCTCGTAGATGAGTTTCCAGTAGCGCTTTTGGTTCGGGTGGATGCGGTCGATGAGGAAGTATTTGCAGAAAAGCAGGAGCGTGGTGATCCAGAATTCGCGGTGCTCGACATCGGTGAAAAATTTCCGCGCCAGCGCCACGTCCGCGAAAGTGAGCGGCGATTCGTCCTCGGTGCGGACCTTCGTGGCCATGCGGCGATAGACGTTGATGAGCGGATTGTAGGCGAGCGGATCCCAGGTGAAAAAGCGGCCGCCCGGTTTCAGCGCACGCCGGATTTGGCCGAAGAACTGCGCCTTGTCCGTGACGTGATGCACGGTGTTCGCGGTGTAGATGATGTCGTAGTGGTTTTCGGGCACGCCGAGGTCCTCGCCCGCGGCGACGATGCCGTGGAGTTTCACGCCGTGGAGTTCGCCGAGCTTCACCGCGAGGTCCACCATGCCGGGCGAAAGATCCGAAGTCGTGACCTCCGCGCCGAGCAGCGCGAAATAGACGGATGACTCGCCGAGGCCCGCGCCGACATCGAGCAGTTTCTTCCCCGCGAGCGGCCCCATCTTGCGCAGCATCCAGACGTTTTCCATCGCGGTCGGCGCCTCGAAGGCTTCGCGCACGCGCACATCGTTCAGGTTCGTCCTCGCGGCCCACTCGTCGTGAAAATCGGCCTCGCGGTGATGGATGGTTTCGTTGCTCATGGCGCGGATTTTTTCGGTGGCAGGCTGCCTGCGCGGACGAGGTAAAGCGGCCGGTTTTTGGCTTCCTCGAAACATTTCGCCACGTACTCGCCGAGCAACCCGATGAAAAACATCTGCAACCCGCCGAACGCGAGCACCGCCATGATGAGCGCCGTCCAGCCGGGCACGAGGTCATCGTGGAAAATCACTTTGCGGAAGAAATAAATGATGATGAGCACCACGGAGGCGAGGAACACGCCAAAGCCCACCCACGTCGCGAGCCGCAGCGGGGTGGAGGAAAACGAAGTGATGCCGTCCCAAGCGAAGCGCGCCATTTTCAAAAACGGATATTTCGTCTCGCCCGCGGCGCGCGCGCGGCGGTCGTAGAGCAGCGCCTCCTGCCGGAAGCCGACCCAGTGGACGAGCCCGCGCATGAAGCGGCCCTGCTCGCGGACGTGCCCGAGACTTTCCACCACCTGCCGGTCCATGAGCCGGAAGTCGCCGGTGTCCGCGGGCAGCGCCATGCCGGAAAAAAAGCGGATGATCCGATAGTACGCGGCGGCGGTGATTTTCTTGAACTGCGTCTCGCCCTCGCGGGAGCGGCGCTGGCCGTACACGACATCCACGCCATCCTTCCACCGCTCGATCATTTCCAGCACGACCTCGGGCGGATCCTGCAAGTCGGCATCCATTACGCTCACGGCCTGCCCGGTGCAGTGATCGAGGCCCGCGGTCAGCGCGCGCTGGTGGCCGAAGTTGCGTGAAAGCGAGAGGTAGTTGAAGCGCGGGTCGTCGCGGTGCAACTGCTCGCAGATGCGCAGCGTTTCGTCGGTGCTGCCGTCATCGACGAAGAGGATTTCCAGCCGCCACGAACCGCCGCCGAGCACGCGGATCAGCTCGCGGTAAAGCAGCGGCAGCGTCTCGGCTTCGTTCAGTCCGGGGACGACGACGGAGAGCGATTCCAACTCACGCATCGAACGAATCGCGGAAGGTTTGCAGCCACCTGCGGGCGTTCGCGAGGTTCTGCTCGTACTGGGCGTCTTCGAGGCTGACCGCGGCGGGCGCGTCCGCCGCCACACGGTCGCCGCGCGTGTAGAAGGAAAATTCCGTCTCGGGAAAACTCCACGCGTGCGCGGTGCCGGCGAGCGTCACGCGGTACTGCTTCGCCGTCTTGTCGCGCTCGACGGCCAGCACGCGAGCGAGCTTTTCCAGCCGGGTCGCGAGCGGCAGGTCGCCGGCATTTTGGGCCGCGAGCCGGTCGGCGCGGAGCTGGCGGAGAAAGAGCGAGCGCAGGGCGTCGTCGAGGTTCATGCGAGGGAAACTTCCGCGGGCTGATCGACGGTCGGATGCTTCGCGAGGATGTCGTCGGCGATGGCCATGATTTCCTCCGCGGTAAGCGGCCAGTTTTTCTCCAGCCGCGTACTGGCGAGCAGGATTTTTGCGTGATCCCACATCGCGGAAAAGAACCGCGCCGTCGTCGAGATTTCCGGGTAGCTGCCATAGAGGCAGCCGTCGCACGCGCGGGTGATGGGCAGCACTTCCTTGTGGGCCGCGCCCGCTTTGTACTGGCGCGGAAAATCGGGCGCGAAAGTGGAGATGCGCTTGGTCAGGCGGTAGTCGCAGCAGACGGCGAGGTCGCCGTTCGGGATGATCGTGAAATAAAGCGAGGGCGAGTCGCACACACCGTCGTGGCGGCTGCGCCATTTCAGCGGCTTGTGCTCGATGAAGTTCACGATGTCATCGAGGTAGATCGTCGAGTCGTAGAGCGGAAAGCCGTCCGCTTTCATCTGCTTCAGGTTTTCGATCTCGCGCTCCAGCGCGGGGTACTTTTCCGGCGGAAAAACGAGCGACTGATCGTAGCTGCGAAAGCCGCGCGGGTCATGCGGCTGCGCGATGTGCGCGGGGACCAGCGAGACATACCAGCCGATGCGCTGGGCAAAGCGCAGGACGTTGGCGACATCGTACAGGTTGCGATGGCTCATCACGCAGCCGAGCGCGGCAAAGGAATTTTGCTTCGGCAGCACGCGCGTCACCGCGGCGATGGTCTTGATGGCCTTGGCCCAGGAGTTGTTCACCTCGCCATTGAGGTAGTCCTGCTTCGACCGCACGAGCGTATCGAGCGAGATGGAGATGTCGTGCCCGCCAGCCTCGACCGCCGCGGTCAGCGCCTCCTCACTCGCGAGCCCGTTGGTCTGCATCCGCACATGGATGTTTCGCTCGGTGAAGGCGCGGATGATTTCCGGCAAATCCGCGCGCGCAAAAGGCTCGCCGCCGGTGAGCAGCACCACGCAGGTGCCGATCTCGGCGAGGTTGTCGGCGATCTTTTTGATCTCATCCAGCGTGGCCTCGCGCACATCGCTGTTGGCGTAAATGATGTTGCACTGCTGGCAGGCCAGGTTGCAGCGCGCGGTGATGTAAAACTGCACGTACAGCGGGCGATCCTTGAGGAGCATCGCCTTGGCGATTTTGGCAGTTTCGATGAAGCTGAACATGTGTGGGAGGGGCTGGCGAATATAGGCGGGACAGAAAAATCGAAAGCTCTTTATTGCCTCGCGCGGTGAAATATCGCCCATCCGGGCTGCGCGGCAATTTTGACAAAACCCCGCGCGAGCAGCGGCTCGTCCAGCGGCAGTTGGGCCGCCGCCACGCGCGAGAAAAACGGGAGCCGCTCGCGCCAGGCCATGCTGTTGTTCGTATTCTCACGTGTCTGGACTACCCAGTTCATTTCCGGATGCGCCTCCAGCATGGCGGCGAGTGCCGCAGGCCGTGCGACAATGGGCAGATTGTAACCGTGCATGCCGGCGTAGAAGAAAATCGTGGGATAGATGTCGAGGCCGGAGGAATACCGCGAATGATCCGCCGCCACGAGCACCAGTTCATCCTTCGCCGGATGCAGTTCGGCGAGAGCGCGCGCCGCCTCATAGGCCTGGCGGTCGGGGTGGTAAAGGTTCATCAGGCTGAGCGTCGCACCGGCGAGCCAGAGCACTGCGACCGACACCTGCAGGACCCTGCTCCGGGCGAGCCAGCCCTGATTTTCCCACGAGGCAACGAGACCCTGCGCAGCGATGAGGCAGAACCAAGGCAGCGCGATAAGATGGTAATAACTGTGCTGGGACGGCCCGCCGGGTCCGAAGACCAGATAGTAGAGAGCTATGCCCGCCCCCCAGCCCAGCAACATCGGATCGCGGCGGCACTGGCACTCCATCCATAGGCCGCGCAACCAGAAGACCGCGAGCACGGGAGTCAGTCCGAGGATGCCCATGTAACCCATGAGCTTGACATAAAACTGCGCGTTCAGCCGGTCAGCCGGCGTCCCGATGAAATCGCGGAGCACAGCCGCGGACGACCATCCGGGAAAGCTCTGCGCGTTGTAATAGGTGATCACCTTTGACCACACGATCACCGTGACCAAACCGACCGCGCCGAGCAGCCACATCTCCCAGCGTAGAAAAAACCGCGGCCCCTTTCGCGCCCAACCCACTGCAAGCAAAGGCACGGCAAGATGCACGATCTCGTTGCTTTTCAGCATCAGGCCCAGCGCCAGCGCACCGGTCATCGCCAGCGCCCAGATGGGTCGGCCGGTGTCGCACCAGCGGAGAAATGACGCCAGGATCGCGAAAGTCAGGAATAACATCAGCGACTCCGGCTGGAATGACTGGCCGAAGAAAATGCTCAAAGGGGAAAACGCGAAGATCGCCACCGCCCACCGCGCGGCGGCGCCGGAGAGCAATTGGGCGCTGAGCCAGCAGAAAAGCGGGAAAGCGGCGGCCCAGAAGGCAATGGCCGTCAGCCGCCCTGCGGTTTCGAGATTTGGCGTGACCGCCGAAAGACGCGCCGCGAGGTGCATTTGCAGCGGCAGTTCGAGGACGACCGTGCTGTCTTCAAAGCCCTTCCAGTCACCCCGCGTCTTCAGCCACGGATAGCCGTCCTCGATCAGATTTTTCGTCAGGATGGCCGTATGAATCTGCCTGAAATGGTGGGCATCGAGCAGCGGACGCTCGATGCCGATGCAGCGCAGGATGACGCCGACTAATAACATGGATAGGACGAATCTGGAACTCACGGGCATCTTATGGTTTGGGAGCGTCGCTGGAGGGTTGCGAGGCTGGATTGTTTTGCATGAGCGACTTATTGCGGGTTCGGCGGGCTGCCCAGATCGAAAATCTGCACGCCCTGGGTTTCATGCACGAGTTGCCCGCAGCGCTCCGCCCAGCGCAATGGATGATCGGTCGTGGCCAGCGCATAGATGTGGCCCCGATGCTGCAAATCCCGGAGCGCCCGAAGCTGGGTGGCCTCTTCGTCGGCGTAGGCATTTTCGGCCAGCCGCGAAATGACCTCGGCTCCAGCCAGCGGGTCGGTGTACATCGGGTCGCGCAGATAGACGATGCGCCGGCGCATTCCGTAAGAGGGGACAAAGTTCGTCACGGACGTGGACTTTGGGCTCGGCAGGGCAAACGGATAAAGCAGGATATAGGCATCCTTCGGCGTGTGCCCCCGCACCCACTCGAACGCCGGATAGATGGAGGACAGGTAGCGCCCGCGCTCGCTTGAGTCGCTCCCCATGGGATACTCGGTGCGGTTGGCAAACTGCGACTTATACATGAGCGACACAAGCAGCGCGAGAGAGGCATAGGCAGCACCGGTCACAAAATAAGGGATCATGCGGGTACGCCAGAGCGCACCGACCCATTCCGTCAGCGTCACTAGCATCGGCAGGCAGAGAAACGGCACGACAAAGGCAAACTTGTAATTGTTTCCGCCCACCGTCCGCAGAAAGAGCACGGTGAAAAGGACGGCGATCCAGACCGCCCAATACATCCGCGTGGCGCGTCTGCCGATCGGCCAGCGATAGAGTGGAAATGCGCAGAGGATCAGCGGCGTGAGGAGTCCCATCGTGACCAGCAGGTTGGAAAAATGCGGCAGGAGTTTTAAGCCAAGATAGGTTCCCTCTAAAACGGCAACCGCTGCCCTCGCCGTCCTTTCCGACTGCGTCCCCGCCGCCAGCAGCAGGCCGGCGGCAGCCACGCACGCAGCCATGAGCCAGACGGCACCAGTGGCGCGCAGACGCCGGCGGAGAGGGCTTCGTGAAAAGACGAATCCTATGAGCATCACCGCGGCAATGATCGCGCCGAGTTCCAAGCCATACATGGAGTAAATCAGGCAGCTCCCCCAAAAGAGTGCGGCTAAGACGGCGACACCTCGGCGGCGTCCCTGGTAGAACGTCGCCACAAAAGCCGCGGCACACACGATGACGACACCCAGTACATTATCGAAGAGATGAAAAATCTCCGTGAAGAACGCCGCATTAGGACCGTCCGAGGAAGCATACCGCGCGATAATGTCGCGGAAGACATCCTTGGTTCCCCACCCTTCCTTTAAGAGCGCGGGAGTTCCCACATGGACAAAAATCCAGAGAAACAAGGGTGTCATCGCTGTCACCATGAGCACTAGGCTGCCGTAGGTGCTGGCGATAAAGCGTCCGGCTCCGAAGCGGGTCAGAAACGCGCGCGAAAAGCTGAAAAAGGCGAAGATGTTGGCGAGTTTGCAGCACACGCTGACATCCTTGGCGTCGCAACCAAGCAGTCCGGCCAGGCCACCCGTAATCATGAATCCGCCGTGCGACTTCTCAAACGTCTCGCCTAGCAAGCCCGGATTGATCGCCGGGAAAAGGTCGAAAGCCACGTTCCG
>JAYVNN010000133.1:0-17191 GCA_043758435.1 Chthoniobacter sp.
CGATGTGCTGAAAGGCGCGCGCAATCTCCGCACCTTCCGCCTGCTCGACATCATGTGGCTGAACCACAACTGGCATCGCAACCACCACGCGCAGCCGACAGTGCCGTGGCTGCATCTGCCGCGGCTCGCTGAGCCGGACGAGCCACGCGGCGGCCTACCCGCAGCCTATTTCAAAATGTGGCGCGGCCCGCAGCGCGCGACGGAGCACGTCGAGAATCGTTTCGCGGGAAAGGTCATCCAATGAACCGCGCGCCGTCCATCGAGCTTTTCCCCGAGTGGCCGGCATCGTGGTATCTCTTCGGCACGGGCGCAGAACTGGCGCGCGGGCCGGTGTCGAAGACGATGCTCGGGCGGCGGCTCGTGGCCTTTCGCGGGGAAAGCGGGGCGCTCGCGGTGATGGATGCGCACTGCGCGCACATGGGCGCGGACCTGGGCTGCGGACGCATCGACGGCGATGCGGTGGTGTGCCCGTATCACAACTGGCGCTACGGGATCGATGGCGTTTGCACACACGCGCCGGGCGTCGGGCAGCCGCCGCGGTTCGCGCGGCAGCGGGTTTTTCCGGCGGTCGAGCGGCATGGGTATGTGTTCTTTTTCCATGGAAGTGAGCCGCTGTTTCCGCTGCCGTTTTTCCTCGACGAAAATGCGGACGGCTACGCGGCGGGCCGCGCGTTTCGCTACGAGGCGGACTGCGCGTGGTTCGTGAATTCCGCGCACGCTTTCGACCGGCAGCACTTCGACGCAGTGCATGACCGCCGCCTGCTCGCGCCGCCGGAGATCGACTGCCCCGCGCCCTTCGCGCGGCGCAACCGCTACCGCGCCGAGGTGCTCGGGCGCACGCCGCTCGACCGCGTGCTGCGCGCGACAGCGGGAAAGTTCGTCGAGATTTCGCTGACGGTTTGGGGCGGCACGTTCGTCTGCATCACCGGCGATTTCGGGCGCGCGCGCAGCCGCTTTCTCATGGTCACGCGCCCGCTGGAAAACGGGCACACGCTCTGCGAGGGCATCGTCCTCGCAAAGCGCCCGGCGAACCCGCTGGCCTTGTGGACGCGGCGGTTTTTCACCCACGGCTACCTCGCCGATGAGGCCCGCAAACTCCGCGGGACGCGCTACGATGCGGCGCGTTTCGTCGAGGCTGATGCGGACATGATTGATTACTTCCACTGGCTCACCGCGCTGCCGCAGGAGGCCGCGCGTGAACCGCAACCCCAACCCGCCCTCGCATGAAAATGAAACTCCTCACCACGGCGCTCGCGTGCGCTTTCACCCTCGCCGCCCGCGCCGAAGAAGACCCCGCGCACCACGAACTCCGCGCGCTGCGCGACGGCCTGCTCGCCGGAATGAACGGCGGCGACATCGAGGCGCAGCTCGTTTTTCTTCACCCGAATGTGGTCGTGACGTGGCACAACGCCGAGGTCAGCCGCGGGCGCGACGGCGTGAAAAAATATCTCGACCGGATGCTGCACGGGCCGGCGAAGGTCGTGGAGAAATTCGGGGCGGAGGTGCAGGTCGATGAACTCAGCATCCTCTACGGCGGCGATACGGCGATCGCGTTTGGCAGTGCGCAGGAGCACTTCACGCTCGCGGGCGGAAAGCAGTTCGGTTTCACCGGGCGCTGGTCGGCGACGATGGTGAAAGAGGGTGGCAGGTGGCTCGTCGCGAACCTGCACACGTCGGACAACATCTTCGACAATCCGCTGCTGAACGCGGCGGCGAAAACGCTGCCGTGGGTCGGCGGCGGTGCGCTACTCATCGGCGCGCTCGGCGGCTGGCTGCTCGGGAGACGCGGGCGGCGCGCGTGACGCATTTTTTTCCCGAGCCGGCGGACGACGGTGAGCGCGCCTTGTTCGAGCGCGTCGCGCGGTGGGACGGCGGGCTGGATGCGCTGACGCCGCAAGTGCTGCGCGAGCTGACCGCGCGCGAGGGCTGCGACTTCGCCACGGCGCTGCTGCATCGGCGCATCGTGGAGTCGGAGCGGCACGGGCCGTTTCTGCGGAGTCTCGCGGGTGGGACTTGGCCATCGGCGGATGGGAAAATGGAAGATGGAAAATGGAAGATCGCGCCAGTGGTCGCGATTGTGCCCGGCGCTTTTTATCGGGAAAATCCGCGCACCGGGGCCGACGGTCGCGTGGCGCGGGAAGTGGCTGCGCAGCTTGGTTTGCCGGTCGCGGTGGTTCCGGTTTCGAGCACGGGTTCGCTCGCGGAAAATGCGCGCGTCATTGCCGAGTGGCTGCGCGCGCAGCGGGACGAGTCGCTGATTCTCGTCTCGGTGAGCAAAGGCGGGAGCGACTTGAAGGCGGCGCTCGCGCGGCCCGATGCGGCGGACGTTTTTTCGCGCGTGGCCGGATGGGTGAATCTCTGCGGCATCCTCGACGGCACGCCGATGGCCGACTGGCTGCTCTCGCCCGGCTGGCTCGCGCGGGCGAACCGCTTCGTCTATCGCATCCGCGGGCGCTCGCTGGATTTCCTCGCGGACATGCGGCGCTTTCCCGGCTGCGCGCTCGATTTCCCTCTCACGCTGCCCGCGCACCTGCGCGCGGTTCACGTCGTCGGCTTTCCGCTGCGGCGGCATCTGCGCAATGGCCTCGTGCGCCGCTGCCATGCGCGGCTCGCGGCGCATGGGCCAAACGACGGCTCCATCCTGCTCGCCGACGCGCCGCGCTGGCCGGGGCAGCTCGTGCCCGTGTGGGGCGCGGATCACTATCTGCGACCGCGGGCGGATGTGCGTCCGCTGCTCGCGGCGCTGCTGCGCGGGATCGCGGGAGGCGACGCATGGGACGGATGCGACCGATGATTCGCGGGCGGCAATTTTTTGCGTGGCCCGGCTGGCCGTTTTTGCGTTTCGCGGGGCTTCTTTCCGCGGCGAACGCGGGGTGGTTCGTCTTCGTGTATGGCGGCTGCGACTGGCTCACCGCGCGGCGCACTTTGCGCGTGCCGATTCATCTGCCCGTCGAGCTTTCCATCCCGTTCGTCCCCGGCGCGGTCGTCGTGTACATGAGCATCTACGCGCTGTTTCTCGGCGGGCCTTTCATCGTGCGCGAGCGGCGCGAATTTGCCGCGCTCATCCGCGCCCTCGCGCTGGCCACGCTCCTCGGCGGCATCGGTTTCCTGCTCGTGCCGTCGCGGGCCGCGTTTGCCGCGCCGGGCGATCTCGGCCTCTGGGCGGGCCTCTTCCATTTCGCGGACTGGTTGAATCTCGACTACAACATGGTGCCCTCGCTCCATGTCGCGCTTTCCGTTTGCTGCATCGCAGCCTACGCGCGGCACGCCGCGCCGCCGGGGCGCGCGCTGCTGTGGGCGTGGGCGGCGGCGATCGCTCTCTCGACCGTGCTCACGCACCAGCATCACGTCATTGATGTCGTCAGCGGCTGGGCCGTCGGCCTGGTGGCCCAGCGGATCGCGCAGCCGCGGATGGTGCAGCGGAAAGCCTGACCCTATTGGTTTCCAAAAAGGAGTCGCCGCTACGCCAGCGCACGCGCGAGCAGCCGCACGAGCTGCTCCGCGGCGGCGCGGCCGGTGGCGAGGACTTCGCCGTGGTCGAGCGCGCCGGGGCTGAGGCCGGCGGCCATATTGGTGAGGCAGGAAAACGCGGCGACCTCCAGGCCGAGCGCGCGCGCCTGAATCGCCTCCAGCACGGTGCTCATGCCCACGGCATCCGCGCCGAGCGTGCGGAGCATGCGGACCTCGGCGGGCGTCTCGTACTGCGGGCCGAGCAGGCCGGCGTACACGCCGCTGTGGAGCACGGTCTTTTCCTCCGCGGCGAGCCGCGAAAAGTGCGCGCGCAAGTCCGCGGAATACACCGCGCTCATGTCGATGAAGTTCGCGCCGCCGAGGAGCGGCGAGGTGCCGGTGAGGTTCAGGTGATCGCTCAGCAGCATCCACGTCCCCGGCGCGAAGTCTGCGCGCAGCGAGCCCGCGGCGTTGGTCAGCACGAGCTTTTTCACGCCGAGCGCGTCCATGAAACGCACCATCGCCGTGACCTCCTCCGCCGTGCGGCCTTCGTACAAATGCACGCGCCCCTGCGCCACGATCACGCGCCGGCCCACCAGCCGCCCGAAGACAAAACGCCCCGCGTGCCCGCTCACCGTCGAGACGGGCAGGCCGGGGATTTCCTCGTACGGCACGCTCAGGATGGCGTCCACCTCCTCGACCAGCGAGCCGAGCCCCGAGCCGAGCACGATCCCCCACTCCGGCGCAAAATCGCGCACCGCTTTGGGCAGCACTTCGGCGGTGAGGGAAAGGGACATGCTCATGGTTCTGAAAGCGACGGAGGCGGTGCAGGCTTTGGCGTTTGATCCGCGGGCGGGCGCAGCCACAGCCACCACAGAATCGAAATGGGCCAGGTTGCGGCGAACAGAAAGAGCAAGGCGACGCAACCGCTTTTGCCGCGTTTCTCCGCGTCATTCATGATCCAGCACACCGAGATGATAAACAGCACTCCGATCAAAACCACCACCCACCAAGGGCCGCTGACTTTGAAGTCGTTGATCGACACCTCCATTTCATCTCCGAAGCTGAGGCTCATGCGCGCGTGATCCTTTTCAGCAGCTCATACAGCATCTCCATCCGCGGCAGCACCGCGCCCGCGCCCGCGCCCTGCCGCCACGGCTCGCCCCAGATGGCCTCGATTTCCACAGGCCGCCCGGCCTGCCAGTCGAGCATCGACGATGGCTTGTACGGCCCCATCGAATAACTCCGCTCAATCTGCCAGTCGGCAAACTCGTCCGGGATGGCGTGGCCGAGCCGGCGAGCGGCGGCGAGCGCTTCGGCGATGAGGTCGCGGGCGAGTTTGCGCAGGCCGTCGTCGGCCAGCACGTCGGCCACGGTCGCGCCGTTCGCGGCGATGGCGAGGCCGTTGAAGGGGATGTTCCAAAGCAGCTTGCGCCAGCGCTCGGTGAGGAGGTTTTCCACCGCCCGCGCCTCCACGCCCGCGCTGACAAAAGCCTCCGCCACGGCGCGCGCGCGGTCGCTCGCGGGGCGGCGGAATTCGCCGATGGAAATGGAGCCCGCATCGTAGTGCTCGATCACGCCGGGCGCGGTGCGGTTCAGGCAGACGAAACACAGCGCGCCCATGACCCGCTCCGCGCCCCAGCGGGCGAGGAGGAATTCCTCGTTGCCCAGCCCGTTTTGCAAAGTCAGCAGCGCCGTGTTTGCGCCGAGCAGCGGCGGGAGCAGCGTCTCGAGCGCCGCGTTCGCGGTCGCCTTCAGCGCGATGATGACGAGGTCCACGGGCCCGATTTCCGCCGTCGTCGCGCACGCCGTCACGCGCGGCACGGCGACGGTTTTGCCCTGCGTGTGGATCGTCAGCCCGCGCTCCCGCACCGCCGCGAGATCGGCCCGCATGAGGAAGCGCACGTCGAAGCCCGCGTGCGCGAGCATCCCGCCATAATAGCAGCCCACCGCGCCCGAGCCGACGACGGCGATTTTCATCTCACGCAAATTCATCCCGCGGAAAATCCCCGGCCCCGCCGCGAGTTGCAATCCGCATTTACACTCCGCAGCGCCTGCGTAATTTTCCCGCCCATGTCCCACCAGAAATCCGACGGAATGAACTACGCGCCCGAGGGCAAGCCCGCGCCCGTCGTGGAAAAAGGCGAGTTCGTTTTCGCCGCGGCGGCGCTCGATCACGGCCACATTTACGGCCAGTGCAAAGGGCTGACCGAGGCCGGTGGCGAGCTGCGCTACGTGCATGATCCCGACCCGGCGAAGGTCGAGAAGTTCTGCCAGACTTTCCCCTCCGCGCAGCCGCTCGCGAGCCTCGACGCGCTTTTGGAAAAGGACGACATCCACCTCGTCACCGCCGCCGCCGTGCCCAGCGAGCGCGGGCCGCTCGGCTTGCGCGTCATGGATGCGGGCAAGGATTATTTCACCGACAAAACGCCTTTCACCACCGCCGCCCAGCTCGCCGCCGCGCGGGAGAAGGTGCAGGCGACCGGCCGGAAGTACATGGTCTATTTCAGCGAACGCCTGCATGTGGAATGCGCGGTGCGCGCGGGGCAGCTCATCGAGCAGGGCGCGATCGGGCGGGTGGTGCAGGTCATGGGCTTGGGGCCGCATCGCAGCTCGCCGGCGTCGCGTCCGCCGTGGTTTTGGTCGCGGGAAAAGACGGGCGGGATTCTGTGCGACATCGGCTCGCATCAGTTCGAGCAGTTTCTCCACTACGCCGGGGCGAAAAGCGCGCGCATCGTCAATGCGCAGGTCGCGAACTACCACCACAAGCAGTTCCCCGAATTCGAGGACTGGGGCGAGGCCAACCTCGTGGCCGACAACGGCGCGACCAATTACATCCGCGTCGATTGGCTGAACCCCGACGGGCTGCGGACGTGGGGCGACGGGCGCACTTTCATCCTCGGCACCGCGGGCTACATGGAGCTGCGGAAGTATCTCGACGTGGCGCGCGAAGCCGAGGGCGACCAGCTTTACCTCGTCGATCACCAAGGCGAGCACCACCTCCGCTGCCACGGCGAAGTGGGCTACCCGTTCTTCGGCGCGCTCATCCTCGACTGCCTGAACCGCACCGAAAACGCGATGACGCAAGAACACGCCTTCCTCGCCGCCGACCTCTGCCTGCAAGCCCAGGCGCAGGCGCGCAAAATCGAGGGCTAAACTCCGCGCTCGCCTTTCCTCCACAACTCCGCCAAATCTCGCGCCATGAAATTCCTCACCGCCCTCCTCGCCCTCGCCATGCTCAGCATCACCGCGCTCGCCGCCGACGGCCCCATCCGTCACGTCGTCCATTTCAAATTCAAAGCCGATGCCGACAAGGCGCAGGTCGCGAAGGTCGTCGAGGAATTCGCCGCGCTGAAAGGGAAAATCCCCGTCGTCGAGGCGCTAGAATACGGCACCAACGTCAGCCACGAAGGCCACGACAAAGGCTTCACCCACTGCTGGATCGCCACCTTCAAAAACGCCGCCGACCGCGACGCCTACCTCGTGCATCCCGCCCACAAAGCCTTCGTGACCCTCCTCGGCCCCGTGCTCGACGACGCGCTGGTCATCGACTTCGTGGTGCAGAAATAGCGCGCCGCGCCCGTTGCGGCGAACAGGCCCGAGCCGGTGAGAAACCGCACTATTTCCCTCCGCACCATGCCGCTTCCTCTGCGCGCCGTGGTGATCGCGGTGCTCGCCATTTTTGGCCGGCACCTCCGGGCTGCCGAGGTGCGGCCCAACCTCGTCCTCATCGTCGCCGACGACATGGGCTACTCCGACCTCGGCTGCTACGGCTCGGAAATCCCCACGCCGAATCTCGACGCGCTCGCGGCGAATGGCCTGCGCTTCACGCAGTTTTACAACACCGCGCGCTGCTCGCCCACGCGCGCCGCTTTGCTCACCGGGCTGCATCCGCATCAGGCGGGCGTAGGCCGGCTGGCGGAGGATGCGGGCGGGGCGAAGGAGCAGCATCCCGCCGGTTATCTCGGCTACCTGAATGACCGCTGCGTGACGCTCGCCGAGGTGCTGCGGCCCGCGGGCTATCGCACCTACATGGCGGGCAAGTGGCACCTCGGCATGGCTCAGGAATCAAGGTGGCCGCTCCAGCGCGGCTTCGACCGCTACTACGGCATCCTCGCCGGGGCCGCGAGTTACCTGCGCCCCGCCGGCATGCGCGGACTGACGCTCGACAACCAGCAACTACCCCCGCCCACGGACCCCGGCTATTACACGACTGACGGCTTCACCGACTTCGCCGTGCAGACCGTCCGCGAGCATAAAAGTGACGCGCCCTTTTTCCTCTACCTCGCCTTCAATTCGCCGCACTGGCCGCTGCACGCGCGGGAGGAGGACATCGCGAAATTCACGGGGAAATATCGCGCCGGCTGGGACGCCCTGCGCACCGAGCGGCACGCGCGGATGCAGGCGCTCGGCATCGTCAGCAAAGACTGGCCGCTCTCCCCGCGCGACGACGGCGCACGGGCCTGGGACGCGCTCACCGACGAGCAAAAAACGCGGCTCGACTACCGCATGGCCGTCTATGCCGCGCAGGTGCATCGCATGGATTGGAACATCGGCCGCCTCACCGCCGCGCTGCGCGAAAGCGGCAAGCTCGACAACACCCTGCTCGTTTTCCTCTCCGACAACGGCGGCTGCTCCGAGCCTTTCACCGACCTCGGCGGCATGCCGCAGACCGCCATCAATGACCCCGCAGTTTCCGGCAGCGTTTCCTACGGCACCGGCTGGGCGAACGTCTCGAACACCCCGTTCCGCAAATTCAAATCGTGCCTCAATGAAGGCGGCATCGCCACCCCGCTCATCGTGCATTGGCCCGCCGGCCTGACGACCAAACCCGGCGCGCTCGACGCCACGCCCGGCTACCTCACCGACCTCATGCCCACCGCGCTCGAAGTCACCGGCGCGACTTACCCCAAAGAACGCCACGGCACCGCCCTCTCGCCCCTCGAAGGCGCAGCCTCGTCCCCCTGCTCCACGCCGCGCACCCGCCCGCCGCGCCGCGCGAATTCTGCTGGGAGCAGTACGGCAACAAAGCCATCCGCGACGGCGACCTGAAAGCCGTCTTCCCCGCGCCCGGCAAAACCAATGGCAGCGGAAAATGGGAACTCTACGACCTCGCCCACGACCGCACCGAACTCCACGACCTCGCCGCCGAACGCCCCGCGGATTTGCAAAAACTCATCGCCCGCTGGGACGCCTGGGCCGCCCGCGCGCAGGTTTTTCCAGTGCCGGGAGCAGGCGCGGGAAAAAATGCGGGCAAGGAAGAGCAGTAACATCCGGCACCCGCGCATGAAGCCTCACCTCATTCTTGCCGCGCTGCTCTGCGCTCTTTTTTCCTCTGCCGTCGCAGCGGAGAAGCCGATGAATGTGCTCGTGCTCTACGCGGATGACTGGCGCTACAACACGCTCGGCTGCGCGGGCAACCCCGTCGTGCAGACGCCGCAGCTCGATCAGTTGGCGCGCGAGGGGATGCGCTTCACGCATGCGTGCGTGACGACTTCGATTTGCGGCGTGAGCCGGGCGTCGCTGCTCACGGGGCAGTGGATGTCGCGGCATGGGAATCCGGCATTTGCGATGTTTAAGACGCCGTGGGCGGAGACTTATCCGGGGCTGCTGCGGGCGAATGGTTATTTCGTCGGGCATGTGGGGAAGTGGCACAACGGAAAATTCCCGGCGGCGAATTTCGACTTCGGTCGCGCCTACTCCGGCACGCATTGGATCACGGAAAAGGACGGGACGAAAATCCACGTCACGCAAAAGAATGAAAACGACGCGCTGGAATTCCTGCGCACGCGGCCGGCAGACCAGCCGTTCTGCCTGACGCTCGCGTTTTTCGCCACGCACGCGGAGGACGGGAATCCGCGGCAATATCTGCCGCAGCCGGAGAGCATGAAGCTCTATCAAGACGTGACCATCCCCGTGCCGCCGAACGCGACGGACGAGTCCTTTCACCGGCTCCCGCCGTTCATCGCGAATGAGAAGAACGAAGGCCGCGTGCGCTGGCACTGGCGCTTCGACACGCCGGAGAAATACCAGACGATGATGAAGAACTACTACCGCCTCGCGACCGAGGTGGACACGGTTTGCGGGCGCGTTTTGGCGGAGTTGAAAAAGCAGGGTCTGCAGGAAAACACGCTCGTCATTTTCACCGGCGACAACGGCTACTTCCACGCCGAGCACGGGCTGGCTGACAAGTGGTATCCGCACGAGGAAAGCATCCGCGTGCCGCTCATCATCCGCGACCCGCGCATGGGTCAGGACAAACACGGACAAACCAACGACGACTTCGCGCTGAATGTGGATCTCGCGCCGACGATCCTCGCGGCCACCGGCCTCAAAGCGCCCGCGACCATGCAGGGCCGCGACCTCGCGCCGCTCTGGCTCGCGGCGGAAAAGCCCGCGTGGCGCACGGAATTTTTCTACGAGCACGCCACGATCAAAAATACCGCTTTCATCCCCTCCTCCGAGGCGCTCGTGCGCAAGGACGCGAAGTATTTTTACTGGCCCGATTTCCAGCAGGAACAGCTCTTCGACCTGCTCGCCGATCCGTCGGAGGAAAACGATCTCATCGCCGCTCCGACACAGGCGGAGCGTCTCGCCGAGATGCGCCGCCGCTTCGCCGAACTCAAGGCCGCCGCGCGTTGAAAAAGCGAAAACGGACTCCGCGCAGGCACGCCGGTTTCGTCCGTCCGGAAATTTAGAAATTGAGAAGCCCGCGGCTGCCGCACACTTTCCGCACATGAGCGTCGCGCCTACTGGCACCATCACTTTTTTGTTCAGCGACATCGAGGGCAGCTCGAAGAAATGGGATCTGCAGCCCGCGGCGATGCGCGTGGCGCTGGCTGCTCACGACCGGCTGCTGCGCGAGACTTTCGAGGCGTGCGGCGGATTCGTTTTCAAAACGGTGGGCGATGCGTTTTGCGTGGCCTTTGACACGGCGACGGACGCGCTCAATGGCGCGCTGGAATCGCAGCGCGTGCTGCGCGCGGCGGACTGGAGCGCGATCGGCGAACTGAAGGTCCGCATGGCCCTGCACACCGGCGCGGCGGAGCAGCGCGATGGCGATTACTTCGGCCAGTCGCTAAACCGCGTGGCGCGCATCCTCAGCGCGGCGCACGGCGGGCAGGTGCTGCTTTCGCTGCCCACCGAGGAGCTGGTGCGCGACCACCTCCCGCACGGCGCGCAACTCCGCCATCTCGGCGAGCACCGGCTGCGCGATCTCTCGCGGCCCGAGCATTTGTATCAGCTCATCGCGAGCGATCTGCCGTCGGAGTTCGCGGGGCTGCGTTCGCTGGAAAGCGTGCCGAACAATCTGCCGGTGCAGCTCACGAGTTTCATCGGGCGCGAGCGCGAAATGGCGGAGGTGAAGCGGCTGCTCGCGAGCACGCGGCTGCTCACGCTCACGGGCATGGGCGGCACGGGAAAGACACGCGTCTCGCTGCAAGTCGCTGCGGATGTGCTCGACACTTTTTCCGACGGCGTGTGGTTCGTGGAGTTCGCCACCATCGCCGAGGCGGCGCTCGTCGTGGAGACCGTGGCCGCCGCGCTCGACCTGCGGCAGGAGCCGGAAAAACCGCTGCAAACCACGCTCACGAATTTCCTCAAGGACCGCCGGCTCCTGCTCGTGCTCGACAACTGCGAGCACGTCGTCGCCGCGTGCGCGCGGCTCGCGGAGACGCTGCTGCGGGCGTGCCCGAAGCTGCGCATCCTCGCGAGCAGCCGCGAGCCGCTCGGCATCGCGGGCGAGACGGCGTGGCCGCTGCCGCCGCTCTCGCTGCCGGATCATTGGCGCGAGATCACCGCGGGGCCGGACGCGCTGGAAAAGCTCACGCAGTACGAGGCCGTGCGCCTTTTCGCGGAGCGCGCGGTGCTCGCGCGGCCCGCCTTTCAGCTCACGAATGACAACGTCGCCACGGTCACGCAAATCTGCTTCCGGCTCGACGGCATCGCCCTCGCCATCGAGCTCGCCGCGGCGCGCATCCGCGTGCTCACGCTGGCGCAAATCGCCGAGCGGCTCGACGACCGCTTTCGCCTCCTGACCAGCGGCACGCGCAACGCCGAACCGCGCCAGCAAACCCTCCGCTCGCTCATCGACTGGAGCCACGACCTGCTCTCCGAGTCTGAGCGCAGGCTGTTCCGGCGGCTGGCGGTCTTTGCGCGCGGACGCACGCTGGAGTCCATCGAGGGCGTGTGCGGAGGCGAGGGCGTGGAGGCGTGGGACATCGTGGATCTGCTCACGCAGCTCGTGGACAAATCGCTCGTCTATGTGGAAAAAACGCCCGAGCACGGCGCGCGGTATTTCATCCTCGAAAGCATTTGGGACTACGCGAATGAAAAGCTCATCGAGGCCGGCGAGTCCGAGATGTTCCGCATCCGGCATCTCGATTTTTTCCTCAAGTTTGCCGAGGACGCCGCGCCGAAAATCCGCGGCCCGCAGCAGCTCGAATGGCTGGAGCGCGTGGAGCAGGAATCTTACAACCTCCGCTACGCGCTCGACGCCGCCGAGCTGCCGGGGCAGGTGCCGAAAGGGCTGCGCCTGCTCGCAGCCACGCAGCGTTTTGTGGAAGTGCGCGGGCTTTTCAAGGAGGCGCGCGAGGTCTTCGTCACGCTGCTCACGCACCGCGACGCCGCGCCGCGCGATGCCATCCGCGCCCACGCCCTCGCCGCCGCGGGCCGGCTCGCGTGGGTCGCGGACGACATGCTGGCGACCGGCGTGCTGCACGAGGAGGCACTCGCCATTTTCCGCGACATCGGCGACGCGTGGGGCACCGCCTACGAACTCTCCGACCTCGGCGCCCATGCCCTCGACGGCGGCGACCTGCCGCGCGCGCGCACGCTGCTCGACGAAGCCGCGCCGCTCGCCGCGCCGCTCGCCGACCCGCGCCTCACCGCGCATGTGCAGAAAGTGCGCGGCGTCCTCGCGGCGGCGGATGGCGATTTTGCGCGCGCCCTGGCGCTGGAGGAGGAAGCCATCGCGCTCTACCGGCGCGAGGGCGACATCTGGCTCACCATCATCGTGGCGTGGGGCGTCGGCGTGAACGCCGCGGTGCTCGGCCATTTCGACATCGCGCGCGCACACCTCGCCGAGTGCCTGCAAGTCGGCCTCGATCTCGGCAACCGCTGGGGCGCATCCTACCCGCTCGAAGCCCTAGCCCACCTCGCTGTGGCCGAGCGCCAGCACGACCGCGCCGCGCGCCTTTTCGGCGCCGCCGAAGCCCAGCGCATCCGCAGCGGCCTCGTCCCGCAGGCCGCCGACCACCCCGCCCTCCGCGCCATCCTCGCCGCCGCGCCCGACTTCACCGGCCCCGCGCTCGACGCCGCGCGCAAGGAAGGCCGCACCCTCACTCTCGACGCCGCCACCGCGCTCGCGCTCGGCGAGCCGCCGCTGTAGGGAAAGCTGGCAGCTTCCCCTACAGCGAAGCGGCTTTTTTTGGACGCGCCTTTAGCGCCGCTCCAGGCCGCACTCGTAGGCAAACCACGCGGGATTCAGCGCCGCGAGCGGGCCTTTGAGCTTTTCGAGTTCATCCGCGGGACCGTGGATTTCGAGCCGTTCGAGGGTGGAGATTTTCAGCATCTCGCCGAGCAGCGCGCCCACATTTTCGAGATGCGCGAGCGCGCCTTCCGCACCGCAGTAGGCCTCGCGGCAAAAGACGGTATCGCCGTTGATCGTGAACTCGTAATCCACGCGCAGCGGCTCGCTCGCGGTCTGCGCCACGAAGCGCGGAAGCAAGGCGCGCGCGGCCTCAAGCTGGCCGGGGTGGATTTTGAAATACGGGTGAATGCTGACGGTGGGCTGGCTCATAATTTGATGCGTTGGGGATTAGTGAAATCGGGCCTGTCTGTCGAGCAAAGCGGCACCCGCGCCTGTAGGGGAAGCTGCCAGCTTCCCCCTACAGGCGCGCGGCCATCACGTCCCCTTCGCCGAGCCGGCGCTGGAACATTTCCAGCGCGAGCCCGTAGCCCTGCTGCGCGAGCACGGGGTTGTAGCGCGGGCCTTCGTCGCGGAGGAAAGCGTGCGCGCCGTTGACTTCATGCCATTGAAAAAATGTGCCCGCCGCTTCCATCGCCGCGTGGATTTTCAAGCGCCCCTCCAGCGGCACATGCGGGTCTTGCCGGCCCCAGATCATCAGCATTTCGCCGGTGATCTCGGGGATGCGGTCGAGCGTGTTGTCCTGCATCCCCGCGCCGAGGCTGCGCTGGTGAATGTCGGTCGCGTAGAAGCACGCCGTCGCGCGCACGCCGGGATTCATCGCCGCGCGAAAGGCGAGGTGCCCGCCGATGCAGATGCCCATGCAGCCTAGCTTCCCGGTCGATGCGGGGTGCGCCGCGAGGTATTGCAAAACCGCGCACGCATCCGCGTCGTAGGCGTCGAGCGGCTTGGTCGTCTTCAGCGCATTGCCGCGATCCGCACCCGCGCTGTCGTAGGCGAGCACCGTGCCCGCGGGTTCGTACTCGTGGTAAATCTCCGGCGCCGCGACGACGAAGCCGTGCCCCGCGAGCAACGCCGCCGTGCGCCGGATCGGGCCGGTGATTTGAAAAATCTCCGAGTAGAGCAGGATGCCCGGATAGCGCCCCGCGCCGACGGGCCGAAAGACATGCGTGCGCATCGGCCCGCTCGGCGTGGAGAGATCGACGGATTCGTGATCGGTGATGGTCATGGCGAGGAAGGCTGGGGAGCTAAGCGAACGCGCGCCGCACATTCAAGGCTGCCCGTCTGCGCGCACTTGCC
Source organism: Chthoniobacter sp. (assembly GCA_043758435.1). Lineage (GTDB taxonomy): Bacteria > Verrucomicrobiota > Verrucomicrobiia > Chthoniobacterales > Chthoniobacteraceae > Chthoniobacter. The sequence goes on from JAYVNN010000133.1 coordinate 14,177, forward strand.
CGCGCGCGGCGTCTCCACTATGGCCTGCGCCATGACTGCGCGACTCCCCCACCGGCTCATCCTCTCTCTCGCCGTCGGCTGGCTCTTTTGCGCCAGCACCGCGCGGGCCGGTGTGGACAGCGTGCGCGAGGAGGCGCGCGATTTATTCGACGCGAAAAAATACGCGGAATCCACGCGGCGCTGGCTCGAAGTCGCGGTGCTGGAAACCGCCGCCGCGGACGCCAGCGGCGCCTCCTGGGCATATTGGCGCGCGGCGATTTGCGAGACGAAGACGGGCGATTTCACCGCGAGCAGCGGGCACTTCGCGCTGGCGGACGGCTTTCTCCAAAAGGCGCAGACGACCGCCCCGGACGCGAAGCAGCGCGTGCATGCGCTCAATCAAATCGCCCTGCGCAATGGCTGGGACACCGCGAGTTTCAGCGGCGGGCGCACGGGCCTCGGCTTCACCGTGCATCAGCGCGCGGCGGCGGCGCTGGAGGAGTACCTCCGGCGCTTCCACGGACGCGACGGAAACCTGCTGAATCTTTCCGGCGAGGAGCTGACCTACATGCTCGATGTCTGGATCAATGAAGCGCGCTACCACGAGGCGCGCGGCGACCTGACCGGGGCCATCGCGGTGATGAGCGTGGGATTGGAAAAAGCGAAAGGCCGCACCGCAGACCCGGCGGTGGGGCAGGAGGTGACGCGGATGAAAAACAATCTCGCAAATTTTTTCAGCGGCCTGGGCGACGATGCCGCGGCGGAAAATATCTACGCCGAGGCTCTGGCCGCCGCCGCGGAAGGCTCGTCGCGCGACCGCGTGCGGCTGAATCTCGCGCGCCTGCGCTCGCAGTCCGAGGGGCCGTCGAAAGAGCGTCTCGCCGAGGTGCGGGCGCTCGTGGCGAAAGCCGAGGGCGCAGGCGACTACACGGCCCTCATGGGCGTGAAGCGCCGGCTCGCGACGATGCTTTCCATGGCGGACGAGGAGGCGGAGGCAGCGGCGCTTTTCGACGAACTGCTGAAAGAGGCCCGCGCCCACCACGATGCCGTCAACGAAATGGACATCCTCCTCTGGCGCGCAAAAATGCGGATGGGCGACGGCCAGTTCGACGGGCTCGAAGCCGACCTTCTCCGCGTGCTGGCGCTCTACCGCGAGCGCGGGCTGATCCTCGAGGTTTTCGATGTGCAGCGCAGCTACGCGCGCCTGCTTTTCAAGCAGGCCCGCTGGAGCGAGGCGCTCATCATTTACCGGCAGGCGCTCGCGCTCGCCCGCGGCCTCGAAGCGAGCGCGCTCGTGCCGGAACTGCTCGCGGATATTGCCGCCATTTACGAACAGCTCGGCGACCGCGTGCAGGCGGCGCGGGTGTGGAGGGAGTTTGACGCGCACCTCGCCGCGCATCCCGAATTCAAAGGCTGGCGGCGGCTCCTCGCGATGATGGAAAAGCTGCGCTACCTCGCGCGCACCGGGCCGGCGGAGGCTGCGCGTGCGTTCTACGCGGAGGTCGCGGAGTTCGTGGCAAAATCCGGCATCTCCGAGTACCGGCGGAAAGGGTTCGCGGATTTCAAACTCGAGGCCGAACTCACCGCCGCCGGGCCTGCGCCCACGCCCGCGCCGGTCGCGCCGGCCGTGCCACGCGCGGTGGATTTGCAGCCCGTGCTCGCGCGCACGGAAGTCGCGGCGGACGAGCCGGGGCGCACGCGCTTCACGCTTTCCAATCCGACCACCGCCACGCAATCCGGGACGCTCACGGTCAAACGGCTGAAAGTCACCCGCGCCACGCGCGACGAAAAGAAAGGCACGCTCGCGCTGGAAGGCGTCTTTGCCGCGGCGGGCGAACCGTGGCACACCGACCTCACGCTCGCGCCGCAGGAGCAGTGGCTCATCTCGCTCGAAGCCGCACCCGCCGCGACGGGCGCAGCGGAAGTCGTCTGGGGCAGTGACCCGCCGCAGACCGTGAAATGGACGCTCGGCGCGAAGGTCGGCGGCACGGTTTACGTCATCAATGCGAGCGAGACTGTCCTCAATCCGTTCTACGCTGTCCCCGTCTATCACGAGCTTTATTTCAACGGGCCCGCGCCTCGTGCCGTCCCGTTGCGCGTGGTCGCGTCGCGGCCCTGCCGCATCGAGATCGCGGGCGCCGGCGGCGCGCTGCTCGCCGTGGATGCCGAGGGCAATGGCAGCTTCTTCGACCGCGGCGATGCGCTCTACGCGGCCCGCGAAGGTTTCCCCGAAATCGCCCCGGCGGCGAGCGCAAATGTCGCCGCGTTCGAGTTGCAGGTCTTTCTCCTCGATGACAGTGCGGGAGATTTGGAACTGGCGATCCAGACGCGCGACGGCGACGTGTGGAAAACGCAGGCGACCGACCGGATTCATCCGGCCAAAAAACGCTGAGCGCGGTGCGCCGTGATCGTGACAATCCTTGGCTTCAAGGCCGCGACCGCGCATCCATAAATTCCTCCCATGAAATCTGCGCACTTTACCTCCCTCATCATCCACCTTGGATTCCTCACGAGTCTCGCGCGGGCGGGCGAGCCGTTCGCAGGTTTTGAAAATGAAGGGCTCGTCGGCGTCGGGCGCGTGCCGGCGGCGGCGTTCGATCAGCGCGGGGCGGCGATGGACACGCTCGGTGGGTTTTTCTCCGGCATGGCTTTCGATCCCGCGACGCTGCGCATGGACGAGGACCCCGTCCGCGGCGGAGTTCTGACGGGCGAGCTTTTCGGCCTCGCGGATCGCGGCTTTGGCGACGGCGCGATGGACTACCGCCCGCGCTTTCACACCTTCCTCGCCGAGATCGCGCCGGACTACACCTCGTGGCCTGCGGCGCAGAATCAGATCACGCTGCGCCCGATTGCGACGCGGCTTTTTCACGATGAAAAAGGCGCGGACTTTACGGGCTGCGACGCCGACCCGAAGTTCACGCTTTATCCGCGCTCCTTCCGGGGCGACCAACTCATCGGCGAGCAGCGGACGCCCGGCAGCCTCGGCGCAGGCCGGCGCAGTCTCGATGCGGAGGGCATCGTGCTGATGCGCGATGG
>JAYVNN010000134.1:0-5815 GCA_043758435.1 Chthoniobacter sp.
GCGCGCGCGCTGGCACCTGATCGGGCATTTGCAGAAAAACAAAATCCGCCACGCGCTCGCCGCGGGCTTCGAGCTTTTCCACGGCATCGACTCGCTGGAGCTGGCGCGCGATTTCGACCGCATCGCGCATGAAGCCAGCGTGTTTCCGCGCGTGCTGCTCGAGGTGAATGTGGCGGGCGAGGCGAGCAAGTTTGGTTTTTCGCCGGAGAAACTGCGCGCGGAAATGGAGGCGCTGCTGGCGCTCGGACGGCTGCAAATCGAGGGGCTGATGACGATCCCGCCTTTTGCGCCGGAGGCGGAAAGTTCGCGTCCGTACTTTGTCGCGCTGCGGGAATTGCGGGAGCATTTGCAGACGGAATTCCGCGTCCCGCTGCCCGCGCTCTCGATGGGGATGAGCGGGGATTTCACCGTGGCCGTGGAGGAGGGTGCGACGCTCGTCCGCGTGGGCACGGCGATTTTCGGCACGCGCAGCGGGAAGGCTTGGAAACCGGCGGCGGACAGCGCATCGTTCGACGACTAACGCATGGCCGCCCGGCTCACTCCCACCACCATCCAGCCCTTCGGCAACGAACGCGCCATCGCGTGGAGCGACGGCGCGGAGTCGTATCTCCCGCTCGAAACGCTGCGCCGCGCGTGTCCCTGCGCGGCGTGCGGCGGCGAGCCGGATGTGCTCGGCCACGTCGTCCGCCCGCAGGTCGCATACACGCCGGCGAGCTTCGAGTTGAAAGGCGTGCAGGTTGTGGGCGGCTACGCGCTCCAGCCCGCGTGGGCCGACGGCCACGGCACCGGGCTCTACACTTTTCCCTACCTCCGCCGCCTCGCCACCGAGGCCGCGCCGGGCCAGCCTTCATGAACCGCACCGCCAAATATCTCCTCCTCGCCGGACTCCTCACCGTCTGCGGCGCGGGCGCGCTTTTGCAAAACCAAGTCGAACGCCGCCGCCAGACCGTGCCGCCCAATGCGCTCTACGCCATCGTCTGGAAACAGATCGCCGCCTTTCGCGAGGACGACTACGCCAGCGCCTACCGGCAGGTCTCCACGAACTTCCAGGAGAAGTTCAACATCGAGGCTTTCTCCGACCTCGCGCGCACCGAGTATCCGAGTGTGCGCCGCGCGCAGCGCGTGGAATTCGGCGCGGTGCATTTCGAGGGCCGCCACGCCATCATCCCCGCGTATCTTTTCCTCCCCGACGGCGATGTCATCCCGTGCATCTACAGCCTCGTGAACGAGGACGACACCTGGAAAATCGACGGCGCCCGCATCCTCCGCCGCTGGCCCGCCGGGCGGCGGCTGGGCGGGATGCGGTCGTAAAAATCAACCCTGCCCCGGCACCGTCGTCCGCAGCACGCTCGCGCCGGGTGCGACCGGCTGGATTTCGCGATCCGTCGCGCTCGCGGGCAGGAGAAAAAACGCGCCGCGCGCGAACTCGCGCCCGCCGCAGCGGACGCTGCCGTCGATGACGGAGAAGACCGCGAAGCCTTGGCCGGTGCTGGTTCGCGGCTGATCGAGCGTCCATTTTTCCACATGGAAAAACTCGCATGACACGATCACGTCGCCATCGGGCTGCGCGAGCTGCGGCTCGGCGTCGTGGAAGTCGATGGAGTCGAGCGACTCGGCGATGTGCAGGGCGCGCGGCTCGCCGTCGAGGCCGAGGCGGTTCCAGTCGAAGACGCGGTAGGTCGTGTCGCTGTTCTGCTGGACCTCGACGATGAGATTGCCCGCGCCGATGGCGTGGATGCGCCCGCTCGGGATGAACATGGCGTCGCCCGCCTTGATCGGGAAACTGTGGATCTTTTCCGCGACCGTGCCGTCGTGCAGCGCAGCCTCGAAATCCGCGCGGGTCACGCCGCGTTTAAGTCCCGCGTAGAGGTCGCTACCGAGCAGCGCGTCGAGGATGAACCACATCTCCGTCTTCGGCTCGCCGTGGAGTTTTTCCGCGGCTGCCGCCGGCGGATGCACCTGCACGGAGAGCCGGTCCTGCGCGTCGAGGATTTTGAAAAGCAGCGGAAAGCGCGGCGTGTCCGCGAGGCCCGTCCCGAAGATCGTTTCGCGCTGGCGCGTCCACAGTTCATTCAACGTGAGCCCGCGCAGCAGCCCTTCATGCACCACGCTCTGCGCGTCCTCGCGATCCACGATCTCCCACGCTTCGCCGATGCGCACGCCGGGTTCCAGCCTTTTGCCCAGCATGGTTTCCAGGCGGCGGCCACCCCAGACGCGTTCCATGAAAAGCGGTTCAAAAACGAGCGGAGGAGTCATGGGCAGAGGTCGGGTGTTAAAAGATGGGCGTTGCGTGGCGGTGGTTTTGAAAAGCCGCGCGCAGAAAGTCGAGCCGCGACACGCGAGACTCAACCTTCATCACTCCACAGCCCTCTCGTTCCCGTGTTGAAACGCCCGGCGATCCCGCTAACGTCCCGCCCCAATGGCGCGCGCCCAAGCCCAAACCACCCACTCTTTTCACGAAGCCCTGAGCCTCGCCCTGCTCGGCGCGGGCACGCTGCTTTTCCTCGCGCTCATCTCCTACACACCGTCGGATGTGCCGAGCTGGTTTCCGCTCAGCAGCGTGGCCGCGGCGCGCGGGCCGGTGCTGAATTTCATCGGCAGCCTCGGCGCGATCATCGCGTGCCTGAGCTACGCGTTTCTCGGCGCGGCCTCCTATCTCGTCGCCGCGCTGCTCCTCGGCTACGGCGGCGCCAAGCTGCTCAATCCCGAGCTGCGTCTCACGCCGCGCGCGCTGTGGGCCATCGCCTTTATCGTCTCCGGCGCGTGCCTCGCGCACCTGCTGCCCTTCCGGCTCATCGACGCACCGCGGCTCAATCTCGCAAGCGAAGGCGGCTGGGTCGGCAAATGGATCGGCGGCCTCCTTTTCAAAAACCTCCTCGGCACCATCGGCTCGATGATCGTGCTCGTGCTGCTCTACGCCGCGAGCCTCATCCTGCTCACCGGCATCCACCCCATCGCGGCCATGCGCGAGCTGGCTGCGCTCCCGCCGCTTTTGCTGGAAAAGTGGCGCGCAAAAAAAATGGCGGACGCCAGCGAGCAGGAGCGCCTCGCGCTCGAAGCCGAGCGCCTCGCCCGCGAACGCCGCAAGCTCGAAAAAACCCTCGTCAAACGCGGCGCTCCGGTGCCCGCGGATCAAGCGCCCGAGCTGGTGGAACAGCAGACCCTGCCGCTGCTCGCCGAACCCGAGGGAGCGCCCCGCCCCGCCCCGCAGATCATCGACAGCTCGCTCCCGCCACCACCGAAACGCGACCGCGCGAAGAAGGACAAATTCGCCCCGCTTACCGCCATCTCCTGCGAGGACTACGATCTGCCGTCCTTCGACTTGCTCGAAGCCGTGGATCACTCCGCGCACGAAACCGCCGACCCCAACGAACTCGCCGGCATCCGCCAGACCATCATCAACACGCTCGCCGAATTCGGCATCTCGGTTTCCCCCGGCGACATCACCCGCGGCCCCACCATCACGCGCTACGAAGTCTATCCCGCCAATGGCGTGCGCGTGGACAAGATCACCGCACTCGAACGCGACATCGCCCGCGCCACCTGCGCCGAGCGCATCAATATCCTCGCGCCCATCCCCGGCAAAGACACCGTCGGCATCGAGATCGCGAATTCCAAAAAGCAAAAGGTCACGCTCCGCGAGCTGCTCGAGAGCGACGACTTCCAGCACAGCAAAGCGAAAATCCCGCTCGCGCTCGGCAAGGACGTGTATGGAAAAACCATCATCGCCGACCTCGCCGCCATGCCGCACGGGCTCGTCGCGGGCACCACCGGCTCGGGCAAAAGCGTGTGCATCAACTCGATCATCGCCTCGATCCTCTACCGCTTTTCGCCCACCGACCTGCGCTTCATCATGATCGACCCGAAAGTCGTCGAGATGCAGATCTACAACGCCCTCCCGCACCTCGTCGTCCCCGTCGTCACCGACCCGAAAAAGGTGCTCCTCGCCCTGCGGTGGGCGATCGACGAGATGGAAAGGCGCTACGCCATTTTCGCCAAGACCGGCGTCCGCAACATCGCCACCTTTAACGAACGCCCGCTGCCGAAAACGCAGGCCGAACTCAACGCCATCGAAGCCGCCAAGGAAGCCGAACTGCCGCTCGATGTCGCGCCGCTGCGGGATGCGCTTTTTGGAGAAGCCGCCGACCTTTCCGAAAGGAACGCCGCCGCCGAGCCCGTCGATCCTGAGAGCCTCACTAGCGAGGAGCGCATTGAGAAAATGACCACGGTGAAAAACATCCGCGACACGGACCTCATCATCCCGGATCGCATGCCGTTCATCGTCATCATCGTGGACGAGCTGGCCGACCTCATGCAGACCGCGCCCGCCGATGTCGAGAGCGCCATCGCCCGCATCACGCAGAAAGCGCGCGCCGCCGGCATCCACATGATTATCGCCACGCAGACGCCGCGCGCCGATGTCATCACCGGCGTCATCAAGGCGAACGTGCCGTGCCGCATCGCCTTCCAGGTGGCCTCGGGCCTGGATTCGCGCGTCATCCTCGATGAGAACGGCGCGGAGCGGCTGCTCGGTCAGGGCGACATGATGTACCGCCCGCCCGGCACCTCGCGCATGATCCGCGCGCAGGGCGTGTACGTCACGGACGAGGAGATTCGCAAAGTCGTCGAGCACGCGTCCGCGCAGAGCGAGCCAGCGTTTGAAAGCACCATCCACCAGCGCCTGCAATCCGGCGACGGCGGCGACGAAGAGGAGGAAGTCAGCGAAGAAGACGAAGACCTTGTGGACAAGTGCATCGAGGTCATGCGGCAGGAGAAAAAGGCGAGCACCTCGCTTTTCCAGCGCCGCCTCCGCCTCGGCTACACCCGCGCCGCCCGCATCCTCGACATCCTCGAAGCCCGCGGCTACGTGGCTGCCGGCGAAGGGGCCAAGCCGCGCGACATCCTCGTGGATCTCGACGCGATGGAGTAAGCGGAACGCGCCGGTGCGTTTTGCAGTCTCGCGTGCGCGGCCCGTCCGTGCTAAGCATGGCCCCCGCAAGACTTCCACTTTCACCAATGTCCGAATCCGTAGGTCACTTACTCTCCGAAGCCCGCCACAAACGCGGCCTGACGATCGATGAAGCAGCGCACGCCACCAAGCTGCGCCCCGACAAAATCGTCGCGCTCGAAAACGGCGATTACGCGAGCTTCGCGAGCAACGCCTACGCGAAGGGCTTCCTGAAAAACTACGCGCGCTATCTCGGCGTCGATGTCTCCGTTTTCCTCAGCACTTTCGACAGCACGCTGCCGATCAGCGTCGCCGATTACCAATACCTCAGCAACGCCCCGGCCCGCTCCGCCGACACCCGGCCCATGAGCCGCGACCGCAAGCCGCCGTCCCTCATCCCGCTGCTCATCGGCGCGAGCGTTCTCGTCCTCGCGGGGTTCGGCCTGTGGGTGGTGGCGAGTGCCAAGCGCATCTTCGCCGAGCCCGCGCCGCGGCCCGCGATTGTCGCCGCCACGCCTGCGCCCACGCTCCCGGACGTCGTGCCCGACATCGCTGTGTCGCCCACGCTTTCCCTCGAACCCACGCCCGCCGATGCCGCCGCGTCGGAACCCGCGGTGCCCGCGCCGATGCTCGCCAATGACCGCGCCATCCTCAAAGGCGGCCCCACGGCGAATCCCGCCGACCACGATTTTGTCACGCCCGTCGCCGTGCCGACAAACGACAGCGCCGCCCCGGTCACGCCCGCCGCCGGCGTGAATGAAATCCTCGTCGCCTCCGTGACGAAAACCTGGATCACCGTGCGCAAGGACGACCCGAAATCGCCGCCCATTTTCGAGGACTACCTCTACCCCGGCATCCGCCCGCTGA
>JAYVNN010000135.1:0-5809 GCA_043758435.1 Chthoniobacter sp.
ACTAACGCCGAAACCAAAGCCGCTCAAGCAGACTAACAACCCTCGAAACGGAAATGGCGAAAGACTCACGTTCATGGTCGCTGGGAGGAAACGCCTAACATGTGATTATACGACCGGGGGGATTTTTTCAGTCGCATATTGCGGGAGGGGTAGGGGATCGGGTAGAAGGTGTCAATGATCGATTCCGATGCTCTGAAAAAACTCCAGGATGCGGTGCGGGTCCGGCATTTTTCCTACGGGACGGAAAAGGCGTATGGGATGTGGCTGCGGTCGTATATGACGGCGGTGCGGAGCTATCCGGCGGAATGGCCGCCGGAGAAAAAAATCGAGCGGTTTCTGACGGACGAGGCGCAGCGGGGGGTGGCGGCGAGTACGCAGAACCAGGCGCTCAATGCGCTGGTGTTTTTTTACAAGGCGGTGCTGAAGGTGCCGGTGGGGGAGATCGAGGCGGGACGGGCCCGCCGGATGGAGCGGGTGCGGCAGGCGCTCTCGGTGGCGGAGACGCGGGCGGTGCTGGCGGCGGTGGAGGATGTGTGTGATTACCCGACGCGGCTGGTGGCGCTGCTGCTCTACGGGGCGGGGTTGCGGGTGACGGAGCCGCTGGAGCTGCGGATCAAGGATGTGGACCTCCCGGCGCGGCGGCTGATTGTGCGGGAGGCGAAGGGGCAGAAGGACCGGGCGGTGGCGCTGCCGGAGGTGCTGGTGGAGGCGATGGCCGGGCAGTTGCGGATGGCGCGGGCGGTGTGGAAAGAGGATCGGGCGGCGGGTCTGCCGGTGCGGCTGCCGGGGCTGCTGGCGCGGAAATCGCCGGGGCTGGCGCTGACGGCGGCGTGGGCGTGGGTCTTTCCGGCGCACGCGCCGGCGGCGCATCCGCGCACGGGGGAGCTGGTGCGGTGGCGGATGCACGAGGTGAATGTGCAGCGGGCGGTGCGGGCGGCGGCGGGGCGCACAGGGCTGGCGGGAAAGGTGACGCCGCATGTGCTGCGGCACTGCTATGCCACGCATGCGCACGAGGCGGGGGCGCCGGTGCGGAATCTCCAGGAGGCGATGGGGCACACGCAGATCGAGACGACGATGCGCTACCTGACACCGTCGGCCACGGGCGTGCGCAGTCCGCTGGATGCGATGGGGTGATGCCGGGATGGGAACCCGGCTGGGGATTCGCGGCTGGCCTGGGGTGGGCTGATGAAGGAATGAAACGGGCATGTGACTTGACGTTTGCCCTTGCCTTATTCGGCGGAGCGGCGGATTCGTTTCGAGTTCCCTGCTGCATTGGACAGCGCCCTTCATTTTCGCCCGTCAAAGCCGAGTTTTCCCCCCTATGAATACCCAGCACATTCTTTCCCGCGGAGTGGCTACGCTGCTCACGCTCACGCCTTTCCTCGCGCACGGCGCGGCGCAGACCATCACCGCCGCGGGCACGCCGACGAGCGGCACGAGCGGGGCCAATCCCTTGTGGGCGACGGATGCGAACTGGAGCGGGGGAAATGGCGCGCTCAAACCGACGGCGACCGACAACGCCATCATCACCTACGCAGGCTCGGCGGTGGCGGGCGTGGATATCCGCGCGTCGGGCTTTGCGCCCACCGGGGCCACGACGATCCAGGATCTTTCCTTTACCGGCGCGGGTACGGGGGCGGTGACTTTGGAAAATAACAGCACGGGCGTGAACATGGTGCTGACCCTCAATGGCGGGCGCGGCGCGGGCATCCCGCTCATCCAGACTGGCACTTACGCGGTCGTGATGCCCAGCGTCGGCCCCGGCACCGCCACTACGCTGACGGTGCAGCTCGGCGCGAACGGGAGCATTGATGTGGGTGCGGGTGGGCTGACTTTCGGCGCGGCGATCAGCGAGACGGGCGGTGCGCGGAGCCTGAGCAAGACCGGCACGGGCCGGCTGGTGCTGAGCGCGGCGAATACCTTCACAGGTGGAGCGACCGTGACCGCGGGCGTCCTGGAGGTCACCAACAACGGCGCGCTCGGCTCGGGCGCGGCGGTCATCAATGGCGGCACGCTGGAGGTGAACCTCGCGGGTGCGGCGCTGACGGCATCCTCGCTCGCGGTGAACAGCGGCGGGCAGCTTGCGTTGAAAAACGTGACGATGAGCAATGCGGTGACGCTCAATGGCGGGACGCTCGCCACGCGGACAGGCGATCTGGGCACCTTCGCGGGCGCGGTGAATGTGACCGCCCCGTCCTTTGCCAATCTCCGCAGCTACACCACGCCGGCGAATGACCAGAGCATCACCATCTCCGGCAAGCTCACCGGCAGCGGCGCGCTGACGGTCAACGGCAACGCGTCGAACGCCGGGAGCGGCAAGGCGCTCATCCTCATGAACCTGACCAACGATTACAGCGGCACCTTTAACATCAGCGCCGGCCAGACCCTGCGCGCCGCTCCGGCCACGACTGGCAACACGCTCGGCACGGCGACCGTCAATCTCAACGGCGGCACCCTGTCCGTGCGCGACGAAGGCGCGGGCAGCGGGAGCATCATCGCCTACAATAACAACGTGACCGTGGCTGCGTCCGGGACGATCAACGTCGGCCACGTCGGCAGCGGCACGGCGAATTTCGTGCAGTTCGGGACGCTGGGTTTCACCGCCGGGCAGACGCTGACCACGGCCGGGGCCGATGCCTACGTCGTGCGCTTCAACGGCGCGACGACCCTGGGCGCGGGCGCGGTTTTCAATCCCACGACGGCCCCCATCCTCCTCGCGGGCATCGTCGGCGGCGCGGCGGATTTGACGAAAACGGGGAGCGGCATCCTGCAGTTGAACGCAGCGAACAGCTACACGGGGCAGACGAACATCAATGCCGGCACGCTCACGCTCCTCGGCTCGTTCGCGAGCAGCCCCGGCATCCATGTGGCTGCGGGCGCGACGCTGGATGTCACCGCCGCGGCGGGCGGCTTCACCCTCGGCGGCACGCAGACGCTGAGCGGCGCGGGCAATGTGACCGGCGGGGTGACCGTGGCGCACGGCGGGACGGTGCAGCCGGGCGACGGCACGGGCGCGGGCACGCTGACTTTGGCGGCGCTCACGTTTGGCTCCGCCGCTGGAAATAACGCGACGGTGAGCCTGACCAACGCGGCGACGCCCGCGCTCCTCAGCGTGACCGGGGCGAACGCGCTCGTGGCCAATGGCGGCGTGAACAGCGTGGCGATCAACCTCCCCGCGACCGCCCCGGCCATCGGGATGTACACGCTCATTGATTACACGGGCAGCATCGGCGGCACGGGCTTCCCCGCCTTTCACATCGGCACGAGCGCGAACCGGCTCGTGGCGAACCTCGTGAACAACGCCGGCAACACCTCGATCGATCTCAACGTGACCGGGATTGATTTTCCGCTTTGGAAAGGCGCGCAGAGCACCGAGTGGAGCACCGCGATCCTCGGGCCGGCGAAAAACTGGGTGCTCAATTCCAACAACGCGAGCGGGACGGATTACCTCGCCAATGACAACGTGGTTTTCAGCGACGTGGCGACGGGCACGGCGGTCAATGTGAGCATGGCCGACGTGGCCCCGGCCTCGGTGCTGTTCAGCAATGTGACGAAGGACTACGTGGTCAGCGGCACCAAGGCCATCGTGGGCACGACCGGGCTCACGGTCAGCGGCGGGGGAAAGGTCACGCTCGGCACGGTGAACAGCTTCACCGGCGCGGTCGCGCTGAACGCCGGCATCACCAGCGTCGCCGCCGTGGCGAACGGCGGCGCGAACAGCCCGCTCGGTGCAGGCACCGCGCTGGCCTTTGGCGGCGGCACGCTGGAGTTCACCGGCGCGAGCGGCAGCACCGACCGCGCGGTGACGCTCAATGCCGGCGGCGGCACCGTGAAAACCGACACGCCGCTCGCGTTCACGGGCGCTGTTACCGGCGCGGGCGCGCTCACCAAGACGGGCAACGGCACGCTCACTTTGACCGGCACGAACAGCTACGCCGCGACCACGGTTTCCGCGGGCACTTTGCAAATCGGCAACGGCACGGCCAACGGCACGCTCGGCACCGGCCTCGTCACGGTCAATGCCACGCTCGCCTTTAACAACCCGGCGGCGCAGACCGTGACGAATGAGATCACCGGATCAGGCGGGCTGACGAAAACGGGCGCGGGCAATCTCGTGCTGAGCGGCGGCGTGGCGAACTCCTACACGGGCACGACCACCGTCAGCGGCGGCAATGTGATCCTCACAAAAACCAGTGGCCTCGACGCCATCGGCGGCAACCTCGTCGTCGCGGCGGGCGGCACCGTTTTCTACGGCACTACCGCCGGGCAGTTGCAGGATCACATCGCGAACACGGCCAGCATCACGATCAATGGCGGCACCTTCGGCTCCGGCGCGGGCGACACGCAGGCCGTGCCCACGGCGGGCATCACCGACACGGTCGCGAGCGTCACGCTCAACAGCGGCATTTTTCTCAGCGGGCGCAACGCCACGGTCACGCCGTTCACCATCGGCGGCCTACTCAAGATCACCGGCGGCACCGCGCTCGTGCAGCGCGGCGGCGGGGTCGCGGCCGACGCGGTGGAATTCACCGGCGGGGTGCTGAATTTCGACGGCGGCAGCACCACGCCGGGCCAGCAGAGCAAGCTCACCGTCGGCGCAGGCGGGCTCACCCTGGCCGGCACGATCAATCTCAACGCCGGCCCAAGCGCGCTGACCGCCACCTCCGTCGGCAGCACCGTCGTGCTCAATGGCAACCTGACCTCCTCCGGCACGAGCAGCTTTGCCCGGCTCAACCCCACCTTCGCCAGCGCCAGCCTCGACCTCGGCGGCGGCAACCGCACCTTCACCGTCGTGGGCACCCTGACCATCGGCACCACCGCCGCGCCGATCACGATCACCAACGGCATCCTCACCAAAGCCGGCGCAGGCGCGCTCAACCTCACCGGCCCGCAGACCTACACCGCGCTCGACGCCAATGCCGGCGTGACCAACCTCCACAGCCCCGTCGGCACCGGCAGCGCCACGGTGACCGCGAACGCCGCGGTCAATTTCTACACGAGCCAGACTCTCGCCTCGCTGACCATCGCCGACGGCGTGGAGGTCACCTTTGGCGACGGACTGGCCTTCGCCGACGAGCCGGAAAAACTCAGCGCACCCGCCGCCGTGCCCGAGCCCGGCAGCGCCATGCTCCTGGTCGGCGGAGTCGGCACTTTGCTCGGCCTGCGCCGCCGCCGCGCGGCGTAAATTCGCCGGCGGGCGGAGCGGAGGAAAAAAGCGGGTAGGCCTCGCCTGCGCCGGCAGTGGCTCAATTTGAAAAGCGCGTGTCATCCCGAGCGGAGTTCCGTGCGGGCCGAGGAGGCGGAGGGGAAAAGCGGGGGTTGGGCGTGGGCGAGAGGCGGGACGGAACGCAGTCGAGGGACCCCGGCGGCCCGATAAAACTCGGCATGTCAACGAACCGCCGAGGTCCCTCGACTCCGCTGCGCCCACCTTTCCACCTGCGCTCCGCTCGGGATGACACGCTTTTTCAAATTGAGCCACCACCCCTGCGCCGCTGAGTTTGACCACGCCATTTCGTCCGCGTAGGCTCGCCGCCCTTTTCCAAAAAACCACCCCCGCGATGAATTACAAAGACACCCTGCTCCTGCCGAAGACGGATTTCCCGATGAAGGCGGACCTCATTGCCCGCGAGCCCGCGCGGCTGGCGCAATGGGAGGCCGCGGGGCTTTACGAGCGCATCCAAGACGCGCGGAAAGACGCGCCACTTTTCGTTCTGCACGACGGCCCGCCCTTCGCGAACGGCGATGTCCACATGGGCACGGCGCTGAACAAGGTGCTCAAGGATCTCATCGTGAAATCGAAAACGATGGC
>JAYVNN010000136.1:0-5808 GCA_043758435.1 Chthoniobacter sp.
GATCGCGTGCTCGCGCACTGGCAGGCGCTCGGGGTGGACGGCTTTCGCTGCGACATGGCGCACATGGTGCCGCCGGAGTTTTGGGCGTGGGCGATTGCGCGCGCGCGGACGCGGCAGGCGGACGCGCTTTTCATCGGCGAAGCCTACGACAACGACCCGGCGAAAGTGACGAAGGGCAACGTGATGACGGCGCTGCTCGGTGCGGGCTTCAATGCGGTCTATGACGACCCGAGCTATAAGGCGCTCAAAGCGATCTATGACGGGCCGAAGTGGGCGAACGATCTCGACGGCGTGCTCGGCGACGATCTGCTTTTTCACCGCACGCTGCGCTACGCGGAAAATCACGATGAGGTGCGGCTCGCGGGCGCGGGGCAGTGGGGCGGCGTGGGCATGGAGGTGGGGCGCCCGGTGTCGGCGATTTTCTACGGGCTCTCGCGCGGGCCGGTGCTGGTGTACAGCGGGCAGGAAGTGGGCGAGCCGGCGCGCGGGGCGGAGGGTTTTGGCGGCGACGATGCGCGGACAACGATCTTCGATTACTGGTCGATGCCGGAGGTGGCGAAGTGGGTGAACGGGCATCGCTACGACGGCACGCGGCTCGCGCCGGAGCAGAAAAAGCTGCGCGAGTTTTACGCGCGGCTGCTCGCGCTCGTGGGCGAGTCGGCGTTCCGCGACGGCGAATGTTTCCGGCTGAACTATGCGAACGGCGGGAACGAAAAATTCGGGCGCGTCGGCGGCGAAACGGCGAGCGGGCACTGGCTCTACGCGTATTTGCGCTTCGATCCGAAGCGCGGGCAGCGCTTCCTCGTGCTCGCGACTCTGCATCGCAGCGAGACGCTGCGCGAGGTGCAGGTGCGGCTGCCGCGCGAGGCGGTGGCCTTTTTGCAAATGCCCGCCAAGCCTGTACTGAAGCCGGTCGAGCGGCTGATGGACACGAAAACCGAGATCGCGCTGGCGGGCGCGGCGGAGGGCGCGATGGTGCTGCGCGTCGCGGAGATCCCGCCGCTCACGCCTTTCTACATCGAACTGAAACCCGCCGACCGCTGACCATGAAACTCCCGCTGCTCCTCGCTCTCGTGCTGACTCTCGCGGCTTGTGAAAAGGCCATTTTTTCTCCCGACGCCACGCCCGCGCCATCCCCGCCGCCCGCACCGGCGATGCCGCGGCCGGCTTCGCCCACGCCGAAGCCGGGCGTGTGGATGAAGGATTCCAAAAGCGCGCTCGATAAAAGCGGCAAGCTCGGGGAGAAGGCGAAGAAGTAGCGCCGGCGTTTTTTTTCCCACTGGAAACGCGGCCCCGGCTGCGGCAGTCTCCGCGCTTTTCCCACCCATGAAACTCCGCCACTTCCTCCCGCTCGCCATCACCCTCGCCTGCACCGCCCTCCTCCGCGCCGACGACTATGAGGCGCGCACTTTCACCGCTGCCGACGGGGCCACGCTCGGCTACCGGCTGCTCGCGCCGAAGACGGTCGAGGCGGGGAAAAAATATCCGCTCGTCCTTTTCCTCCACGGCGCGGGCGAGCGCGGCACGGACAACGGCGCGCAGCTCAAACACGGCGCGCCGGTTTTCGCGAAGCCGGAGAATCGCGACAAGTTTCCGTGCTTCGTCCTCGCGCCGCAGTGCCCGCCGGACAAAACGTGGAGCGCGGTGAAAGGCTGGACGGGGCCGAACCCGTACGAGGAGCAGCCGACCGACCCGATGCGGCTCGCGCTCGGCGCGCTCGACGCGGTGCTCAAGGAATTCCCCGTCGATACCGACCGGCTCTACGTCACCGGCCTCTCGATGGGCGGCTACGGGACGTGGGATTTGCTCACGCGCGCGCCAGGGCGCTGGGCGGCCGCCGCGCCGGTCTGCGGCGGCGGCGATGCGGCGCGGATCGCGGTCGCGAAAGCGGTGCCGGTGTGGGCCTTCCACGGCGTGCTCGATCCCACGGTGCCGGTGGTGCGAACGCGCGAGCTGATGGCCGCTTTGGAAAAGGCCGGCGGCAAACCGGTGTTCAGCGAGTATCCGTACACGGGGCACGACTCGTGGTCGAACGCCTACGGCGAGCCGGAACTGCTGCCGTGGATGTTTGCGCAAAAGCGCGGGCAGTCGGCGGTCAGTTTCGCCACGGTCGCGGGGCCGCTCGCGCAGCCGCCGTCGAGCCTTTGCCCCGGCGACGGGCCCATGCAGAGCGGGCTGTGGTTCCGCGGATTGTGGAAAGGGCACCGCGAAAAATGGGCTAAGGACGCGCCCGCGGATCAAGGCGCGGTGGTCTTCTTCGGCGACTCGATCACCGACGGCTGGCAATCGCTGGCGCAGGATTTTCCCAAGCTGAAAACCGCCAACCGTGGCATCGGCGGCGACACCACGCGCGGGCTGCGCGAGCGGCTGCAGGGCGACGTGCTGGCCGTGCATCCGCGCGCCGTCTCGCTGCTCATCGGCACGAACGATCTCGACCAGGGCGGCGAGCCCGAAGTCGTCGCGGCCAACGTGAAGGCCATCGTCGCCGAGCTGCACAAAGCCAATCCGCAGATGCCGGTCATCATCAACAAAGTCATGCCGCGCGGCGCGAAGGCGGGCTTTTTTCCCGACAAGATCAAGGTGCTGAACGGGCTGTATGAGGCGGCGTTCAAGAACGACCCGAAGGTCACCTTCTGCGACACCTTCGCGCTTTTCGACGACGGCAGCGGCTCGTGCAAAAAGGACGAATTCCCCGACATGCTGCACCCGAACCCCACCGGCTACGCGAAGTGGACCGCCGAGCTGACGCCGATTTTCGACAAGCTCGGGCTGGCGAAATAGCGGGCGGATTTTCCTGCGGTCAAAAGCCGCCGCCGACCGGCTTCCGGGCCGCGCCTGAGGGAGGGGCGCGGACAGCTTTGGCCGCTCCTCATCCGCGCGCCCTCATTTCACCCCGTCCGCCTTCGTGAAATCGGCTTGTGAGCAGGCAGAATGCAAGCTAGGACTGCCAGTTGCTCCGCGGGCTAGAATCCGGGGGGCACATCATACCAAAAAGAGCAGGGAGAATACTTATGGCCACTCAGGCTGAAATCATTGTCAAAGAAGGCGACCGCGCACTCGGCCGCTATGTCCTCGACCCAGGAGAATATGTCATCGGCAGGGATCTGACCTGCGACATCCTCTTGGACAGCGACGGCATCTCGCGCAAACACGCGCAAATCAGCGTCACCGCCGACCGCCTCACGGTCCGCGACCTCGGCAGTACCAACGGGACTTTTCTCGGCGAGCAGATGATCAAAGGCGCGACGGCCCTCGTCTCGGGCAACGCTATCCGCATGGGCATCGGTGGCAGCGCGGAAGTCCGCCTCATCGAGAGCCAGAAAACGCCGGCGAAAAATGGCAACGGCAACGGCCACGGGAAGCATCAGGATCTCAGCGCCGCGGCGGCAGAGCAGTTGAAAAAAATCATCGAGGACCGGGACAGCGCGCGGCGGAAAAACGAGGAGCTTTCCGCGAAGCTGGCGGACGCGGCCGAGCAGATTGAGTCGCAGACGGCGCGGGAGAAAATCGTCGGTGCAGCGATGGAAAAACTGCGCACGGAATCGGCGCAGCGGATTCAGGTGCTCGAGCAGGAGCGCGCGGCAGCGGTCAAAGAGCGCGATGAATTGCAGGCCCGCTGGCAGCAGCGGGAAAAGGAAGGGCAGGGGGCCGCGGCGAAGGCCGGGCAGCAGCAGGCCGCGCTGGCGAAGGACAGGGAAAAAGCGCAGGCGGACATCGCCGCGCTGCGCGAGGCGCACAAAAAGGAAATCACCGCCGTGCGCGCCGAACTGGCCGCCGCGGTGCAGGCGCGCGACTCCGCGCAGGGGCAGCTCGCCGAGCTGAAAAAGGAACAGCCCGCCGCGGCGAAGATGGCGAAGATCGAGGAGGCGCAGCGCAAGGAAATGGCCGCCCTCACTGCGCGGCACGAGGCGGCGCTGAAAGAGCGCGACGAACAAATCCGCAAGCTCACCGAAGCCGCCGGCCGGCAGAAAACCGAACTTGCCGCTTTCACGCAAAAGCAGGGCGACACCGCGAAGGAACGCGACCAGCAGATCGCCGCGCTGACCAAGGTGCTCGAAGCGCAGAAGCGCGAAGCCGCCGCGCTCGCCGAGCAGCGCGCCCGGCTCGAAAAGGAGCGCGATGAAGCCGCGGCCCGCGCCGCGAAATTCGGCGAGGAATTGCGGGCGCAGGCGCAGACCCTCGGCACGCAGCGCGACGACGTGCTCAAGGCCCGCGACCAGGCGCTCGCGCAGTTCGACGAAGCGCGCATGGCGCATGAGCAGAAGCTTGCGACCTTGCAGCAGGAAAATGCTGCCGCTTTGCGCGAACGCGACCAGTCCGCGCACGGCCTGAACGCCGTCAATCTCGAACTAAAGCAGCAGCTCGAAAACGCCCTCCGCGAACGCGACCAGGCCGTCGCCGACCGCGAGAGCGCCGGGGCGAAAGTCACGCCCGTCGTCGCCGCCCAGCGCGAGCAGATCGCCTCGCTTATCGCCGAACGCGACGCCCTCGCGAGAGACAAAGCCCAGTCCGCGCAGCAGGCCGCCAGCGCCCAGCAGGCCGCCGAGGCCCGCGCCCAAGCCGCGCAGCAGGAGCGCGAAAAACTCGCCGCCGACGCGCAGGCCGAATCCGCCGAACTCCACCACATCATCGGTGCCCAGAAAAACCAGCTCGCCTCCCTCACCGGGCAGGGCGCGCAACTCGCCCAAGAGCGCGAGGAGGCGCTGGCCCAGGCGCACGCGCTTTCCGAGACGCTGGAGAAAGAGCAGCGCGCCTTTGCCGCCGAACGCGACCGAGCCGCCGCGCATTTCGCCAAGGTCGGCGACGAACTCAAGGCGCAGCTCCAGACCCTCGCGAAACAGCGCGACGAGCTGCTCAAGGCGCGTGAGCAGGCGGGCGCGCAGATCGCCCGGCTCGCCACCACGCAGCAGGAGCAGGCCAGCCTCCGCGTGAGCGAGCAGCAGGCGCTCGCCGCCGCGCGCGACCAGGCGCTCGCGCAGCACGACGAACTCCGTGACGCGCACGAAAACCATCTCGCCTCGCTCGACGAACAGCACACCGTCACGCTCCGCGAGCGCGACGACCAACTGCACAGCCTCAACGCGCTTTGCCTCGAGCGAAAGCAGCAGCTCGAAAACGCCTTCCGCGAACGCGACCAGGCGCTCGCCGACCGCGAGGCCGCGGGGGCCAAGGCGACGCCCATCGTCGCCGCGCAGCGCGAGCAGATCGGCTCCCTCGTCGCCGAGCGCGATACTCTCGCCCGCGACAAAGCGCAGCTCGCGCAGCAGCTCGCCAGCGCGCAGCAGACCGCCGAGGCCCGCGCCAAGGCCGCGCAGCAGGAGCGCGAGAAATTGGCCGCCGAGCAGCAGGCCGAGTCCGCCGAACTCCACCACGTCATCGACACGCAGAAAAACCAGCTCGCCTCGCTCACCCAGCAGCGCGCGCAGCTCGCGAGCGAACTCGGTGAGGCGCACGCGCAGGTCCAGTCGCTCTCCGAGACGCACGAGACCGAGCGCCTCGCGGCGGTCGAGGAGCGCGACGGCAACGCGCAGCAGTTTGCCAAATTCAGCGACGAGCAAAAGCGCCAGAACGCCGCGCTCTCCCAGCAGCGCGACCACCTGCTCGCCGAACGCGACCACGCCCTCGCGCAGTTTGCCGAGCTGACCGCCGCGCACCGCCAGCACGCCGTCGCCAAGGAGGCCGAGCGGCAAAATCTGCTCGCCGCCCGCGACCAGACCTTGGCGCATCTCGACGAAATCCGCGCGGCGCACGACAGCCATTTTGCCGCCCTCGGCGAAAGCCACGCCGTCACTTTGCGCGAACGCGACG
>JAYVNN010000137.1:0-16917 GCA_043758435.1 Chthoniobacter sp.
CAACGCCGAGCCGCGCAACTCGCTCTACAACGGCGTCCTCGCCTTCTACGGCGCGTGGCTGCGCGACCAGGCCGAGCAGCGCGGCCTCGGCTACGTGAATATGTGGACGCCCCTCAACGACCTGACCCTCGCCGAGCGGAAAAAGGACGCCGCTTTCACCATGATCGGCGACGGCGTGCATCCCGGCGCGGCGGGGCAGTGCGTCATGGCCGTGGCGGTCATCAATGACATCGTCGCGAAGAGCATCGTCTCCGCCATCGTCATCGAGGAGAAAGACGGCGCGCTCGCCGCGAATGCGAACGGCGGCGTGATCGAGGGCTTCAGCGCGGGCGAAAAAATCGCGTTCACCTTCACCGCCAACCGCCTCCCCTGGGTGCTCCCGCCCGACGCCGCGCTCGGCTACAAGCTCACCGCCGCCGGCCACAAGCTGAGCAACGAAAAGATCAGCGCCCGCGGCCTCAAGGCCGGCCAGTGGCAGCTCAGCATCGACGGCACGCCCGTGGGCACCTACACCGCCAGCCAGCTCGCCTACGGCGTGGAGCTCGAGGAAAACGACAAGACCCCCGAGTACCAGCAGGCGCTGAAAGTCGCCCTGCTCAACAAGCAGCGCAACGACACCGCCTACCAAGGCATCCGCAACGAATACGGCCAGCTCAAAGGCAAACGCAACGCCCTCAAGAAAGCCACCGACGCCAAAGCCAAAGCCGAGGAAACCAAAGCCGCCGACCTCGAAGCCAAGACCGCCGAACTCACCGCCAAACAGGCTGAATTCGACACCTACTACGCGGCGATGCAGACCAAAGTCGCCGACCTCCTCGCCAAAGCCCGCGCCCTCGAAGACGACATCTACAAAGCCAACCAGCCCGTCCCGCACAAATACGAGCTGGCGCTGGTGCCGTAGAGGGAACAGGCGAAGGGCGAAAGGCGAAGGGCGATGGCCGCGGGGAAAAGGGAAACGCTCGACATCCGGCGCTCCTGTCCGCCATCTTTTGCGCGTTCGGCTTTTCGACCACGCCATCGCCTTTCGCCTTTTCCCCATGCTCAGACTCCTTTTTCTTGGCGACATCGTCGGCGAACCCGGCCGCCGGGCCGTCATCGACGTGCTGCCGCGGTGGAAAGAGGAGCGCGGCATCGACTTCATCGTCGTCAATGGCGAGAACTCCGCCAACGGGCGCGGCATCACCCCGAAGATCGCCATTGATCTCCTGCGCGCCGGGGCCGCCGTCATCACCACCGGCGACCACATCTGGGATCAAAAGGAAATCCTCCCTTTCCTCAACGACGAGCCCCGGCTCCTGCGCCCGCTCAACTACCCGCCGGGCACCCCCGGCGGCGGCTCCATCGTCCTCGAGACCGCCAAAGGCAAAGTCGCCGTCGTCAACGTCCAGTGCCGCACCTTTATGAACCCGCCGCTGGAGAATCCCTTCCTCGCCATGCGCGATGAAGTGAACCGGCTCCGCGAGGAAACTCCCGTCATCTTCGTGGATGTCCACGGCGAGACGACCTCCGAGAAAATCGCCATGGGCCGCTACCTCGACGGCCACGTCTCCGCCGTCATTGGCACCCACACGCACTGCCAGACCGCCGACGAGCAGATCTTCCCCGGCGGCACCGCCTACCTCACCGACGCCGGCTTCTGCGGCCCCACCGAGAGCTGCCTCGGGCGCGAACTCAAGCCCATCATCGACCGCTTCCTCACCGGGCGGCCCATCCTTTTCCCCATCGCCGGCGGCCCCGTGGGGCTGCGCGGGGCGCTCATGGAGATCGACGAAAAAACCGGGCGGGCGGAGAAAATCACGCGGGTCGCCGAAGCGTGGGCTCCGTCGGAGAATCCCGGCCACCCCTGAGCCGCGGAAAGCGAGATCCCTCCGACTTCTTCCGCCTGCATGGCGAATTGGCTTGTCGGTGGCGGGGTTGGGGGACAGGTTGCGGAGCATTCGCCGCGTGCCTTGGGCGCGACGGTTTTTCCTCCCACCCCTCCCCTCAGCATCCTGCTTTTTTTATGAAAACGACCCTGCGCCTGCGTGCCACTTTCACCACTCTGCTGCTCGCCCTCGCCGGGGCGGCGGCGCTTTTCTCCCCGGCATCGGCCCGCGCGGCGGGGCTCTCGCCCGAGCTGCCGAAGACGGCGGCAGAGGAGGAGGCGGTCGCCGCCGCGGTCCCCGCTCCGCTGCCACTCCCGCTGGCCGCGGCCCCGGCCGGGCCGGTGGCGGTGGCGGTGGTACCGGTGACTTTCACGCCGGGGGATGTGTATGCGTGGACGGCGACTTCCACGGGGGTCTATAACATCACAGCGGGGGGCACTTTCTCGGGAGCTCCGTTTGCGGTGACGACGGGCTACACGGGGATCTATGGGCAGATCGCGTGGAAGGGGGATCTGACGGTGATGTATCTCTCGGACTACAATGCGCAGGTGGTGCTGGCGGTGACGCCGGCGGGGGCGGTGAGTGTGTTCGCGACCGGGCTCTCGAATCCAGCGGGGCTGGTGTGGACCCCGGCGGGGCAACTGCTGGTGACGGAGTCGGGGACGGCGGGCCGGGTGAAGAACATTACGGCGGGAGGCAATTTTTCCGCGGCGCCCAGTTTTGCGACGGGTCTGCCGTCGTTCACCCGGAATATGGTGGTGACGCCAACGGGGCGGGTGCTCATCGGCAATGAGACGAACACCAACATTTACGACATCACAGCGGGCGGGGCGATTACCGCGGCCAACATCGTGGCGACGACGGTCGGATCGTATCGCTCGATTGCGGTGGATGCGCTGGGCCGGGTGCTGGCGGCGACGACCAACGGAATCTTTGACATTACCGCGGGGGGGGCGCAGGCGGTGCCGACGCGGGGGACGGGCGGCGTGGTGGGTCTGACGCGCGGGCCGGGCGGCAAGCTGCTGACTTCGACCCTTGGGGCCGGCAGCACTTATCCCGTGGTGGACATCACGGCGGGCGGCGCGGTGGCCACGGCCCCGGTCTTTGCGTCGGGCTTTCCTGGGGTGGGCATTTTCACGGCGCTGGCGACGGTGCCGCCGCTCGTGGTGGTGAACCCGCCACCGACGGTGACGACGGTGGTGGCGTCGGGCTTCGGACTGACTTCGGCGACGCTGAACGGGCTGGTGAAGGGCAACGGGCTGGCGACGACGTATGGCTTTGACTGGGGCGTGAGCCCGGCGCTGGATCAGGCGACGCCGATGCAGTCGCTCGGGGACGTGACGACGACGCAGGTGGTGAGCGCAGGGCTGACGGGGCTGGCGCTGGACAAGACCTACACCTTCCGCGCGAAGGCGACGAACGCGGGCGGCACGACGCTGGGCGCGACGCTCTCCTTTTCCACCCCGCCGCTGACGGTGGACGGACAGGGGCGCTATCATTTGCCGGCAGGGCGGACGTGGAATGCCCAGTCGTCGGATTTCACTGTTCCGGGGGATTTGGTGGTGGAGGGGACTCTGAACGGAGGCGGCGGGCATCTGGTGGTGCTGGGTACGCTGACCGTGCTGCCCACGGCGACGGTGGTGCCGGGGAAGACGGCGGCCTTTTTCGTCGATGGGAAGCTCCTGCCTTTCATGGATACGTCGATGTCCACTCTGGAGACGCTGGCCACGCTCGGGCTGGCGGGGCAGCAGCCGATGGCGAAGCTGCTCGACGGCGGGGACGGCTGGTTTTACGGCACCACGGCGTCGGGCGGGAAGGCGAATAACGGGCTGGCCTTCCGGGTGCGGCGGACGGGGGAGGCGGAGGTGCTGGGGAACTTCACCGGGCCGGACGGGATCGCGCCGCAGAGTGCGCTGGTGGGCGCGGCGGCGACGGGAATTTTCGGGACGACGACGGCGGGCGGGACGGGTGGAAACGGGACGGTCTTCCGCGTGCTGCCGACGGGAGGCATTGTGAAAGTGGTGGACTTCAACGGGACGAACGGACGGATGCCATCGGGCGGGCTGACTTTCGGGACGGACGGGCTGCTCTACGGCGTGGCGAGCCGCGGCGGGACGGTGGATAAGGGGACGCTGTTCCGGGTGACGGCGCTGGGCGCGATCGAGAAGCTGGCGGATTTCACGGGGCCAAACGGGATGCGGCCGCAGGCGGCGTTGACGCTGGGCTCGGACGGGCGCTTTTACGGCGTGACGACCTACGGCGGCACGGGCCAGACGGGCGTGATTTTCAGCTACGACAAAATCAACGGACTGCTCACGCTGGCGAGTCTGAGCGGGCCGGTGGGCACGTACCCGCTGGGTGCGCTGCTGGAGGCAGAGCCGGGCGTTTTCTACGGCACCTGCTACGCGGGCGGGGCGAATGATCTCGGGACGGTTTTCCGCCTGGGCGGCGGCGAGGGGCAGGAGCGGCCGGAGTTCCTCGGCGCGGCCCCGGAGCTGGTGGCGAGCTTCACCATCGCCGTGGGGCAGGGGCCGATTGGGCCGCTGGCGCGCGGGGCGGACGGGAATTTCTACGGCACGGCCTACACGAGCGTGGGGAACTACGGGGCGGTCTTCAAGGTGACGGACGGCGGCGCGCTGACGCGGGTGACTTCGGTCATCGGCAGCAATGGCACCGGCGCGCATCCGGGCGGCGGACTGCTGCTCGGGTCGGACGGCGCGTGGTACGGCGTGTCGCAGGATGGCGGCACCTCGGCGCACGGAGCGGTCTTCCGCGTGCTGCTCACGGGGGTCATGGAGAATGTGGTGAGCTTCACGGACACGGTGCTGCCCTCGGGGCTGATGACGGGGCCGGCGGATGCGCAGTTTTACGGCACGACGCAGCGCGGCGGGGCCACGGGGCTCGGTTCGGTCTTTGGCTTCGCGCCGCGGACGCCGCCGGTGACGCTGGCGAGTTTCGCGCCGGGCAAGGGCCAGGAGCCGCAGGTCGGCGCGGGCGCGGTCTTCGGCGCGGACGGGACGACGCTCTATGGCACGGCGGCGGCGGGCGCGCTGGGCCAAGGCTCGGTCTGGAAGCTGCCTGCGGGCGGGGCGCTCTCGGCGCTGGTGTCGTTCACGGGGGCCAATGGCTCGGGGCCGCTCGGCGGACTGGTGGCGTCGGGCGACGGCGGGTTTTTCGGGACGACGGCGCTGGGCACCGGCAGTGTTTTCAAAGTGACGCCCGCCGGGCTGCTGACGCCGCAGGGGACGTTCACGAACGGCGCATCCCCGCAGGCGGCGCTCGTCCCGGATGGCCTGGGCTTTTTCTACGGGACGACGCGCGCGGGCGGGGCGGCGGGGCTGGGGACGGTGTCCAAAATGACGCCCGGCAGCGGCGTGTCGGTCGTGGCGTCCTTCGCCGGGGCTAATGGCGCGGCTCCAGTGGCCCCGCTGCTACGCGTGACGGAGTCCGTCTTCACGCTAACCGGCGAAGGCAAAACTTCGGACGCGGTGCGCGTCGCCAACTCTTCCTTCGCTGGCACCACGTCGGCGGGCGGCGCGAACGGGCTGGGTTCGCTTTTCAAAGTCACGCCGGGCGGGGCGCTGACGACGCTGTTCAGTTTCACCGGCACGGAGGGAAATCAGCCGCGCGGGGCACTGCTCGGGACGGGCGACGGCGGGTTCTTCGGCACGGCGGCGGGCGGCGGGGCGTTTGGCAAAGGCACGGTCTGGCGCTTCGGCGCGCTGGGGACGATGCAGGTCATCGCGCACCTCACCGGCGACAATGACGGCGCGGCCCCGAGCACGGGGCTGACGCAGGCAGCAGACGGCTATCTCTACGGCACGACGGATGCCACGATCTTCCGCGTGCCCTTTGCCACAAGCGTGACCACGCTCGCCGCGACCGGCTTCACGCCCGTGCAGACCACGCTGCGCGGGGAAATCCAGCCGCGCGGACTGGCGACGACGGCGACTTTCGAGTGGGGCACCACGCCCGCGCTCGGCAGCACCCTCGCCGCGGGCAACTCCGCGAGCACCAGCGCCGTGCCCGTGTCCGCCACGCTCGCGCTCAGCGGCGGCACGACCTACTACTACCGCGTGAAGGCGACGAACGCGATGGGGGTGAAAATGGGGAGCGTGCTGAAATTCAAGACGCCGCCGCTCGTCGCCAGCGCGGGCGGCTACACGCTCCCCGCCGGGGTGGTGTGGACGCTGCCCGGCGACTACACCTTTGCCGGCAACCTGACGGTGCTCGGCACGCTCGACACCGCCGGCCAGTCGCTGACCGTGCTCGGCAAACTCACGCTCAACGCGCTGCTCCTGAATGCGACCGGCGTGATCTCCTACCTCGACCGCGCCGGCAATCTGCCGCCCGGCGCGATCCGCCTGCTCGGCGACGCCGCGCACGACGCCGCGGACCTCGACGGCGACACGCTCGGCAACCTCATGGAATTCGCGCTCGGCACGAACCCGACCGTGTTTTCGCCCAACGCGCTGCCCGTGCCGGCGATGGTCGGCGGCTTCCTCACGCTGACCTACCACACGCCCGTCGGCATCGGCGGCGTGCAGGTCATCGTCGAGGTTTCCAATAACCTCACCAACTGGTTCACCGGCCCCGGCTTCACCGCCGTGACCAGCGACACCATCGCCAACGGCGTCCGCACCGTGACCGTGCGCGACGACCAGGGCGGCGCGCTGCAATACATGCGCCTGCGCGTGACGCGCTGACCTCACTGAGCCAGCCGCCGCTATGGCGCATGGCTGGTTAGGCCGTTGGTTTACGGCATTCGATTCTTGAAGTAGTCGGGATGGCGGCTCGAATGGGCTACCGCAATAACGAGCGCCCGATCTTCGGCGGTGACGAAGGCCACGTAGTAGGGAAATCCCGGCAGGTTCACGCGCCGGTAGCCGCCGGGGCGCAATCGCCAAAGCAGCGGGTGCTGAACGATCGCTGCGCACACACTCTCGATCTCAGTGCGAAATCTGACGCCAAGCCCTACTGCGCGCGCCTCGTAGTCACCCGTCACGCACTCGACCTCGGCAGCCGCCTCGGGCATAAAATCGAGAACCAGACTCATCGGTCAGGAGCGATCTGCCGTAGTCGGGCAAACACCTCTCCTGCGGGAATAGGCCTGGATTCACCGGCCTTAAAGCGCGCGATACGCCGGGCAATCTCCGCCTCCCATGCCACCTCGGCACCCGGCTCTGGCTCTAGATCCACGCTGTCCAGGAGTTGACGAGCCAGCGCGAGGCGCTGGTCGGGCGGCAGAATGAGTGCGTCGTGAGTGACGACATCAAGTGTGGCAGACATGAGGCGACGATATGGCGGCGTGTTGAAGTTGTCGAACCGGAAAAACGATGCGCGCTATGGCCTAACGATCCTAAGCTCAATGACCTGACGCGCCGGTTCTCAATGACGCAAGGGTAGTCACACAGTCATGGCTTCTCATTCTTCTTATCCGGTTCTCTGACCGATGCTCGGAATGACTGAATGCCTGCGAGCAGTCCGAGAATCGTGCCGGGCAGGTTGCGCCAATCCAGACCGATGCCTGCCATGATGAGTGGCTCCCCTGATAGTGGAAATATTACTGCCATTACAAAGCCAATCACCACAGCAACTACACATCAAACAAATAAGAACCCGATAGCTCCAACGATATAGCGAAGTGGTTTCATGGTGCGATGCCTAACATTTCATCAGACGAAGGGAAGGCTTCTTCTCATGCCGAAACTCCATTTCGAAACGCTCATGTAAACTCACAACGCGCGCTCCCTCGCAGAAGTGCGCGTCGTTTTTGCCTGTCTGAAAACCGTCCCCGCTTACGCGCCCACTTCCGCCCGCGCGTCGGCGGCGAGTGCGGTGGAAAGGTAACGCTCACCCGTCGAGCAGGCGATGGTGACGATGAGCTTGCCCTTGTTCTCCGGCCGCTTCGCGACCTCGATCGCCGCGACCACATTCGCGCCCGTGCTGATGCCCACGAGCATGCCTTCCTCCTTCGCTAGCCGCCGCGCCATCGCGAAGGCGTCATCATTGGAAACCTGCACGCACTCGACGATCTGCGCATTTCCCGCGGCGTCCTTGAGGTGCAGATTGTTCGGCACAAAGCCCGCGCCGGTGCCTTGGATTTTGTGCGGCCCCGGCTTCACCGGCTGCCCCGCGAGCGTCTGCGAAATGACCGGCGAATCCTTCGGCTCGACGGCAATCGCCTGAAACGTCGGACGTCGCGTTTTCAAAACCTCGACGCAGCCCGTGATCGTCCCACCCGTGCCGACGGCGGCGACGAGAATGTCGATCTTCCCATCCGTGTCTGCCCACAATTCTTCCGCCGTCGTCTTCGCGTGGATCGCCGGATTCGCGGGGTTGTTGAACTGCTGCGGCATCCACGCGTTCGGCGTGTTTTTCACGAGATCCTCCGCCCGCGCAATCGCGCCCTTCATGCCTTCCGCGCCTGGCGTCAGCACGAGTTTCGCGCCGAGCATCGCGAGCAAAGTGCGCCGCTCCACCGACATCGTCTCCGGCATCGTGAGGATGATTTTGTAACCCTTCGCCGCCGCGACAAACGCCAGCGCGATGCCCGTGTTCCCGCTCGTCGGCTCGATGATGACGGTGTCTTTCGTCAGCACGCCGCGCTGCTCCGCGTCCTCGATCATGGCCATGCCGATGCGGTCTTTCACCGAGCCGAGTGGATTGAAAAATTCGCACTTGAGCGCGATCGTGGCGTCCAGTCCGGCGGTGACTTTGTTGAGTTTGACGAGCGGCGTGTGGCCGATGGTTTCGACGATGCTGCTGTAGATTTTGCCCATGATGTGTGTGTGGTGTGGAGGTTGGTGTTGGTGAAAAAACGGGCCGTCTTTCTACCGCCGCGCGCCCCGTGCGGGCAAGGGCGATATTGCGCTGAAAATGCCGCGCAGTTTCCGTTTGCCTTGCGAAAAGCGGATGCTACTTCTCCCCACCCGCAACCCTACAAACACACCATGGCTGACCTCCTCAACGCACAAGACATCAAAGACTGGCTCAAAAAACTCCCCGAGTGGGACTACGAAAAAAAGCACATCGAGCGCACTTTCGAGTTCGACGATTTCTCCCAGGCCATCGAGTTCGTGAACGGCGTCGCCGAGATCGCCGAGGAGGACGACCACCATCCCGAGATCGATATCCGCGACAGCAAGGTGCGCCTCGCGCTTTCTACGCACAGCGAAGGCGGCGTGACCGACATGGACTTCGAGGTCGCGGAGAAAATCGACACGCTCGTCGAATAGCGCGGATGCCCGCCGCGCGTGATCCTTCGCCCGCGCGGATGATCGTCTGCGCGGTGCTCGTCCTGCTTTTTGCGGTTGGCGTGTGGGGCTACATCGAGTGGCGCAGCGCCCCGCCGCCGCCGCCGAAAATCGAGATGCCGGGGCGGTGACGTTCCGGCCCCGCTGCGCATGCCCGGCCCGGCCCATCTCCACGAACCCGTCATCGCCCACGCCCGGCGGGATTTTGCGCTGCTGCGCGAAACCATGACGATCGAGGACGCGCTCGCCGTGATCCGGGAGCACGGAGTCGGCGAGCGCATCATCTATTTCTATGTGGCCGACGAGGCCGGGCGGCTCGCCGGGGTGCTGCCCACCCGGCGCCTCCTCACCGCGCCGCCTGCGACGCCGCTCGGCGAGCTGATGATCCGCCGTGTCGTCGCCGTCCCGGAGACCGCCACGCTGCTGGATGCGTGCGAACTTTTCGTGCTCTACAAATTCTTCGCCTTTCCCGTGATCGACGAGGAGCGCCGCGTCACCGGCATCATCGACATCGGCGTTTTCGCCGAGGAGGCGCTCGATCTCGCCGCGCCCGAAAAGGTGAACGACATGTTCGAGACGCTCGGTTTCAAGATCACGCAGATGCAGGGCGCGTCGCCGCTCAAGGCGTTTCGTCTGCGCTTTCCCTGGCTGCTCGCGACCATCGCGAGTGGAACCGCCGGCGCGCTGCTGGCGGGTTTTTTCGAGGCCACGCTGGAGCGCGCGATCATCGTCGCTTTTTTCCTCGCGCTCGTCCTCGCGCTCGCGGAGTCGGTGAGCATTCAGTCGATGACGCTCACGCTCCAGGCGCTCCGCGCGGAAAAGCTGACGTGGCCTTGGTTCGCGCGCAGCGCCCGGCGCGAACTGCTCGAGGCCGGGCTGCTCGGCGCGGGCTGCGGCGGACTGGTCTTCGCCATCGTCTGGCTCTGGCGCGGCACCCTTGCCGGAGCCGCGGTCATCGGCGTCAGCGTCTTTGGCTCCGTCGGCATCGCCTGCTTCTCCGGCCTGCTCGTGCCCGCGCTCCTGCACGCCTGGAAGCTCGACCCGAGAATCGCCGCCGGTCCCATCACCCTCGCCGTCACCGACGTCCTCACCCTCACGCTCTATTTTTCCCTCGCGGCCTGGCTGCTGTGAGAAAGGCGGTAGTGGCTCATTTGAAAACCTGTCATCCTGAGTTGGAGTTCCCGGCGGGCGCAGGCGGGCGGGAACGGAGTCGAAGGACCTCTAACTATTTCTTCGGGGCGAAGGCGGCGTGGAGCGCATCCCGCCCGCCGCCTCCGCCCGCAAAAAAGTTAGAGGTCCTTCGACTGCGCTTCGCAAAGCCTTCGCTCCGCTCAGGATGACAGGCTTTGGCTTTTTCCAAAATTGAGCCGCCGCCGAAAGTTGGGAGTTGAGCGCTGCACGCCGCCCGACAATTCTGCGCCCTCAACTTTCACCCATGACCGCTCATCCCATCCTCGTCGCCCCATCGCTTCTCGCCTCCGATTTCGGACGCCTGCACGACGAGGTGCGCCGTGCCGAAGCCGCCGGCGCGGACTGGCTGCACTGCGACGTGATGGACGGGCATTTCGTGGACAATATTTCCTTCGGCCCCGCGTTCGTGGACGCCGCCGCGAAAGTCGCCACCGTCCCGCTCGACGTGCATCTCATGGTCGCGCAGCCCGACCATTATTTTCCGCGCTTCGCGAAAAGCGCACGCCACATCACCGTCCATGTCGAGGCGCAGCACGACGTGGCGAAAACGCTCGCGGCTATCCGCGCCGCGGGCTGCACCTGCGGCCTCGCGCTGCGCCCGGCGACGGCGTTCGAGGATGTGGCGCCCTTCCTCGCGCAGATTGATTTGCTCCTCGTGATGACCGTCGTTCCCGGCTTCGGCGGCCAGCCTTTCATGCCCGAGACGATGCCCAAAGTCCGCGCCGCCGCCGACGCCCGCGCAAGGCTGGACCTTGGTTTCCGCATCGAGGTGGATGGCGGCATCACCACCGTTACCGCCCCCGTCGCCCGCGCTCACGGAGCCGATACCCTCGTCGCCGGCACCTCCGTCTTCGCCGCGCCCGACATGCCCGCCGCCGTCCGCGCGATCCGCGGCGCGTAGCTCCGAAAACAGAAAGACCACCGGCACGGAGGCCGGTGGTCTTTGCAAAACTGCTGCGGAAAGCCCGCGACTATTTGGCGGCGGTCTTGAGCATGAGTTCCTTGAACTGCACGGTCATCGGCGCGCCCGCGTGGAGCTGGAGCGCGAGGACGCCGGTCTTCGCACCGACGGTGGACTCGTCGGTCACGTCCACGGTCTGGTCGCCGTTGATGTAGTGCTGGAGGTGGCCGCCTTTCGCGACGATGCGGTATTCGTTCCAGCCGCCCGGCTTGATGCCCGCCTGGATTTCGTCGCTCTTGCCGATCTCGCCTTTGACCTCGGGTTTTGCGCCGTCTTTGACCACCACCTGCTGCCCGCGCAGCGCGAGGATGCCGCGCCCTTTTTCCTCGTAGAGAATGCCGCTGTAGGTCTTGCCCACTTCAAAATCCGCCTGATAGCCCGCGACCACGGAATATTCCGGCTTCACGACTTTGCTGCGGTATTGCACGCCCGAGTTGCCAAAGCCCTCGGCCTTCCCGTTCGCGTCCACGATTTTGTATTTGAAAGTCAGCTCGAAGTCGCCGACCTCGCCTTCCCAGATGAGGAAGGTGTTTTCCTTCGCCGGCGTTTCCTTCGTGGTCTGTCCAGTGATCGCGCCGTCTTTCACGCTCCAGAATTCCGGCTGCCCTTTCCAGCCGGTGAGGTCTTTGCCGTTGAAGATCGGCGTGGCCGGGCCTTTGACGCTGATTTCCGTGGCGGGAAAGACCGGCTTGTTGAGGATTTCGGAGGTATCCACGGCATGAGCCGCAAAGCCAGCCGCGAGGGTGAGGGTGAGGAGTAGTTTCATAGTGTGTCAGGTAAATCCGCGAGGCGCTTACTTCTTGCCAAAGAGTTTCTTCATGTTCGCCAGTCCCTTGACCGCGATGTCGTCGCGTTTCGGCTCCATCTTGCGCCAGATGGCGGCGGCGCGGGCGATGACTTTCACATCCGTCGTGAACGACTCGATGACGATGTCGCCCTTGTAGCCGATCTTTTTTAGCGCAGCGACGATTGGCTTCCACTCGATGTGATCGCCGCCCGGCGTGCCGCGGTCGCAGCCGCAGGCGTGGAAGTGCGCGAGATGTTTGCCCGCCTTGAGGATTGCCGCAGCTTGGTTCTTCTCCTCGATGTTCATGTGGAAAGTATCGAGGTGCAGCCTGAAGGCTTTGCTGCCCACGGCTTTCACGAGCTTGAGCCCCTGGTCGCAGGTGTTGAGGAAGTCGGTCTCGAAACGGTTCAGCGGCTCGACGCAAAGCTGCACGCCTTTCTGCTCGGCGTACTTCGCGAGCGGTTTGAGGTTTTTCACCACGAGGTCGAACTGCTGCTTTTTCTCCGCGTCATCATGCGCCCCGGTGAGCCCGACGACGGAATAGAGCGGCCCGATGATTGACGGACAGCCGAGCGCCACCGCCTGGTCGATGAGCCCGCGCACATATTCCACCGCCGTCTTTTGATCCGCCGCGCTCCCGCGGAAATCGCGCCCCGGCCCCATGCACGCGCAGATGCTGCCGATCTTCAGCCCGGCTTTGGCCGCGGCGGCTTTCACCTTCGCGGGGTCGATGTGTTCGAGCGCCTCGACGGGAATCTCAACGGTCTCGAAGCCCCATTTTTTGAGCTTCGCGAAAAGCGCGGGCGCATACGCGGTGGTGAAGGGGCTGGCGTAGAGGAAGGTGTTGAGGCCGAGGCGAGGCATGGTGTGAGGAGGTTGAGGGTTGGTTTTGGAGGACGCGCATTTGGCGCAGTCGGCGCGTGCGAGTCAAGCCCGGCGGGAGCCCCCGTAAAAATGCGGTCACTTTATCCCACCGACGCTCCGATTCTACCGTCGCCGACGCAGCCCCAAGCCGAACAGCCCGCAGACCAGCAGCGCCCCGCTCGCCGGTTCGGGAACGGCCTGGGCCCAGTTCATCCCCTGCGAGCCGGTGGCGGTGTAATCCTCGGGGGCCACCGTCTGGCTCAGAGTGGTGTCTTGCACGGAGGAGATGCCGTTCCAGGCGAGGGTGTTGAGGGCGTTGTGCTGGATGGTGCCGGGGTTGCTGTAGCCGCCGACTTCGACGTAGGAGCTCATCCACACGCCGATATCGAAGGCGGTGCCGAAGATGAAACCGACGGAGAAGGGGAGGTCGTTGTTGAGGCTAGGGACGTCGCCAAGGGGGACGCCGAACCAGTTGTAGGTCTGCCGGGCGTAGGTGCCGATGCTGGGTTCACCCATGGCGAATCTGGCGGAAGCCATACTGTCCAGGACGATGACGCCGAAGAGGTTATTGTAAGACTGCCCGGTGGCAACCTGATCCATATGGATATGGATCGAGCCGGTGAACACGCCCGCGTTGCCGGTGCGGCCGGCCGCGTCGATGGTGATCATCTCTTGGAAGCCGCCGGCAATGGCACCGCGGGAGGTTCCATTGTCCCCGCGGACGACTTCGTTGAAGAGCTTCACGCTGCCCATGAAGGCATTGCCGGAGAAGTTGTGGGCGGCATTGCTATGGCTGTAGCTCGAGTTGCCAACCGTGGGAGTGTAACCTGAGTTGCTATTGTTGCCGAAGACATAGCCGGTCGCGGTGGTATTGCTGAACCAGCGGCCCTCGACGGAGGCACCGGGATCGACGACGGCGTGGGCGGGCAGGCCGAGGCCGGCGAGGAGGCCGGCGGCAAGAGCAGTGACGAGGCGCGCGAGCGCTCCGCACTGCCTGATTCCGAGGATGAGAGAGGTGGTTTTTTTCATAGGACGCATGTGGAGGGCTCGGTGGATGTGAAGAGCGACTAGCACCGAATGGCGCTGTGCGACCAAGAGGCAAACCGATGAAGCCCGAAACGGGCATCCGCGCCCGGCTGGCCGAACAGAACGACGCGGAGCGTAAGGCCGGATCGCCGGTTGTCGATGGGTGTTTCACACTATTTGATTTACGCGCGCGTCGCTCGGTGGTTTGAACCGGGGGTTCCGCTGGACACGACGCGGGCGCGGCGCACAATGCCAGCTCTCTTCCCCATCCATGAATCGCCGCCGCTTCCTCCGCACCACCGCCGCCGTCACGCTGGCCGCGCTTGCCCTCCACCACGCCGCGCCCGCCGCCGGGCCGAAGCGCAAGATTCTCTTTTTCACGAAATCGAGCGGCTTTGAGCACGACGTGATCAGCTACAAGAAAGGCCAGCCGAGTTTTGCGGAAAAAGTGCTCACGGAACTTGGGGCGAAGAACAACTGGGAGTTCACCTTTTCCAAGGACGGCTCGCTCTTCACGCCGCAGTATCTCGTGCAGTTCGACGCGCTCTTTTTCTACTCGACCGGCGATCTCTGCTCGCCCGGCACGGACGGGCAGCCGCCGATGACGCCCGCGGGCAAACAGGCGCTGCTCGACTATGTGGCGGGCGGCAAGGGCTTCATCGGCTCGCACAGCGCGAGCGATACTTTTCACACGAACAACGAGGCGAAGAAGGGGCCGGAGCGGTATCAGAATTTCGGCGAGGCGGCGGACCCGTACGTGAAGATGCTCGGCGGGGAATTCATCAAGCACGGCGCGCAGCAGAAGGCGAAGCTG
Source organism: Chthoniobacter sp. (assembly GCA_043758435.1). Lineage (GTDB taxonomy): Bacteria > Verrucomicrobiota > Verrucomicrobiia > Chthoniobacterales > Chthoniobacteraceae > Chthoniobacter. Next base: position 14,765 of record JAYVNN010000137.1, read on the forward strand.
CGGGTGGTGGATGCGAAGTTTCCGGGCTTCGAGAAATACGCGGGCGGCATCGAGCTGCAGGAGGAGTGGTATTCGCTGAAGGACTTCCGGCCCGACCTGCATGTGCTCTGCGTGCAGGAGGCGGAGGCGATGAAGGGCATCGAATACCAGCGCCCGGCGTATCCCTCGACGTGGGCGCGGATGCACGGGAAAGGCCGCGTCTTTTACACGTCGATGGGGCATCGCGAGGACGTTTGGACGAACCCGATTTTCCAAGGCATCCTGACCGGCGGCATCGCCTGGGCGCTCGGCGATGTGAAGGCGGACGTGACGGCGAACCTCGCGCAGGTCGCGCCGAAGTGGGCGGAGAATCCGCCGTTCCCGCCGCCCGCACCGGCGGCGGCTCCGAAGCCATAGGTTTTCAGACTTGGAGAGTAGGGGGTTCGAACCCCTGACCTCGTCATTGCGAACGACGCGCTCTACCAACTGAGCTAACTCCCCGTCTGAAATCAGGCCGCGAACTATTGCCGGAATGGGCAACGCGGCAAGCGAAAAGTCCGGCGAAAAAGCGCGCGCTTTTTCCGCCCTCCGCAGGCCGCGAGATGTGCATTGACCGGTCTGCGCGCGTGGCTAACCTGCGCCGTCCAATGAGTTCGCTGAACAAGAAATTCCCGCGGCTTTTGCCGGAACCAATTCGCAAAGGGATGAAGGTCGCGGATCTCATCGACACCGCTTTCAAGGCCTACAACGGCGGGCGGCTCGCGGAGGCGTGCCGCCTTTTCACGGGCAAGATGATCGCGGGTGAGGGGATCGTGGGCATGTCGCTGACGGGCGCGCTGACGCCCGCGGGGCTGGGGCGTTCGGCGATCGTGCCGCTGCTCAAGGCGGGCTTCGTGGACTGGATCATTTCGACGGGCGCGAATCTTTACCACGACCTGCACTACGGGCTGGGCATGCACCTTTACGCGGGCTCGCCGTTTTTGAACGACGTGGATTTGCGGCGCGACGGGATCATCCGCATCTACGACGTGCTGTTCGATTACGACGTGCTGCTCGATACCGACGCCTTCGTGCGCCACGTCATCCAGGGCGCGGAATTCCAGCGCACGATGGGCAGCGACGAGTTTCATTTTCTCCTCGGGAAATATGTCGCCGAGCGCGAGCGCAAGCTGGGGATCAAGGAGACGAGTGTGCTGAGCGCCGCCTACCAATATGGCGTGCCCGTTTTCACCAGCTCGCCGGGCGACTCCTCCATCGGCATGAACGTGGCGGCGATGGCCCTGCGCGACTCGAAGCTGCTCATCGATGTGAACCGCGATGTGAACCAGACCGCGGCCATCGTCTATGCCGCGAAATCGGGCGGCGCGACATCGAGCGTGTTCATCCTCGGCGGCGGGTCGCCGAAGAATTTCATGCTGCAAACGGAGCCGCAGATTCAGGAGGTCATGGGCATCGAGGAGCGCGGGCACGATTATTTTTTGCAATGCACCGACGCCCGCCCCGACACCGGCGGACTGAGCGGCGCGACGCCCGGCGAGGCCGTGAGCTGGGGCAAGATCGACCCCGAAAATCTCCCCGACTGCGTGGTCTGCTACGCCGACTCCACGATCACGCTCCCGCTCATCACCGCCTACGCTTTGAGCAAAGCCGCGCCACGGAAACGCAAGCGGCTTTACGACCGCCGCGACGCGCACTACGCCACGCTCCGCGAGCAGTATTTCAAGCACGGGCAGGTCTCGAAAATCGAGCACCGCACCGACCTCGCGAAGCCCAAGCGCGGACGCTCGGGCCGCTCCGTCGCCGGCACGAAACGCTGACCGCATGCCGAAGCCCGACGCTCGCACGCTGCTCTTCGAGCGCATCCGCACGCGCCCGGCGAAGTTCGTTCACGTCCGCGGCGTGCCTTACACCGTCACTCACGAAGCGGCGCAGAATCCCGACGACGCCGACCACATCCACCTCACGCTCGAAGTCCCGCCCTTTGGCCGCCTTCGCGCGGCGGTGAACACGTTTTCCAAGCTGAACCGCGACGCCGGTTTCGACCCGCGCATCCGCATGGGCATCGTCGCCGCGGCCTACGAAAAAAAGCCCGAGCCCGGCCTCGAAGAACTCCCCGGCCAGGACTACGCGCAGCTCGAAGCCATCCTGCCCATCGCCTACGAGCACTACGACCG
>JAYVNN010000138.1:0-16843 GCA_043758435.1 Chthoniobacter sp.
GTGGCCAGCGCGTAGAGCCGCGTGCCGTCGGGGCTGACCGCGAGGCTGTTGCCGCCGTTGAAATCCTTGAGGTCGCCTTCGTCATTCACATGCTCCTCGATGAGCTTGAGTTTGCCATCGGGCTGCGTGGCAAAAACGCTCACCGCCTGATCCCCCCCGAACCGGCCCGCGCTGACATAGACGTGCCCGCCTTTCGCGCTGCACGCGATGCGGAACGCGCCCTCGATGGCATTCACGCCGTCCTCGCCGTCCACCAGCAACTGCACGACCTCCAACCGGCCCGAAACCGCATCGGGCCGCAGCACCGCCACGCTGCCGGAGGCCGCGCCCGCCGCGTAGAGCAGGGTGCCATCCGGGCTGAACGTCACATCGCGCAGACCGCTCAGCTTTTTGTCCGCCGACTCGAGCTGCTGAAAAACGAGCTTGTCCTCATTGACCATGAAGACGCCGACGCCATTCGACGCGCCCGTGTAGATAAAGCGGCCATCTTGGGAAAACTCCGCCTCGATCACGAAATCGAGCCCGTCATTGTCGTGCTCGCCGAGCCGCGCGACATCGAGCTGATGGAGCGCGCCGGTCTGCGCGTCGCGCTTGTAGAGCGTGATGGCATTCGCGCGAAACGCGCTGACCACTGCGTACTCGCCATCGCGCGAGAGCCGCACATTCACCGCGCACTTGAGATCCGGCCCGGTGAGGGTGTGCGCGAGTTCCAGCTCACCGGTCTCGGCATCGCGTTTGAAAACGCTCACGGCATCCGCGTTGAAAGCGGCGGCATAGACGAATTTGCCATCCGGCGAAACCGCCACCGAGGTCGCCGAGCGGAGCGTGGCGCCGCCGATTTTTTGCACCTCGATGAGCCGCGCGGGGTAGCTGTCCGCGGGCTTCGGATCATCGTCCGCGCGCAGCAGCGGCGAAAGGAGAAGCAGCGAACCGAGCAGGAGAAATGATGTTTTCATAGGATAGGAATCGGCAGGCAACGGATAGCGGCTAGCGGGAAAAAGGCGCGGTGTCACGGTGCAAGGCGCGCGTCAGTTACCACCCGGCGCGGGGCGGCCGAGGCCGCCGCCGGAGTCGCGGTATTTCATGGCGGCTTCGGTGCGGGAGTGGACGTGGAGTTTGTCGTAGATGCGGCGGAGGTGGACGCGCACGGTCTCGATGCTAAGGCCGAGGCGGTCGGCGATTTCCTTGTTCGCCAGACCTTGCGTGAGGAGGTCGAGGATTTCCGTTTCGCGTTTGGAAAGATGCGCTGCTTCCTCGTGCGGCTTGGGCTGGCGGTGAAAGGCCTCGACGACGCGGCGCGCGATTTCGGCGCTCATCGGTGCGCCGCCGGCGCGGACTTCGGCGATGGCGCGGCGGATTTCGTCGGGCGACGACCGTTTCAGCAAATAGCCGCACGCGCCGGCTTTGAGCGCGTCGAAGATTTTGTCGTGGTCGCGATAGACGGTGACCATGATGACGAGCAGGTCGGGCAGCATGGCCTTCAGCCGCGCGGTCGTCTCGATGCCGGTGATGCCGGGCATGTGGATGTCCATGAGCACCACGTCGGGGCGGAAGGCGGGCACTTTTTCCAGCGCCTCCTCGCCGCTGCGCCACACGCCCGCGCAGGCGCAGTCGGGCGTGCTCTCGACGATGCGGCGCAGGCTGGCGCCGACGACGGCGTTGTCTTCGACGATGGCGACGGTGGTCATGGCGGGGACAGTGGGAGGCGAAGATGCACGCGGGTGCCCGCGCCGTCGATGCTGTCGATGCGGCAGTCGCCGCCGAGGCTGGCGAGGCGTTCGCGGAGGTTGCGCAGGCCGTCGCCGCCGGTTTTTTTCGCGGGATCAAAGCCGCGGCCTTGATCTTCGATAGTGATGAAAAGCTGCGCGGCATAGAGGCGCAGGCGCAGCCAGATTTCGCGTGCGCCGGAATGTTTCACGGCGTTGTTCAGCGCCTCGCGGACGGCGAGGAAAAGTCCGTGGCGGCGCTCCGCATCGAGCGCGAGCGGCGGGAGGTCGCGCGCCACATCGAGCCGCAGGGCGAGGCCGGTGGAGTGGAGAAATTCGGCGGCGAATGCGGCGAGGTAATCAGCGAGCGAAGCGAGCGTGTCGTGGCGCGGATTGACGGCCCAGACGATTTCATCGAGCGCGCCGACGAGAGTGCGCGCTTTGCCGGCGATCTGCTGGAGCGGCTCGCGCAGGGTCTCGGCGGGCGCGTGCTCTTCGGTGGCGATGGCGGCGAGCATGGAGATTTCCGTGAGGCTCGCGCCGAGGTCATCGTGCAGATCGCGGGCGATGCGCGCGCGCTCCGTCTCGCGCGCACTTTGCAACTCGATCCGCGCCAGCCGCCGCCGCATCCGCCCGCGCGCAATCCCCCACCCCGCCGCTGCCGCCAGCGCCGCCGCGAGCGCCGTGGCGAGCACGCGAAACCAGAGCGTTTCCCAAACGTGCGGGCGCACCGTGATGGCGATGGCCGCGCCCATCGGGCTCCACACGCCGTCGTTGTTTGCCGCCTGCACGCGGAAGCGGTAGCGGCCCGGCGGCACCGCTTCGTAGGCGGTCACGCGGCGCGTGCCGACCTCGCGCCACTCGCTCTCCAGCCCTTCCATGAGCGTGCGAAAACGGACGCGCTCGGGCGCGGCGAAGCTCAGGCCGGTGTAGGAAAATTCCAGCCGAGAACGGCCCGGCCCCGTCTCGACTGCACCGCCGCCGACCACGCGGTCGTTCGCGCGGACTTCCTCAATGATGACGGGGGGCGGCACGGTGTTGGTGGCGATCTTTTCCGGGCGGATGCAGACCACGCCGTTGACCGTGGGAAAGCGCAGCTCGCCATCCTGCGCGCGCCACGCGGCGGGCTGGAAGCCGCCGGTACATTCGCGCGTGAGCAGGCCGTCGGAGCGGTCGAGCTGGAGCCAGGTCGCAGTCGTGCTGCGGTGCTCCTCGATGGCGCGCAGGTCGGTTTTCACGACGCGGAAAATGCCGCCGAGCGAGCCGAGCCAGAGGTGGCCCGCGCCGTCGTCGAGCGCGCTGGTGAGGCGCGCGTCGGGGAGACCTTCGTCCGTGGAAAAGCGCGTGAATTTTCCCGCGTGCCAATGAAACAGGCCGCCGCCGAGCGTGGCCGCCCACAGCGCACCGTCCGCCTCCAAAAGCAGCGCGAGCACCGGTCGTCCGTCGAGCGCCGGGGCCGTGCCGAGGGGCGCGAACCCTTTTTCATCCCCGCGAAAAATGCGCCCGTCGTGCGTGCCGACCCACATCGTTCCCGCCGCGTCGGTCGCGAGGGCCGAAACGCTCGCGCTGGTGAAACCGATTTCCGCGCCGCAGCGCGTCATCTTTTCGTCCGCAAACATCGCCAGCCCTTGGAGCCCGCCGAACCACAGACACCCGCGCGCATCTTCCACGATGGCCACGACCTTGCTCGTCATCGTCACGGGAAACGCGGGCGCGAACGTCGCGCCCTCTTGGCGGAAAACGCTGCCGTCGCGCGTGGCCGCCCAGAGCCGTCCGGTGCGGTCTTCGCCGAGGGCGGAGATGGGGCGGCTGCCGCTGCCATCGCCGACCTCGAAATGGGTGACCGCGCCGTCGCTGCCGATGCGGTCGAGCCCGCCGCGTTTGCTGCCCACCCACCACGCGCCCGTGCGATCTTGGAGCACGGCGAACGCGGTGCGGTCGGCGAGGCCGTCGGCAACGGTGAGCACGTCCGCGCGGCGCTCGCGGATTTGCACGAGCCCGCTGTCCGCGGTCGCGGCCCAGATGCTGCCTTCGCCGTCTTCGTAGAGTTCATTGACGCGGTTGCCCGGCTCGACGGTCGCCAGTTCCACGGGCGCGGTCTGCCCGGCGGAATCCGTGACGGTCAGCCGCCCCGCCGCGCCTGCAGTCCACACGCGTCCGCGCCGGTCGCGCAGTTGCGCACGCACGCCCGGACGCGCGCGCACCGGCGACGCCTCGGCATCGCGCCGCAGCAGTTCCTCGATCTCCGGCGTGCGCTCCGCGAGCACCGGCGCGGCGTCGCCGACCGCACGCCACAGCTCCGCCGCGCGCACGATCAGCACGCCGCCGCGAGTATCCGCCACGACCTGCGACACGCTCGGCGCGGGCGTGATGCTGAGATCTTTCCACACCTCCGCCAACCGCCCCGCATGCCATCGCAGCAAACCGCCGCGCGTCGTCGCCACCCACACGTCCCCATCTTTCTCCGCGAAAAGCGCGCGCGCCGTGCCGCGGGCGAGCGCCGCCTCACGCTCCGTCGCGAAACCGGTGAAACGCACGCCGTCGAACCGCACCACGCCTTCCGCCGTCGCGACCCACAGATAACCATCCGACGCCTGCGCCACGGAGCGCACCACATTGCTCGGCAACCCGTCCTCCGACTGCCAAGAGCGCACCAGAAAACGCCCGCCCATTTCTTCGCCATGCACCACAGCGCAGGTGAGTGCGAGGATCGCAATGAGCCGGGGGAAAAAGTTCACACCACGTTGGTAGAAAGCGGCAGGCCGTTATTCGAGCGCAAAGCGCGCGGTTGAAAATCCATCGACAACCGCGCCGCCGGATGCCGGAATCCGCCGTGCACCGCTACCTCGAAATCTACTGGCTGATGATCCGCAACTCGCTGATCCGCGAGATGAATTTCAAGGCGAACTTTCTGCTCTGGATGCTCGTCGAGTTTCTATGGTTCGCGGGGCAGATGATTTTTCTCGAGGTGCTCTACGGGCATGTGAACAGCATCGGCGGCTGGTCGAAGTGGGAGTGCGTGCTCCTCGTCGGCACGCACCAGATCATCGCGCAGATTTTCCAGGCGTTCTTTTACGTGAACCTCGCGGAGCTGCCCGACCTCATCCGCACGGGGCGGCTCGATCTCATGCTGCTCCTGCCGGTGGATGCGCAGTTCGCCGTCTCCACGCGGAAATTCGGCATGGACAATATCGTCAACGCGCTCGTCGGCGTGGCCATCGTGGTCTTCTCGCTGGTCAAACTCGGCGTCGTGCCGGACGCACGGCAGGTGGCGCTTTTCCTCGCGTGCATTCCGTTCGGCGTGGCCGTGCATTACGCGATTCTTTTCGGCCTCTCCACGGCGGCGTTCTGGATCGTGCGCGCGCAGGGGCTGATCTACGGCTACTTCAATGTCTTCAACGTCGCGCGTTATCCCGACACGGTTTTCCGCGGCGTTTTCAAAATCATCTTCAGCTATTTCATCCCCGTCATCATCGTCGCCAACGTGCCCTCCCGCGTCCTCGCCCGCGCGCTGGAATCGCCGTGGAGCGGGCTCGCGCAACTCGCGGGCGCGGCGCTGTTCATCGTCGCCGCGAGCCGCGCGTTCTGGCTTTTTGCGCTGCGGCGGTACTCGTCGGCGAGTTCGTGAGCGGCGGACTTTCGGAAGGGAAAAGCGCGCGCTTTTCCCACCGGCGCAGCCCTTGAAAAAAGGCGGTATTTCACCTTGCACCCCAAACCGATAGCTCGTAGATAAAGCCCCTCAATTTTCCCGAAACGCCAGAAACTGACTCTCTCCCCCGCATTTTTATGGCCAAGCCCAAACCCGCGAAGAAAGCCGCCAAACCGAAAAAGCCCGCACCCGCGAAGAAGGCGAAAAGCGCCAAGATCGTGAAGGTGAGCAAGCCGGTGAAGAAAGCTGGCAAGCCCGCGGCCAAGGCCGTGAAAGCGGCGATCAAAACCGCCCCGACCCGCACCCCTTTGAAAGTTAAACTTAAAACCAAAAGCGCCACGAAACCCGCCCCGGCCAAAGCCGCGGCTCCGCATAAAGGCACCAACGGCGCGACTCCTCCGAAGCCCGCACCGCCCAAGGTCAAGGTCGTCCTCACCCCGTTTCTGCTGAAACAAAAGGATCGCCTGCTCCAACTCCGCGACTCGCTCCTCGATGCGATGGCCGGCGTGGCGAAAGACAACCTCCGCTCCCGCGCGGAGGGCAGCGAGGCAAGCGCCTTTGGCATGCACCAGGCCGATGCCGGGAGCGATGCCTACGACCGCGACTTCGCGCTCAGCCTCCTCTCGCAAGAGCAGGATGCGCTTTATGAAATCGAGGAAGCGCTCAAACGCCTCGACCTCGGTACCTACGGCGTCTGCGAGGTGAGCGGCAAGCCCATCGCTCACGCCCGGCTCGAAGCTCTGCCCTTTGCGCGCCTCACCGTCGAGTGCCAGTCGCAGATTGAAAAAATGGGCAAGGTTTCCCGCGCCCGCGTCCCTGTCACCTCCCTCTTCGGCCTGACCGACGAAGAACCCGGAGAAAAAGATGAAGAAGAAGAACCGGTCAGCGATACCAAGGAATAAACAATTATGGCCCGCGATTTCATCATCCTCGAATGCACCGAGGCAAAAGCCGAAGGCAAACCCGTCTCGCGCTACATCTCCACGCGCAATAAAAAGAGCCCGAACACGCCGAACCGGCTCGAAAAAAAGAAATACAACCCGAACCTGAAACGGCACACGCTGCACCGCGAAACCAAGTAATTTATGCAACCCAAGACCCCGCAACGCCGCACGAATTTCCGCAAGGCCAACCGCTCGATGCCGCGCCGCCGCATCGACATCGCCCTTGAAGCGCTCGACTACAAAAACCCGGACATCCTGAAACGCTTCGTCACCGAGAGCGGCAAGATCCTCGCCCGCCGCCTGACCGGCATGCCCGCGCATTTTCATCGCAAGATCACCCGCGAGATCAAGCGCGCCCGTGCCGTGCTGCTCATGCGCTGAGCGCGAAAGACGGAACTGTTTTTTGAAAAAGGACGCGTCTTCGGACGCGTCCTTTTTTGTGTCCTCGCCCCGCGTTTTTCCGAAATGGCTGCGCCCCGGCGAGTTTCCCCTTGCCGGAGCCGCCAAGGTCGCTTACCTCACCGCCGGATGTTGGGAAACCAAGGGCGCAGTGCGCGTGCTTTTTCCTCAGCAATTCACCGTCAGATGAGCAGAAACTTTCCCCTCCTTCTCCTCCCCGGTGACGCTCACCCGGCTTGGCGACGACCCGATTCGTCGCGCCCCGGACAGCACGGACGGACGCTTCACCCAGCGGTTCACCCCGACATCCCCCGGCAAAGTTTTCCGACGGTCTCCCGTTCCCGCGCCCGTGTCCGCACGAGCGTCCGGCGAGACGCGGCGGTGTGTGCATCTCGCGTGCGCTTTCCGGGCACCACAACGCCTCAAAATAGAAATCCCAAACATGAGATCCCAAGACTCCCGCGGCGGCGGCAATGGCCGCCGCCAGGGCCGCGGCCCGCGCCGCGCCTCCTCGCGCTCGAACGGCGACCGCAACGACCGTAACGAAGCGCGCGCCCCGCAGCGTCCGCTCGCCAAGAAAACCTTCTGGCAAAAGCTCGTCAGCTTTTTCAAATCTGACGCCAAACCCACCGCCGCACGTCCGGCGTATCCCGCGTATCCCAACTCCAACGGACGTCCGGAACCGCGTGCCGAGCGCAAACCCGAAACCGTCGAGGTCACATCGCCGAAGCTCTACATCGGCAACCTCAGCTTCGACGCCACGGAAAACGATCTGCACGAGCTGTTCAACGGCGTCGGGCAAGTGCAGAGCGCCGAGATCGTGACGCACAAGGACACCGACCGCTCGAAGGGCTTCGGCTTCGTGATGATGGCGACGGTGGACGAGGCCAAACGTGCCGTCACCGAATTGCACGACAAGCCCTTCATGGGCCGCAAACTCGTCGTCAACGGTGCCAAGACCGGCGACCGGGAAACCAACTATCGCGGCTGAACGCGCCGGGAAAAAAATTCAAGAGGCCCGCTGGAAACGGCGGGCCTCTTTTTTTGTGACACGCGGCAGGTGGCAGGTGACAAGTGGGGCCTCATGCCGCCCGTCACCTGCCCCTTTTTCATCATCGCCGGCCCGACGGCGGTGGGGAAATCCGACCTCGCCGTGGCGGTCGCCGAGCGGTGCGGCGGGGAAATCGTCGGCGCGGATGCTTTCCAAATCTACCGCGGACTCGAAATCCTGACCGCTCAACCTTCCGCCGAATTACGCGCGCGGGTGCCGCACCATCTCGTCGGTGAAATCCCGCTCGCGCAATCCTTCGATGTCGCCCAGTACCTCCGCGCGGCATGTGTGCGCATTGCGGAAATCCACGCGCGCGGGCGCGTACCCGTTGTCACGGGCGGCACCGGACTTTACCTCCGCGCGCTGACCCGCGGGCTCGCCGACCTGCCGGGCGCGGATGCAAAACTGCGCGCGGATTTGGAAAAGGAAACGCCCGCCGAATTGCAACGCCGACTCACGGAACTCGATCCCGTCGGAGCCGCGCAAACCGACCTGCAAAATCCCCGCCGCGTCATCCGCGCGCTGGAAGTCTGCCTGCTCACGGGCCGTCCATTTTCCAGCTTCCGCGAGGAATGGAACGCCGCCCCGCACAACACCCGCGGCATCGTCGTCACGCTCGATCGCGCAACGCTCCACGCGCGTATCGACCAGCGCACCGCGGCGATGTTTGCCAGCGGTGTCATCGAAGAAGTGCGCGCCGCCGGGGATGTCGGCGCGACCGCCGGCCAGACGCTTGGCTTTCGGGAAATCCGCTCGCTCCTCGCCGGACAGCTCGATCAGGCCGCGTGCCGCACCGCGATCCAGCTCGCCACCCGCCGCTACGCGAAACGCCAGATGACCTGGTTCCGCCGCGAAACCGCGCTCGCAACTGTCGATCTCACGGGCGTCAGCAATTTTGTCCAACTCTCCGAATCTCTCGCCCGAGAAGCCGCGCGCGACTGCAGGGGAAGGTGACAGCTTCCCCTACAGTCGCGGCGTTACGCGGCACTGTCCGCTTCGAGAAACGCCAGTGCCTTGTCGAAACTGCCACGCTGAAAATAGTGCGCGAGCTGCGGATCGACCGGCCGCGGAAGCTGCGCGGCGAGGGCCGTGATTTTTTCCGAGACCGCCTGGAGCGCCGCCAGATGCGCCGCGGGATCGCGCTGGTAAAATGCACGGTCGGCGACGAGGGCGAGCCGTTTTCGCAGCGCGGCGGCGAGCGTCTGCGGAATCTCGGGGGGTTCGATCATGGGCAAATTCCTAGGCCTTGGCCGTGCGCGATTTTTTGGGCGCTTTGCTCTCCGCGAGAAGCTGCCTTTCCGCCTCCAGCCAGTCGTGACGTTCATCGCCTGGCTGCCCGAGATGGCGCCGCTTTTCCGCGATGAAATAAGCGCGCAACGCGACGTCATCATTGGTGTAACCCGGCGCTTTGGCGGCGCGCTTCGGCGCAACCGCGGCTTTGGCTGGCTTCGTCCCGTTGGTGGCTTTTTTCACGGCGGCCGGCGGTTTCGCGGGCGCAGATTTTACTGCACGTTTGGCCGGAGCGGCCGTTTTGACGGTGGTGGTTTTTTTACCCATAATCTTCAAGTGGCGTGGTGTGATGGAGATGCTCTTGCCCCGGGGAATGCTCCGGCACCAAGGCGGCGGAACGAAGAACGGCGGAAGATTACGTTTTCTCCGCCGCGCGTAAATAACGAAATTCGCGCCGGCGTGGCCGGGCCGTGCGAGGCGGCGACGGCCTGCCTATTTCCCCAGCAGCGCCGTCCCCTCCGGCCATGCGCCCACGCGGTTCGCGGCGCGGTGGAGGGCGGCGTCGATGGCTCCGTCGGGCAGCGTTTTGTCCTCGGATCGCTGGTTGAAAACCGCCGCCCAGCTCAGCCCGTCCGAGCGCCGGACGAGCAGCGTGGAGGTGCCGGGCAGGCTGCCGTTGTGCCAGTAATTTGCGCGCCCCTCCTGGCCCACGGGCCGCACGCTCCAGCCCGCGGCGTAGTAGCTCGGTTCGAGCGCGCCATCGGCTTGGCGCGAGACAGGTGCGGCGGGCGGCGCGTAGAGCAGGTCAAAGGTTTCGCGCCGGAGCAGCGGTGAGGCGGCGGGCTCGTCGAGCGCCGCGGCGAAGCGCACGAGATCGACCGCCGAGGCGATCCAGCCGCCGTGCGCGTCCATGGCTTCGAGATGGAATCCGCCGTAGGGAAACGGCACTTTTTCCGGCGGCTCGTCGAAAACATTGCGCCCCAAATCCTCGCGCGTCTCGTAGTAGCAGACCTCGCCCGGAGCCTGCCCTGCACGCCGCGACGCGCCGATGCGCATGCCGCGGATGCCCGCGGGCGCGAGCACTTTTTCCTGCACCCACCGCGCGTAGTTCTGGTCGGTGATTTTCTCGATGATCCGGCCGAGCACGCAGTAGCCGAAATTCGAGTAGGCGTAGGCGCTGCCGGGATCGGAATCGAGCCGCCGCCCGTGCATCCAGCGGATGATGTCCGCCGGCGCGGCGGGCGGCGGCGTGCGGAGATCGCGCGCGATTTCGCGGGCGCGAAACATCGGGTCGCCCGACTTGTCGCGATCCCAGCCGCCGGTGTGGTGGAGCAGTTGCCCAACCGTGATCTGCGCCGTGCGCGGGTCGGCGGCTTGCGCGGGGTCAAAGCCGAGCAGCGCAAACGCGCGGTCGTCGAGCCGCAGCCGCCCGGCTTCGATGAGTTGCAGCATGGCCACGGCAGTGAACGGTTTCGAGATGCTGGCGATGCGGAAAAGCGAATCTGCGGCCACCGGAGTTTTCCGTTCGCGATCCGCCATGCCGTAGCCTTTCGCATAGACGAGCCGCCCGTTTTTCACCACCGCCAGCGCGCCGCCCGGCACGGCGCGCGGCCCCATGAACGCGGCCATCTCCGCGTCGAACGCCTCGGCCACCGTCGCCGTCTCCGCCGCGCCGCCACGCACCGCGCTCGCGGCGAGCAGGCCGAGGCCCGTGCGCAGAAATTGGCGGCGGCGCACGCGGAAAAGGGCGGATTATTTCGCCGCCGCGGGCACGTAGGCGTCCAGGTCTTTCACGACGATGATTTTGCCCCACATGATCTGCCAGTGGCCGGGGTAGGTGCAGACGTACTCGTATTCGCCCTCATTTTTCGGTGCGGTGACTTTGAGCGTTTCCTTTTGCCCAGGCTCGACGAGCCGCGTCGCGTCGAGCACGCGCTTGTCTTTGTCAGGGACGTAGGCGCGGCCTTTTTTGTCGAGTTGGTCGGGCTTGTTCACCTGCACGGACTCGGCCACGGCCTGCCGCGCGCCAGGTTCGACGATGACGAGGTTGTGGGCCATGGCGTCCACGTTTTCAAAGATGATCTCGAACGGCTTGCCGGCCTCGACGACGATCTGGTTGTTGTCGTAGCGCATCTGCTCGCGGACGGTTTTGACGACGAAAACGCTGACGCCGAGGCTGCGGAGTTCCTTGTGAATGCGCGTGGCGTCGGCGGCAGGAAGAAGCTCGGCGAGCTGGTTGCCGAGCTGCACGCACTCGACAAAGTCCTGCCCGGTGCGCTTGTCGGCGGGGACGGTTTTCGCCCACAGGAGGATGCTCTCGGCGACGGGCGCGGCCTGCGCTTTGTCCCACGCGTCGTGCGGAAGCTGGGTGATTGCGCGGGTGGCGGCGCTGCGCTCAAGGCCGCGCTGGATGTGCGCGGCGAGGGTGACGAAGTTTGCCTTCGCAAAATCCGGCCCCATGAGCGGGAGGGCTTTGAGCGCGGCGGCGCGGAGGCCGGCGGTAGTCCTGGCGTCGCCTAGGGTAGCAACGAGCGTGGGCTGGAGTTTCGCGCGGAGCGAAGGGTCGGGCACGTTGCCGAGCGCGGCGAGCATGGCGAGGCGGGCGTCGTCGGATTTCGCGGTGGCCCAGGTCGCCGGCGGGTTGTTGTCCGCTCCGAGGAGCGCAGTCCAGGCGGCGCGGCGGACGGCGTCCTGCGTGGCTTTGTCGGCGAGGGCGACGATGTTCGCGCGGGCGGGCGTGAGGGCTTTGGCATCGGTCGCGCCGAGCAGTTTGCCAAGTTCGTCGGCGGCGGGCCCGCCCTTCGCGTCGAGGCGCTGGAGCGCGGCGAGGAGTTCGGTGACGCGATCCGTTTTGTGCAGCTTGGCGAGTTCGCCGACAGCCTTGTCGCGCTGATCCGCAGCGGTGCCTTTGCGCTCCAGCCGCGCGAGAAGCACGGGCTCGATGGCCGGGGCTTTCGCCAGTTCCGCATCGCTCATTTTCTCGAGGTATTTCGCCGCGATGGCCGGATCCTGCGGGAACGGGATTTCCTTCGCGAGGCTTTGCAACTGCTTGGTGGTCTCCTTGAAAACGTAGTCGAGGTAGTAGTCGGTGGGATGCTTGAGGACGGTGGAGGCCACCTCGAACGCGGCGGGCACGTCGTTGCCATTGAAGAAGCTCGCGGCGCGCACGGCTTCGAGGCGGACACGCGGGCTTTCGTCGTCGGCCACGGTTTTGAAAAGGGCGAGCGCACCCGGCACGCGGTCGCGCCAGTAGCAGAGCACGCGGGCCGCCTGCGCGCGGGCGCGCGGCTCGGGCGACTGCAGCACACGCTTGAGCAGCGAGACATCCACGACGTTGTGGTACTGCTTCACCCACAGCCCTTCGAGGACGTTGTGCTCGTAAGTGACTTCGCTCTTGTTCAGACCCGCGATCCATTTGTCCACCGCCGCCATGACCTGCGCGGTGTCGCGTCCGCCGAGTTCGATTTTCGCGCGCTCGCGGACGTTGTTTTCCGGCTCCTGCAAAAGCGCGAGCAGCTTCTCAATCGGCTCGCCGGCGATCTTCGCGGGCTTGAGCAGCGGCATGCCCTCGTAGGTGAGCCGGTAGATGCGGCCATGCTCCATCTCGCGGTTCGGGTCGCGCAAGTGGTGCTGGAGATGGCCGATGAGCGGCTTGTGCCAGTCCATAAAATAGAGCGAGCCGTCCGGCGCGATGCTGATGCCGGACGGGCGGAAATTCGGGTCGTCCGAGGTGATGAGATTTTCCAACGTCTCGCCTTTGATGCCCGAGCCTTCCTCCGTCACTTTCACGCGGAAAATTCCCTGCACGCCAATGACGTTGCAGTTCAGAAAATTGCCGTTGAACTCCGCAGGCCATGCGCGGCTCGAGAGAAAGGCGGTGCCGGGACACGGACGCGAGGGGCGCTTCCAAAACTCTTCCATGCGTCCGTGAATGCCGTCGGTGTGGCCGCTGAACGCTTCGCCAAAGTAGTTCGCGTTGCCCGTCGCGTCGGTCATGATGTCGTTGCCCCAGTAATCGAAAACCTTCCCGTGCGGATTGGCGAAACCGTAGGCGATGTAGCGCTCGAATTTCCCCGTGCGCGGCTCCCAGCGGTAGAGGCAGCCGTTCTGATTCCGCACGGGCCCCGTGGCCGTCTCGACCTGCGTGCGGTGGAAAACGCCGTCGCTCAAATAAATCGCACCGCCGGGTTCGATGGCCATCGAGTTCGTCTCGTGGTGCGAGTCCGCGGCGTCGAGCCCGTCGAGCACGCGCTCTTCGATTTCGCCTTTGCCGTCGCCGTTTTTGTCGCGCAGAAAAAGCAGGTCGGGCGAGCGCATGACAAGGACGCCGTCCTTGTAAAACTGGAAGCCGGTCGGGCAGTTGAGGTCGTCGAAATAGGTCGTGCATTTCGCGGCCTTGCCGTTCGCCCCGATGTCAAAGACGAGCAGCTTGTCGCCTTCCTTGCTCCACGGCGTGCGCTCCGGGTAGTTTTTCCACGCGGAAATCCACAGCCGTCCGCGCGTGTCCCACGCCATCTGCACGGGGCTCACGAGTTCGGGAAATGTCTCCTCGCTCGCGACCAGCTGGACCTTCACGCCCTTCGGCAGGGTCATGTGCTGGATGGCTTCCTCGCCGCTGATGAATTTGTATGAGCCATCCGCATTCGGGCCGGGTTTGTTCGATTGAATCTTCGGCACCTCCGGCGCGTTCGAGTCGTCGATTTTCAAGTCGCCGCCCTTCGCCACCGCCCACACGCGCTTCTCGCGGTTTTCCGTCATCACGTCGCGCACGGCCAACTCCGGCCAGAGCACCGCGCGGTTGTCGATCTTTGGCCCGCCTTTGCCGGACTCGTAACCGATCTTCGAGCGCCCGCCGAAAATATTGTACTGATCCACCGTGCGATAGCGGCTCATCCACATCTCGTTTTTTACCTGCACCGCCGCGCGGATTTTTTCCAGCGACGCATCCGCCGCCGGCGGTTCGGCGGCAAAGAGCGCCTGGTAAATGACCGGCGCGAGCGCCTGATAACCGGCGGTCGTGAGGTGGATGCCGTTGTGCGTCAGCGGCTGCTTCGCGCTTTTGTAGAGCTGCTGCGAAGGCGCGAAAAGATCGACGAACTGCACGTCGTTCGCCTTCGCGACCTCGGACATCGCGGCGGTGTAGTTTTGCAGATTCGTGTTGTTCGCCACCGGGTCGGGCAGATTCGGGTCGGCCGTTTTCTCCTGCGCGACCGGCGAGAAAAGCACGACCCGCGGCCCGCCTTTGCCGCTGAAATTTTTCGCCTTCATCGTCTTGAGGTACTTGTCGAGGTCGGCCTTGAATTTCTCGATCCCCTCATAGCCCTTGAACGATTCGTTGAAACCCCAGAACGCGAGCACCACGTCCGCCTTCACCTTTTCGAGAAACTCGTCCGTCGTCGGCACCTCGTCCGAGCGCATGTGCGACGCCACTTCATCCGCCGCGAAACCGAGGTTGCGAATCGAAATGTCGTCCTGCGGATGGGCCTTGTGGATGAAGGCTTCGAGCGTGCCGTCGTGCTGCATGCGGTCCGCGAGGGCGCTGCCGACGATGGCGATGTGGTCGTCCTTTTTCACCTCCAGTTTCGCGGGCGCATCGGCGTGCAGCGCGAGCGCGGCGGTGAGGAAAAAGGCGGCGGTGGTGAGCGTGCGGTGCATCATGGGGAAAGGTGCGGAATGAATATGCGGGCGGAGGATTTTGCGATGGTGAAAGTCTTCCATCACCGCGGGAGGGATTGAAACTTAGACAAACCCGCGCCGCCTGGCCAAAGCAAATCTTGCCGCCGCGCAGCGCGGTTGGTTCAGTGCGCTCGCCTCATGGTCGAACTTCGCAACGTCACCAAACGCTTCGGCGACTTCACCGCCGTCACCGACATCAATCTCACCATTCAGGCGGGCGAATTCCTCACCCTCCTCGGGCCGAGCGGCTGTGGAAAGACGACGCTTCTGCGGATGATCTCCGGCTTTGAAATACCGACCGAAGGCACCGTCTGGCTCGACGGCGCGGACGTGACGCATGTGCCGCCGTACCGTCGCAACGTGAACCAGGTTTTCCAAAGCTACGCGCTTTTCCCGCACCTCACCGTCGAGGAAAACATCGCCTTCGGCCTGCGCATGCAAAAGGTCGCGAAACCGGAAATCACCGAGCGTGTGCGCGCCGTGGTGGAACTCGTGGCGCTCGGCGGGATGGAAGCGCGCAAGCCGGCCCAACTCTCCGGCGGCCAGCGGCAGCGCGTGGCTTTGGCGCGGGCCATCGTCTGCCAGCCGAAAGTGCTGCTCCTCGACGAACCGCTCTCCGCGCTCGACGCCAAACTGCGCCACGCCATGCAGGTGGAACTCAAGCGCCTGCAAAAAAAGCTCGGCATCACTTTCGTCTTCGTCACGCACGACCAGGAGGAGGCGCTGACCATGAGCGACCGCATCGCCGTGGTGAACAAAGGCCGCATCGAACAGCTCGGCGAATCCACGGAAATCTACCACTCCCCGCAGACCATCT
The DNA here is from genome assembly GCA_043758435.1 of Chthoniobacter sp. GTDB lineage: Bacteria > Verrucomicrobiota > Verrucomicrobiia > Chthoniobacterales > Chthoniobacteraceae > Chthoniobacter. The sequence goes on from JAYVNN010000138.1 coordinate 15,473, forward strand.
TCGTCGCGAATTTCATCGGCCAGGCGAACATCATCGAGGCGAGCGTGGTCGCGAACGAAGGCCACTTCACCCGCCTGCGCCTGACCGCCGACGTGGAGGTGCTCGTGCCGAGCGACAGCCGGTTGGCCGGGCTCACCGACCTGCTCGTGTCGATCCGTCCGGAGAAAATCCATCTGCAAAAAACGCGGCCCGCCGGGGAGAATGTTTTCGAGGCCGTGGTGGACGAGGAGCTTTTCAAAGGAGCCATCGACGAGCTTTCGCTCAAGACCGCCGGCGGCCTGGAACTCACCGCCGTGGCGGCGAATGAAAGCGCCACGCAGGAGACTTTCCACAAGGGCGAAAAGGTCTGGTGCAGCCTGCATCCTAGCGACCTCGTGGTGGTGCGCGGAGAGTAGGGAGGACGCGTGATTTTTCGGGCGGCGAAGCGCTGCAAAAATGCTTCTCGGCGACGGTTCTTTGGGTAAGCTTTTGCTGTCTCAGAAACTTCCCTGAGACGCCCTCGACTATGAGCACTCCGACCTCCGCAGTGGACCCCGCCAAACTTCAGGACTTCCTCGGCAAAGCCGTCGGCGACATGGGCGCGGCCATGAACACCGCGCTCATCATCATCGGCGAACGGCTGGGCCTGTACAAAGCGATGGCCGGAGCCGGGCCGCTCACGCCCTCCGAACTCGCGGCGCGCACCGGCACCGCCGAGCGCTACATCCGCGAATGGCTCTGCGCGCAGGCCGCCGGCGGCTATGTGACCTACGAAGCGGCGGCGAAAACTTTCACCCTGCCGCCAGAGCAGGCGCTGGCGCTCGCCGATGAAAGTAGCCCGTGCTACCTGCCCGGCGCTTTCCAAATCGCCAGCGCGTTGATCCACGATGAGCCGAAACTGCGCGCGGCGTTTCAGTCGGGCAAAGGTGTCGGCTGGCATGAGCACGATCACAATTTATTCGAGGGCACCGAGCGTTTCTTCCGCCCAAATTACGCGGCGAATCTCGTCAGCTCATGGATTCCGGCGCTCGATGGCGTGCTGGAGAAATTGCAGCGCGGCGCAAAGGTCGCGGATGTCGGCTGTGGTCATGGCGCTTCCACGATTCTCATGGCGCAGGCATTTCCAAACTTACGCTTCGACGGCTTCGACTACCACGAGCCGTCGATCATCTGGGCGCGTCGCGCCGCGGAGGCTGCGGGTGTCGGCGACCGCGTGACCTTCACCGCCGCGGCGTCGAAGGCGTATCCCGGCACCGGCTACGATCTCGTCGCATTTTTCGACTGCCTGCACGATATGGGCGATCCCATCGGCGCGGCGGCGCATGTGCTCGATTCGCTCGCGCCCGATGGCACCTGGATGATCGTCGAGCCGTTCGCGCACAATTGCCTGGA
>JAYVNN010000139.1:0-5719 GCA_043758435.1 Chthoniobacter sp.
AGCAGCGTCAGCGGGCTCTACTTCGCGCATCCGCAGGCGCGCTATTTTGGGCTGGGAAAAATCGACCGCGACCAGGTGCTCGACTACCACCTGCGCAAAGACATGACCGTGCAGGAAGTCGAACGCTGGCTCGGACCGAATCTGAACTACGATCCCGCGACACCCGCCGGCGCGGATTGCGCCTGCGGGATCGCGCACCGCTCGATCTGACAAATCTCGCGCAGCTTTCCCCTCGCATGGGTCGCGCCGTCCGACTAGGCGTTTGCGCCATGTCCTTGCCGTCTATCGATCTGCCACGTTTTGCAGATTCCTGGCGAAGCTGTGCGGTAATGCCTCTGCCAGCGATGAGCAGATCTCTTGCGATTTTCTTCGCATGCCTGATTGGCCTCACCGCCATACCGTCGGTGGCGCAACGTCCGGGCCAGGCCGAGGCCGAAGCTGTGCAGGCGGGGACGAACCTGCCCGTCCTTCACATCGATGCGAAGGAGCCGATCGTTTCGGAACGCAAAGTTGCCTGCACGGTGCGGATGATTCTGCCGCCTGGCGCAACGGGCGACTCGGAAGCGGTGGACGGTGTGGTGCGCATTCGAGGTAGGTCTTCGCAGGGTTACGAAAAGAAGTCCTACGGGCTGAACCTTGAAGCACCCGCGCAGTGGCTTGGACTGCGTAAATCGACGCAATGGGTCTTGAATGCAGCGGTCGTGGATCGTTCGTTGATGCGGCACAAGCTGTCGTACGATTTGTTTCGCTCGCTGTCATCGGCGGACGGGAAGCGCTATGCCGTGGCGAGCCGTTTCGTGGAGGTAACACTCAATGACCGATACAACGGTGCCTACCTACTCATGGAGCGGCTGGATCGCGCGCTGCTGGGACTGCGCAGATACCGGGATGACGAGCCCAGCCATGGGTGCATATACAAGGCCGTAGATCATGCTGCGAATTTTTCCCAGCCCGGACACGAGGGTTATGAGCAGGGCGAGCCAGATGCGGAGACGAAGGCCTACTGGGGGCCGCTGGACGAGTTCAACCAGTTCGTTAGCCGCGCGACAGACGCGGAGTTTCGCGATCCTGAGAAGGGGATTGCCACGCGGCTCGACATCGACAACGTGATCGACTTCCAGCTTCTCGTGCTGCTGACGAGCAACCTGGACGGCATCACGAAAAACTTCATCCTCGCCCGCGACGCGGTGCTGCCCGATGCGCCGGTGCCACCACGCTTCTTTTTTGCACCATGGGATTATGACGCGACCTTCGGGCGCAACTGGGATGCGTCGCGCGTTGGGCCGGACGTGTGGCTGTCGAATCACCTGTTCGACCGATTGCATGGCGACGCCGGTTTCAGAAAGCGCTTCGCCGCGCGCTGGAAGCAGCTTCGCGAGCGGGAGTTTTCCGTCGCAGCCATCCACCGCTTGATGGATGACAACGCGCGCGAACTCGGCGACGCCGCACAGCGCAACGCCGCCCGCTGGCGCACGCTCGACGGCCCGTATCCCGACCGGCTCAGCTTCGAGGAAGACCTCGCGCAGATGAAGGAGTGGGTCGCAACCCGCGTGAAGTGGCTTGATGCGGAGATCGTGCGCCGTGCCGATCAAGGCGGGTGAGAGAGTGGAGTGAATCGTCCGCCGCGCAGCGCGGTTTCGCGCCTGGAACATGGCCGTGACTGGGCCGCTCCTTGCCATCGGGCTCGCCAACCTCGTCTTTCTCATCTTGCGGCGTTGAAGGATTTTTTGCGGTGGCGGCGGTGGGTGGGCGAAATCAAAGGTTGTGGTGCGGGGCGGGTTGGCCATTTCTATGCGCCCCGCTAGCCGCCCCATGAAAACCGCTCTTTTTGCCCTCGTCTCGGTTGCCCTCCCAGCCGTTCTGGGTGCGCAGACGGTGCTCGTGAAACCGTATGTGCAGCCGGGGAATGGGAGCAGTTTGCAAGGCGCGGATGTGAAGGTGATCGCGTGGGTGACGGAGCAGAAGCCGGGGGATTTTGTGGTGGAGTTTGCGGTCGCGGGCGGGCCGATGCGGGTGGCGAAGGTGGAGCGGGTGGCGCTGGATTTTCTGCCGCCGAAACTGCCGCCGCCGAAGGCGACGCCGATCGTGGCGAAGCCCGGCACGCCCGCGCCTGCGACGCCGGCCTCGCCTTTCGCGAAGCCGACGGGCAAGCCGCCGCTGGTGCCGCTGGGGAATGTGCCGGTGACGCTGGAGGATTTGCGGAAGGATATCATCCACGAGGCGTCGCCGGTGCTCGCGGAGCATGAGCAGCATTTTTTCAAGTACGCCGCGACGCTCACGGAGCTGCCGTTTGACAGCGAGGTGACGTACCGGGTGCGGCTGGGGACGACGGTGGTGCAGCAGGCGAAATTTCGCACGCGGGCGAGCGCGGGGAAGGCGGTGAAATTCGTGATGATCGGCGACCTCGCGAATGGATCGAAGGAGCAGAACGCGGTGGCGTTTCAAATCTCGCGGACGAATCCCGACTTCATGGTGGTGCTGGGGGACATCGTTTATTCGGCGGGGCGGGTGAGCCAGTACCTGCACCATTTCTTTTCCACGTACGATGATCCGCCGGAGACGAGCGTGAAGGCGGGTGCGCCGCTGATGCAGACGATTCCGTTTTATCCGGTGATCGGGAATCACGACGCCGATATGGTACACCTGCCGGAGACGCCGGATGCGTTTGGCGCGTTTTATTTTTTCCACGGGCCGCTGAATGGACCGGGCCTCGGGCCGTGGAATACGCCGCTGGGCAAAGACCCGAAGGTGGCGGCGAAATTCCGGGTGGACGCGGGCGCGAGCTTTCCGGCGCTGTGCGTGTACTCGTTCGACTACGGGCCGGCGCATTTCGTGATGCTGGACACGAACAGCTACAACACGGCGAGCTTCATGCAGCTCGCGCCGTGGGTGGAAAAGGATCTGCGGGAATCGAAGCAGCGGTGGAAATTCGTGTGCATGCACGCGCCCGCGTTTCACACGTCGCCGCAGCATTACACGGAGCAGAAGATGCGGCTGCTGGAGCCGATCTTCGAGGCGAACGGCGTGGACATTGTCTTCGCGGGACACGTCCACAATTACCAGCGCTCGAAGCCGCTGCTGTTCAAACCGAACCCGCCGGCGCGCGATCCAAAGGGGCGGGTGAACGGGGATTTTACCTTCGACGATGAGTTTGACGGCGTGACGAAAACGGTGCCGCGCGGGATCATCCACGTCGTCACCGGCGGCGGCGGGGCGTCGCTCTACAACGCGAAGGATTTCGAGAAAACGGTGGCGCAGTTGCTGAAGGACAATCCGGGAAACTACGTGCCGCTGACGGCAAAGTACGTGGCGGACAAGCACTCGTTTTCGCTCATCGAGCTGGGCCCGAATGAACTGGTGCTGAAACAAATCAGCATCGAGGGCGCGGAACTGGACCGCATCCGCATCACGAAGGGCACGGGAAAGTAGGCGGCTCTTCCCAGAGCCGCGCGGTGTGCTCCGGGCGGCCAGCCTCCAGCCATTTTTCCACGCACCGCGCGGGGCTGGGAAGCGCCCGCCTACTTTTTCAAGAGCCCGCGTTTTTCCATCCACTCGGCGGCGCGGGCGGGCCAGGTGGTGACGGCGTGGGCGCTGGGGCGGAGGCCGTAGCCGTGGCCGCCGTCGGGGTAAAGGTGCAGCTCGCAGGGCACTTTCGCATTCTTCAGCGCGAGGCTGTAAACGCAGGCGTTTTCGACGTGGACGGGATCGTCCTGGGACATGGCGATGAAGGCGGGCGGGGTCTGCGCGGTGACTTTGATTTCCGGTGCGAGCGTGTCGCCGCCGTCCTTGAGCGTGAGGTAGGCGGGGTAGATGAGGATGGTAAAATCGGGGCGGCAGCTCGCTTTGTCGGCGTCGTCGAGCGGCTCGTAGGTGCGCGTGTCGGAGCCGGTGCTGAGCGCGGCGGCGAGGTGTCCGCCAGCGGAGAAACCGAGGACGCCGAGGCGCTGCGGATTGAGGCCAAGTTCTTTGGCCCGCGAGCGCACGAGGCCGAGCGCACGCTGCGCGTCCTGGAGCGGTGCGGTGTGCCTGTCGAGGCCCGCGCGTTTCGGCACGCGGTATTTGAGCAGCACGCCGGTGACGCCGATGGAGTTCAGCCAGTCGCAGACTTCCGTGCCTTCGAGATCCCACGCGAGGATGCTGTAACCGCCGCCCGGACAGACGAGCACCGCCGCGCCGGTGTCCTGGTCTTTCGGCGGAGAGAAAATGGTGATCGTCGGCTGTGCAACATTGCCGAGGCGCATCACGCGCTGGCCGGCGACGAGACCCTCCGTCGGTTTCGTCATGTCGGCCTCCGCACCGATGTCGTCTTTCTCGCCGGGCGCATCTTTCGGCCAAAGGCGGAGCGGCTCGGCGCAGTGCGCGGCGATGGAAAGAAGGGAGAGGGTGAGGGCGGTGAGGAGGGATTTCATGCGGGTGAATTAGTTGTCTCGCAGCTTGCGCCAACTGCCACTCAACACTCAACTTTCAACACTCAACCCTCCGCCCATGACCAAACCCGAGATCATCCAGCGCCTCCTCGACCCCGGCATCATCGCCATCATTCGCGCGGATTCTTCGGAGTCGCTGCTGCGCGCGGCCGAGGCGCTGCTTGCGGGCGGCGTGACGGCGATGGAGGTGACGATGACGACGCCGAATGCGCTTCAGGTCATCAGCGATGTCGCGGCGAAATTCGGCGACCGCGTGCTCATGGGCGTGGGCAGTGTGCTGGATGCGGAGACGGCGCGCGCGGCGCTGCTGGCGGGCGCGGAATTTGTGGTCACACCGGTGACGAAGGTGGAGGTGATCCGGCTGTGCAACCGCTACGGCAAGCCGATTGCGAGCGGGGCGTTCACGCCGACGGAGTGCCTGCTCGCGTATGAATCGGGCGCGGATTTTGTGAAGCTTTTTCCCGCGGATCAGGCGGGGCCGGGTTACATCAAAAACATCCTCGCGCCGCTGCCGATGCTCCAGATCATCCCGACGGGTGGGGTGACGCCGGAGACGGCGGGCGCGTTTTTGCAGGCGGGGAGCGTGGCGCTCGGCGCGGGTTCGGCGCTGGTTTCGCGGGAGATTTTGGCGAAGCGCGATTGGAAAAAACTCACGGCGCTGGCGGCGGAATTTGTGCGCGCGGTGCGGGCGGTGAAGAAGGATCTGTAGGGGAAGCTGGCAGCTTCCCCTACAGATGCTCGAACTGCGCGCGGAAAAACGGGACGATTTCCGCGGCGATATTTTCGACGCTCCACGCCACGCCGGTTTCGCGTTCGAGACTGGTCATTTCCACGCCGGCGATGCCGCAGGGCGTGATGGCGCGGTAGGGCGCGAGGTCGCCGCCGACATTGAGCGCGAAGCCGTGCATGCTCACCCAGCGGCGGACGCCGATGCCGATGGAGGCGATTTTTTTCTCGCCGACCCAGACGCCGGTGAGGCCGTCGCGCCGCTGGGCGGCGACGCCGCAGTGGGCGCAGAGGGCGATGAGGGTTTCCTCGAGGTCGCGGAGGTAGCGGTGGAGGTCCTGGCCGCGTTTTTTCAAATCGAGAATCGGATAGCCGATGAGCTGGCCGGGACCGTGATACGTAGCTTGCCCGCCGCGCCCGGTGACGATGAGCGGATGCGGCAGCGCGGCGGGATCGCGCAGGCTGCTACGGTCGGGCGTGCGGCCGATGGTATAGACGGGCTCGTGTTCAAGGAGGAGGAGCGTGTCGGGCTCGGCGGGGTCGGCGATTTTTTTGGCGACGAGATT
>JAYVNN010000140.1:0-16800 GCA_043758435.1 Chthoniobacter sp.
ACGGTCTAGCGACGAGTCTAACCAAGACCGGCACAGGCACCTGGGTGCTCAACGGGCCGGATGCGAACATCAATAGCGGCGTGACGACGGTGAACAACGGCATCCTCGCGCTCGGCAAGACAAGCGCCATCGCGGTGAACGCCGGCCTGACCATCGGCAGCGGCGCGAACAGCGCGGTCCTGCTGCTCGACGGCACCGGCACGGGCGGGAATCAGATCGCCGACGCGACGGTGCCGCTTTTCAACGGCACGGGCGCCTCGGCCGGAATCCTGCGGATGAACAATCTCGCCGAAACCGTGGGCGGCCTGAGCAGCAGCGGCGGCGCGGGTGTCGTGGAAAATGAATCCGGCACAGCGGGCACGGGCACGCTCACGGTCAGCGTCTCCGGCACGCGGACTTTTGCCGGCGTCCTGCGCGATGGCGACGGCGTGGGCACGGACGGCGCGCTCGCTTTCACCAAAACCGGCGCGGGCACGCAGGTGCTCACCGGCGCGAGCACGCACACCGGCGCGACGACCGTGAGCAACGGCACGCTGCAAGTCGATGGCAGCCTCCCCGCGGGCTCGGCGGTGGCCGTCGGCGGCACGGGCGTGCTCAACGGCGCGGGGACGTTCAATGGCGTCGTGAACATCAACAACGGCGGCACCGTCAGCGGCACGGGCACTTTCACCAATACGGTCAATGTCGGGAGCGGCGGCATCCTGAGCGGCACCGGCACGTTCACCGGCTCGGTGGTCACGGTCGGCGGCGCGCGCATCAGCCCCGGCAGCGCCGCGACGCCCGGCACGCTCACCATCGCGGGGCTCACGCTCACGACGGGCGCGCTGGTGGATTACGAATTCGGCGGCACCAGCGACCTCATCAATGTCACGGGCGCGGGCGGACTCACGCTCAATGGCGCTTCTTTCAATCTCTTCGAGCCCGGCGGCGTGAATGCGCTGCTGACCAACGGCAACTACACGCTGCTCGACTACAACACGAGCTTCACCGGAGCCATCGCGAACATCTCCATCGCCAACGCGCAGCCCGGCAAATTCTACTCCCTCGCCAACGACACAACCAACACGCTCATCGTCCTCACCGTGGGCGATGCGACGGTCTCGCGGTGGAATGCGGGCGCGGGGAACGGCTTGTGGACGACGTCTGGCAATTGGGATGTCGGCACTCCGAACACCGCTGGCGCGGTGGCCAAGTTTGGCGGCTTGACGAATGTGCCGACGACGGTCGCGGTGGATGGGGCAAAGACGGTCGGCGGCATCATCTTTGACAACGTCAACAGCTTCACGATCACCGGCGGGGCGACGGATACCCTCACGCTCAACAACGGCATTGCCGCTGCCGGTATCACCGTCTTCCAAGGAAACCACACCGTCGCCGCACCGGTCATTCTCGCGACGGACGCCCTCACCAGCACCGCGAGCGGCACCCTGCTGACGCTCAGCGGAAACATCACCGGCGCGAAGTCCCTCACGGCCTCGGGCACCGGCACCACGCTGCTCACCGGCACGAACAGCTACACGACGACCAACGTCACCGGCGGCACGCTCCAAATCGGGAACAACTCCACAACCGGCTCGCTCGGCTCCGGCGATGTCGCGCTCGCCAATAGCACCACGCTCGTCTTTTACCGCAGCGACGATCTCACCGTGGCCAACAACCTCTCCGGCGCGGGCGCGCAGGTGACCAAGCGCGGCGCAGGCACGCTCACGCTGACGGGGAACAACGCCTTTGCCACCGCGGCCGGCGGCAGCTTCAATGTCAACCAAGGCATTGTGCTACTCGGCAGCGCCACCGCGGTGCCTTCCGGCCTCGTGCTGAGCATGGGCGGCGGCTTGCTCGACATGAATGGGTTCAACGTGAGCGTGAGTGCGCTGAGCGCCACGAGCGGTCTGATCACCGACAACAGCGTGGGCGGGAGCGGCACGCTGACCGTCACCCAGGCGACTGACACGACCTACGCCGGCAGCATCTTCGACGGCGCGGCGCGCACGCTCGCCGTCACGAAAAACGGCGCAGGCTCGCTCACCCTGGCCGGCGGCAACACCTTCAGCCAGCCGCTGACCATCACCAATGGCGCGATCATCGCCGCGGGCGTGGGGAGCGTCCCCATCTCCCCCGCGAACGTCACGCTCGGCGACGGGAGCAACCATGTTTTCCTCATCGCCGGAGCCGGCGCGAACGACCAGCAGTTCGGGGCCAGCACGGTCATCACTTTCAACGACGGAGCCAAGAACGCGAAGCTCATCGTCCGCAGCACGAACCAGACGGTGGCAGGCGTGGATTCCAGTCTGCCCTTCCAGACCACGCTCTCGCTCATTGAGAATGACGAAGCTGGCGCACCCGGCACCGTTTCGTCGGGCACGGGGACGCTGACCATCAATGCCGCGACCGATCACAGCTTCACCGGCCTCATCCGCAGCCAGGTCGGCACGCTCCATCTCGTGAAGGAAGGAGTGGGCACCCAGGAAATCAAAAACGCCCTCGTGGGGCCGGACAACTTCGGCACCGTCACCGTGAATAACGGCAGGTTCCTCATCAACCTCACGACCAACGCCAACGGCACCAACACGCTCAACGCGGGCTCCGTCGTCCTCGGGGCGAACGGCACGCTCGGGCTTGATGGCGGGTGGGTGCTGAGCCGCGCCATTTCCGGCAGCGGCGCGGCGGCCGGCGCGGTCGTCAAGCAAGGCACCGGGGCGATCACCCTGAGCGGGCTGAACACTTTCACCGGCCTGACCACCCTGCTTAACGGCACCCTCACCGCCGCGGCCGTCGGCGGCACCGCTCTGCCCGGCCACGTGCTCATCGGCAACGGCAGCGCGGCGAATATTTTCCTCGTCATGGGCGCAGCCAATCAGTTCGGACCGAACTCCGTCCTCACCTTCAACAACGGCACCGGCAGCAACGCGAAGATGGAACTGCGCGGCTTTGCCCAGACCGTCGCCGGCCTCCAGTCCGACGCCGACGACACGCTCTCGATCATTCAGAATCAGGAAACCGGCGCACCCGCCGCGACCACGCTGACCATCAACAACAGCGCTGACTTCATCTTCAACGGACTCATCCGCACCCAGGTGGGCGGCGTGCTCAGTCTCGTCAAAAACGGCGCGGGCACGCAGGAGATTCGGAACATCCCCGCGCAGGCCGACAACTTCGGTACGCTCACCGTCAACCAGGGCAAATTCACCGTCAATTTCTCCGGCGCCACCGGCACGCTCGGCGCGGGCACGACCGTCGCGCTGGCCAGCCTCAGCACACTCGGGCTCGACGGCAACTGGACGATGAACCGCGTGATCTCAGGCGCGGGCAATGTCGTCAAGCAAGGCGCTGGCACCGTGCTCCTCACGGCCTCGAACAGCTATTCCGGCGGCACGTCGGTCACCGGCGGCATCCTCAATGTGAACGCCGACGCCGCCCTCGGAGACGCTGCCGGGGGTGTCGCCCTGAGTGCCGGCGGAACCCTCCAGGCCGACACCACCATTTCGACCAACCGCGCTTTCACCCTCGGCACCGGCGGCGGCGCGATCGACACCAATGGCAACACCGTTTTCCTGACCGCCCCCAGCAGCGTGACCGGCACCTCGCTGACCAAGGCGGGCAACGGCATCCTCAACATCGCCGGCGCCCAAACCTACGCCGCGCTGACCACGACCGGCGGCACGACCAACATCACCACCACCCTCGGCACCGGCACCTCGACCGTCACCGCCAACGCCGCCCTCAATTTCACCGTCAGCCAGACCCTCGCCTCTTTGACCATCGGCGACGGCGTCGAAGTGACCTTCGGCGACGGCCTGCCTTTCACCGGCGAGCCGGAAAAATTCGGCGCACCCGCCCTCGTGCCGGAGCCCGGCGCGCTCGCCCTGCTCCTCACCGGAGCGCTCGGTCTCCTCAGCCGGCGACGGACCAAAGCGGCGTCTTAAAAAAGGGCGCGAATCGGAAATGGCAGGCCGTCACCTGTCCTCGCGGATCGCCGGGCATCTCGCGTCTTTCCAACGCCGCAAATCCGTCTAACTTCCCGCGCACTCATGGAAAACCTTTACGACGTAGCGATCATCGGCGGCGGCCCGGCGGGCAGCACGGCGGCGATCTTGCTCGCGCAAAAGGGGCGGCGCGTGATCGTGCTGGAGCGGGAGAAATTTCCGCGCTTTCACATCGGCGAATCGCTGCTGCCGTACTCGCTCACGGCCTTTGACCGGCTCGGCATCCGCGCGCAGCTCGACGCGGGCGCGATGCACAAGCACGGCGGGGAAATCGCGACCGCGTGCGGACAGCGCGCGGTGAAGTTTTATTTCAAGGACGGCTTCCGCCTGCGGCACCACAACGCCTACCAAGTCGAGCGCGCGGAGTTTGACAAAATGCTCCTCGACCGCGCCCGCGAAACCGGCGCGGAAGTGCGCGAGGAAACCGCCGTGGAGTCGCTCGCTTGCGATGCGGACGGCGTGACTTTGCAGACGAAAGGCGGCGCTATCCGCGCCCGCTATCTCATCGACGCGAGCGGGCGAAACGCGGTCGTCGGCACGCAGTTCCAGCTCAAGACGACCTACGATCACCTCAAGAAATTCTCCTGCTACGCGCATTACGAAAACGTGCAGCGCGACGCGGGCATCGACGCCACGCTCACGCGGCTGGTGCGCGCGCCGGGCTATTGGTTCTGGCTCATCCCGCTCGATGAGCGGCGCACAAGCGTCGGCGTAGTCCTGGACATGGCGGACTTCAAAGCGCGCAAGCTCTCGCCCGAGGACGCGCTCGACTGGGCGATCCGTGATTCCGAAGTGATGCGCGAGCGCATGACCGCGGCGGTCTGCGTCACACCCGTCCATTCCGCGGGCGATTACTCGTACCGCAACGCGCGCCTCACCGGCGACCGCTGGATGCTCGCGGGCGACGCCGCCGGCTTCATCGACCCGATCTTTTCCACCGGCGTCTTCCTCGCCATCCACAGCGGCGAGCAGTGCGCCGATGCGCTCGACGAAATCCTCACCAACCCCGCGCGCCGTCCGCGCCTTTTCCGCCGCTACGAGCGCGGCCTGCACGCGCTCATGGACAAATATCTGCGCTTTGTCACCGCGTGGTACCGCCCCGAATTCATCGAGGTCTTCACCACGCCCACGAAGCATCTCCAGCTCGCGCCCGCTGTGAATTCGGTGCTCGCGGGCAACACCGGCAGCAGCTTCGCCATCTGGTGGCGCATGCAGGTTTTCTACCTCGTGCTTTTCCTCCAGCGCTACGCGGCCCTCTGCCCGCGCCTCGAAGTGAAAGCATCCGCGCCCACCCCGCAACTCGAACCCGCCGCATGAAATTCCTCGCCGCACTTTTCGCCGCCGCGCTGCTCACCGGCTGCGCCACGCCGCACCAATTCGCCACGCCCGACCAGACGTGGCAGACCCACATCGGCCAGCTCAAATACAGCGACGCCACCCGCACGCTCATCGGCGATGTCGTAGTGCAGCAGCGCGGCACGCAGGACTTTCAGCTCGAGTTTCAAAAGGCCGGCGGCATCCCCCTGCTCACGCTCCGCGAAGACGCGACGACCGCGCGCGCCGAGGGACTTTTCGCCCGCGGCTCGTGGCAGGGCACACCGTCCGCCGCGCCGCAGCATTTGCGCAACTGGATCGCGCTGCGAAATGCGTTTGGTTTTCACGCGACGACAACCGGTCGGCGTTGTTTGAAAGCCGTGGGTACCATCGTCAGCGGCGACGGTCGCCAATCCCTCTCCGTCGGATTCCCCGCAGACGGTCAGCACTTCGTCTTTCAGTTCAACCGCTGAGCGTCTGATGCCGTCCGCCGCTTGCGCGCAGCGCCCCAAAACCAACTGTCATCCTGAGCGGAGTTCCCGGCGGGCGCAGGCGGGCGGGAACGCAGTCGAAAGTCGAGTCTGCGAGACGCCGGCGGGCGCAGGCGGCGGCAAACCTCTAACTTTTCCGTGGGCGGAGGTGGGGCGGAGCGCATCTTACCCACCGCCTCCGCCCGCGAAAAGATGGAGGTCCTTCGACTGCGCTCCGCAAAGCCTCCGCTCCGCTCAGGATGACAGGTTTGGTTTTTCGCCGCGCCCATGACCCCCGCCCTCGCACGTTTTCTCGCCCACCGGCCCGGCCGTGTGCATGCCTTCGCGCTCGCGCTGCTCGTGGTGTGCGGCCTGATCATCGGCTTCGGCGTGAAGTTCAATTCCGACGTGCTCGACCTCTTTCCCGCGCACTTCGATTCGGTGCGCGTGTGGAAGGTTTCTAACAAGGAATTCGCCCAAGGCCGCTCGCTGAGTTTCGCCCTGCACGATGAAAGCGGGCAGGTCGATCTCGATGGCTTTGCGCAGTATTTCGGCGAGGCGCTGCGCAAGGAACCGTGGATCGTGCGAGCCATGGATCAGCTCCCGCTCGGCGACGAAAGCGCGCTGGCCGACATGCAGACGCTCCTGCTCCCGCTGCTGCTGAACTGCCCGCCCGCCGAATTCGCGCAAGCCGCCGCCGCGCTCCAGCCCGCGGCCATTCGCGAGCATATCGGCACGTCCATCGCGCGGTTCAAAGCGGGCTCATTTCGCGACGAACATTTCGGCCTCGTTATCGATCCGCTCGGCGCACTCGCCCCCGCGTTTCGCCAGCTCGGCTCGTCGGGCGTCGAGCAGGCTTTTTCCCTCGCCTCGCCGGACGGCACCACGCATCTCGTCCTCGCCGTCACGAATCAGGACGACCTCGGCGCGCATGCCTCGCAGGACATGATGCGCAAGGTGGACGACTTCCGCCGCCGCGTCCTCGCGGGCTGGGACGGGCCCAAGCCGGAGGTGCTCGTGACCGGGCGCACGGCCTACGTCGGCGAGTTGTCGGTCATCATGCGGAAGGACATCATCGAGACGCTGCTGACCTCCTCGCTGCTCGTCTCGATTGTGTCTTGGCTCGGCTTTCGCCGCGTGCGCCCGCTCGTCGCCATCCTGCATGTGCTGCTGCTGAGTTGCGTGATGGCCGTCGGTCTCGGGGCCGCGGTTTTCCACGAGCTGAACATGATTACCATCGGCCTCTGCTCGATCCTCATCGGGCTCGGCGTGGATTTCGGCATGATGCTCTACTCGATCTATGAGATCGAGCGCGGCGCCGGCCGCACGCACGAGGAAGCCATCGGCACCGCGCTCCGCAGCCAAGGGCGCAGCGTGATTTTCGGCGCGCTGACGAGCGCCGCCGGATTCTTCAGCCACGTCTTCAGCGGTTGCCCCGGCTTCGCGCAACTCGGCGTGCTCATCTGCTTCGGCATCCTCATCGCCGCCGCGCTGATGATGACGGTCTTCTTCGTCTCCATCGGCCGCGACGTGCGTCCGCGGAAAAGCGATCCGCTGCGCGCAGGCGGCGAGCGTTTCGTGAATGCAGTTTTCGCCGCGCCGCGCCCCGTCCTGATTCCCGCGACGCTCGTGCTGATCCTCGCCGCCGCGTTCGCCGCATCACCGCTGCGCCCGCTGCGCTTCGACGCCAATCCGCGCACGCTCGAACCGCCAAACAGCTCCGCGGGCCGTGCACTGCGCCTCATCACCGAGAAGTTTCCCGGCTTCGGCGAGCAACTGCTCGTGCTCCTCGAAACCGGCAGCGCCACACAAACGCACGACGGCTGGACAAAGCTCCAAACCGCGTGGGCGAAACACGTGGCAAACGGCGAACTCAAGCAAACGTCCATCCTCGCCGGAGCCCTCGTCCTTTCACCCGCCAATGTCGAAGCCAACACCGCCACGCTCGCACGCGACGTGAATCTTCCCGCCGCCCGCGACGCCCTCGCGGCCGCACTCGCCGACGCTGGCGCGGAGCCGATGCCCGGCGCGAGCGCGCTGCTCGATTCGCTCGCCGCCATCACCGCCGGCGACCGCGCGCTGCTCGACTGGCGCACGCGGCTGCCCGCGAGTTCGACGTGGTGGTTTCTCACCGATCAGTTCTTCGGCCACGATCCCAACATCACCGCGGGCTTCGTCCGCCCTGCGGAAAAGATCACCACTTTCGCGCAAAAGGAACGGCTCCGCGTCCTGCTCGCGCAAGACACCGCCGACGTGCCCTACCACCTCTCCGGCTGGAACTACACACTGCAGGATCTCGTCCGCTGGGCGAAAGGCAAGATGGTCGAACTCAGCGCGATCATGATCGCCTTCAACGTCGTGCTCCTCGCCCTGCTCTACCGCCGCGCGCAGCCCATCGCCGTGCTCATGCTCGGCCTCGCGCTGTCCTTCGGCGCGATGCTCGCCACGCTCAAACTGCTCGGCGTCGCGCTGAATCTTTTCAACGTGCTTGCCTTCCCGCTCGTCCTCGGCATCGGCGTGGACTACGGCATTTATGTCGTCGGCGCGATGCGCGCCGGAGCGCAGCAGGCGGTCGCGAATGTCATCAAACCCGTGCTCCTCAGCGGCCTCACCACGACCGCCGGTTTCGCCTCGCTCGCGCTGGCGCAAAATCCCGCGCTGCAAGGACTCGGCATCGTCTGTGCGGTCGGCGTAGCGTGCTGTCTTTTTGCCACGCTCTTTTTCGTCCTGCCCGCCTGCGCATGGCGCGGCGCGAAGTGAAAAACACGCTCTACACCCTCGGTGGATTCAAAGCCGCGTTCGCCGTCGCGCATCTCCTGCCGCGGCCCGCCGCACAAGCACTGGCGGCCTTTGTCGGGCGGTTGGTCTTTCAGCGCAATGAGGCGGGGCAGGCGGCGCTCCGTGCGAATCTCCAGCTCGTCACCGGCCTCCACGGCCCGGCGCTCGATGCGCTCTGCGCGGAAAACGTCGGCAATTTCAGCCGCATGCTCGCCGACTATTTTCTCTGCGCCGGAGCCGACGCCGCGCGCCGTTGCGACGCGCTCATCGAGGGCTGGAGCGGTTTTGAAAACCTCGCCGCCGCGCGCGACGCGGGGCGCGGCACCATCGTCGTCACCGGCCATCTCGGGCATTGGGAACTCGGCGGGCTCGTCCTCGCACGGCGCGGCCTGCCGCTCACCGTCATCACGCTTGAGGAGCCGAGTACCGGCCTCACGCGCTGGCGCGAAGCGTGCCGCCGCCGCCTCGGCATCAAGACCATCGCCGTCGGCCCCGGCCATCCGTTTGCCTTTGTCGAAATGATCCAAACGCTGCGGCGCAACGAACTCCTGGCCATGCTCGTCGATCGCCCGTACGCCGACACCGGCGCACCCGTGCGCCTCTTCGGCCACGCCACGGAATTCTCCACCGCGCCCGCGCTCCTCGCGCAGCACACCGGCGCGGCGGTGCTGCCGGCGTTCGTCATTCGTCAGACGAGCGGGCGTTACGTTTCCCTCGCCGAACCGGTCATCCCCATGCCCGCCACCGCCGACCCGCGCGCCGACCTCGCGGCGAATACGCAGCGCGTCGCCACCGCCTTCGAGTCCATCATCCGCCAGCACCCCGCGCAGTGGTTCAACTACGTGCCGATTTGGTCGCAAGACGAAACCGCACAATCCCTGCGCGAGCCACCAAAAAACCTGTCATCCTGAGCGGAGCGAAGGCTTTGCGCAGCGCAGTCGAAGGACCTCTAACTATTTCTTCGGGCGGAGGCGGAAGGGAGAAGTGTGTCGTCATGCCTGCCGCCGCCCGAAGAAATAGTTAGTGGTTCTTCGACTCCGTTCCCGCCCACCTGCGCCCGCCGGGAATTCCGCTCAGAATGACAGTTGATGGGGAGCGCACATAAACTTGCGCAGCCGTCATCATTCGCGCTGAATCCAAAACCTTTCTACCCGTCAAAACCGATCTCTTTTTCATGCGCTGTATCCTCCTCGCCTTTTTCACCACCATCGCCTTCACCCACGCCGCCGACCTCCCGCCCGCCGAGACGCAGACCCTGCTGAAAAACCTCCAAGAACACCGTGCGAAATTTCCGTCGCTCACCGCCGATTTCACTGAGGAAAAAACCACGCACCTGCTCACAAAACCGCTCGTCAGCGAAGGCACGATTTCTTTCCAAGTGCCGAATAAATTCCGCCGCGAAGTCAAAGGCAGCAGCCCGAGCCTGACCGTGAGCGATGGCGCGAAGCTGTGGATTTACTACCCCGCTTTCAAAGAGGCCGAACTTTACACCCTCGGCCAGCGCCAGTTTTTCGACGACTCCATCGCCGCGCTCACCGCCGGGCTGAATTTTCAAAACGTGGAGAAGTTCTACACCTGCACCGCCGCCCGCGAAGCCAGCGGCTATCACCTCGCCCTCACGCCCCGCACCGGCGGACTGCGCCGCATGGTCAAAGAGCTGGCGGTTTTTGTGGACGCGGATTTCAAAATCCAGCGCACCGAAGCCACCCTCCCCAAAGGCGACCGCATGGTGACGACCTACAAAAACCAGCGCCCCGCGCCGCTCCCCGCCAGCACCTTCGACTTCACCCCGCCGGCCGACGCCCACATCTCCCAGCCGCTCGGAAAATAGCCGTTCGCAGGGCGGGCCAAAGCGGCGAGAAATTCATTTACAACCCGCGCCCGCCCCATAACTTCCGCCCTCCCATTTTGCCTTATGGTGTAACGGTAGCACAAACGACTCTGAATCGTTTTGTCTAGGTTCAAATCCTAGTAAGGCAGCCATTGTTTGCAGGGACTTTCTCCCCAGCATCCGAAACGGCGGTTGAGCCGGCCCGCGCTACCAGATGCCGGTCTATGCTCTAAGAATTCGGGTGCGCTGTGACCAGTCGCATGGGCTTGGTGCCTTCCTTGATCCAGACGGAGAGGATGCAGGGGTTTTCGCCATCCGGGCTCACGATTTGGCACTCGACCACGTATTTTTGCCCGTGGCGGGTCACTTCCTCTTCCGTCACGGGCTGCGTTTTTCCGTGCTCCCGAATTGCTTGGGCGAAATGCTCCCACCGCTCGGGCGTAAAGCCTCGGTTGAGAAAAAAACGCGCTTTCGATTCGCCCTCCTCATGTTCGAGGTCGAGCAGGTAATTCGTCACCTTCCTTTCCTCAACGTGAAGGTCTTCGCGTGTGGGAAGATGCTTCATTTCTTCACCAGCGCCTCCACATCCGCATCCTCTACCGTAACAACCGCCGGACGACTTCGACCGGCAAGAACCTCTACTTCGTAACCGCCGTCCTCATACACATGCACAATCGTTCCCGTCTCCCCGGCACGGATTCCGGCCGCACGGAATTCACGCAGCACGCGCACCACGGAATGTTCTTCGAGCGGGGCAGGCCGACCCGAGCGGCGGGAGTTGGTAGCGGTTGGAACGACGGGGCCGAGCCTATCTGGGCCTTCGGGAGGTTCAAACAATTCCTCCTCACCGCCTGAACGCGGAGCCGGGGTGGCGAAAAGCTCGGCGATCTGCGCGAGTTCATCCGGCCCGCGCGGCATGAAAAAAAGGCAGGCACCGCCGCTGCGCTCCGCCCACAGCCCACCGAGGTCACGCTTTTCCTTGTTGTCGTCGTTACTCCAATCCGTCGCGTTTTTGTACTCCACCACAGCGATGCGGCCATCATGGAGGCGGCAAATGAAGTCAGGATAAAAGCGGTCGCTAGAGGTTTGCAGCCAGAAGGAGAATTGCGGCTGCCGTTCGAGATTGCGCACCCAGAAACTGACGGGCTTGAGGGAGTCGAGAAAACGAGCACAGAGAAACTCTTCGCCCTCTCCCTTCAGTTCTCCGACTTTCTCGTAATAGTGTTTTTGGAATTCGCTACCCCGGGGGCAAATCCAACGGGCCGGATACGCGTATCGGTCAAACTCAAAACTGTGCTCCGCGCCAACGCGCAAGCGGTTGATCGCTTCTGTGCCGAACAGCAATTCCTGAAAGTGGCTCCGTTCCGCGACCCGTCGCAGTGCCTCGAGCCGTTGTTCGAGTGCGCGCCTCAGAATGAAGCGGTCGCGGATCAGTTCGCCGAGTTGATGGCCGCGCTTTTCCTGGAGCGTCCGAATGATGCTATACAGCCACACGGAGCTTTCTTCTGCCGGAAGATCGGGATGGCGAATGTTCCGGTCGAGCCAGGTAATGAGCCGGTTCTGCGTCCAATTCTCATGCACCAGCAGTTGCTCCATCTCGCGTTGCAATTCCGGCATTTGCCGCGTGATCACCCGCCCGTCCTCCACGTCGAGAATGCCGACGCTATGCGGTTGGCGCAATCCGATTAAGGCGGGCACATCGGCGGGTTCGATCGGGTGCGGGAGTTGCCAGGGACGGCTGAGGAATTGGCTCTCATCGGGGAAAACGAGCCGCCCTTGCTCCCAGATCATTAGCCGCGGGATGACGAAGCGTTCTCCGCGGTCGGCCGGCGACTTCATGATGCGGCTGTTCGTCTCCCGGCGCAGCGCCTTCACCACCTGCTGGATTTGCGTCTGCGTCTCCGGCGTCGTCACACAGCCGAGCAGCGCCTTTTCTGCCGCAGCGTCCGGCACGCCGGAGATCGTGAGGAGCCGCGTCTCCCGCACCCACTGGACATGCCCGCGCGCCGTCGCCGGCAGTTCCTCCATCTTGAAATCCTCCGCCAGCGTGATCGGGATGCTCACCACTCCTCCCGTCCCGAGCGGCAGCGTCCCTTGCTCCGCGTGCAGCGGTGCCACAAAGCTCGACGCCTCGCGCTCTTCAAATCCCCAGTCCGTCGTGAGGTGCTCGCGCAGCGGTTCCGCCGCCACGATGAAATGCGCCGAGCGCAAAAACGCGTAGCACTGATTCAACTCCGGCGTCGCCCGCTCCTGCGCATCCGGCTGCCGCAGGATGCGCCCGAGGATTTGCACCGCGCCGGTGCTCGAATACGTCTCCGCCAGCGAGCACAGCACGTAAGCCCACGAGCAGTCCCAGCCTTCCTTGAGCGCCTGTTGCGTGATGATGAAACGCACCTTGCTCTCCGCCGTCATCACGTCCTCGTCCGCGAGATCCCGACGTTCATTGGCCGCCACCGCGATTTGCTCCGCCGGGATGTGAAAATCTTCCTTCAGCGCTTTCTCCACGATTTCCCAATGCAGCGTCTCCCTCTGCTGCGAATGCGCTTCCGCCTGGATGAGCATGATCGGGCGCAGCAACGGCGCACCCGTCGCACGCTCGGCGTTGGCCTTGGCTTCCAGCGACTCGCGCATCGCCAGCGCCGAGCCGAGCAGCTCTTTCCAGCCCGTCTGGCAATCCACGATGATCGGCAGCTTGATCATCCGCTCCGCCTTCAGCGCGTCGGCGCTCGCGCTGTGGAGCACGTTGCTCGGCGAGTGCGTAGCGGTGGCCTCCGTGCGCGGCGTCGCCGTCAGTTCGATCACCGCGCGCGGCTGAAAGCGTTCCAGCATCACCATGCTCTCTTTGGTCCGCGCATTGTGCGCCTCGTCCATGATCACGAGCGGACGCCGCAGCCGCAGCACATTGGCGAGGCTGTGCGGAAAGCCGTGCGGCAGACGCGCCTTCGCCTCGTCCGGCACATGGTCGAAGTGCGACATCAGCGAGCCGTTGTCGTCATACACTTTGCGGCCCTCGGTATTGGCGGTGCGAAAGGATTGGATCGTCGAGACGAGGATCACCGGGCTGCCGTCGAGCACCGCCCGCGGCGCATACATCGCCTCGCTCAGGTCCATCACTTCCACCCGGCCCAGCTCCTCGTCGAGCACCTGCCGCAACGGATTTTTCCGATTCCGCATTTGCCGCAGCGTTTGCGCGCGGATCGCTTCGCTCGGCACCAGCCACAGCACCAGCGGATGATCCGTCTCCAGCAATTCATCCCGCACCACCCGCACGCAGCGCGCGCCGATCACCGTCTTGCCGCCGCCGGTCGGCACGCGCAGGCAAATGAATGGCATATCCGCCGGCATCGTTACGCCCTCGGGGAGATTCGTCACCGCGCGGTAATCACTCGCCTGCCCCCAAAGCTGCTCGGTTACTTCGCGGAAGGCCCGCCCCGGATCGTTCGTTTCCTGGCAGCGCCGCAGACAGGCGCGCAGCGAGGCGAGGGCTTCGTTCTGGTAGGTCTTATGTCCGTAGAGGGCGCTCATTGCTGGCGGACTTGGTAGGGGATTTGTTTGAAAACGATGCGCTCCCGCGCCAACGCGCTGGCCCGCAGCGTGCAGGCTTCGCCATAGACGACTCGCGGCCCGGCGTGCGGAGTGAGCTGCGCCAGCGTCTCCGCCGTGAGCACGCTCGGCACGCCCGCCGGTGCCCTGGACAGCTTACCAGCTAGCAGATAAATTGCCCGCCCATCGGGCGCGATCCCGAGCAGCGCGCTCCCCTTCTTCCGCCCTCCGCCCTCCTCCTTCCGCCATTCCATCGGCTCCCCCGTCTCGGCAAACCACAGGTGATGGCCGAGGTCGCACCACTGCACCTCCGGGTGAAAGCGCGCGTCCGCATCGAGCAGCGGTTCGCCCAGCGTGCAAAAGCGGAAGCCGCCGCCGAGGCCGGGCGTGTCGCTATACCCGGCGATGACGCGGCGCAGCCGCTCGGCGGTGATTTCGCGGGCGATCTTCGGCTCCAGTTCGCAGAGGATGAAACGACGCGGCGGTGGGTCGCACACGGAAGACAAAGAGGGGGAGAAAAGGTCAGGCTTGCCCCCCGCCTGTTTCTTCTCCGTGTCCTCGTTACTCTCCGTGTGCGCCGCCTTGGCTTCCGCGTTCAAGGCCAACACCGCGTGCCCCGTCGTCCCGCTCCCGGCAAAGCTGTCGAGGATTAGGTCGCCGGGTTTAGTGACCATTTGTATGAGTTGCTTAACTAGACGGATAGGCTTCGGAAACTGGAGAACTACTTGGTCGTCGAAGAGTGCTCGCAGGTCAGCGGTTCCCTCTTGGGTGTAAATCCCATCAATGACCGAGAACGGCTTGGCACCTCGCTCTTCGCCGTTCTCGTCTCGGAGATACTGTTTGTAAGAAATTGACCATCCGATCTTCGTCTTAACGAAATGGAGATCGTCGTTGGCGAGCGCTGCCTCTACGCGTTCACGGCTCCACCACCACTGCCGTTTCGGCATTACCTCGCTTCCGTCTGGAGCCTTAATTGGAAAGACCAAGTTCTCCCGCCTACCCATGCTCTTCGTAGCCTCAAGCGGCTTAACACGAAACGGGCCACGTTGAGCAACCTTTGCATCTCGGTATTTGTAATAGCGCTCCTCTGCGTCGGGGTCTGGTGGAAGCCAAAGATCAGCGAGGTTTCGTTTATCCCGCGCATATAGGAAACAGTACTCATGCTGCCGAACGACAAAGCGCTCCTTTGCACCGCCTCCATAACTTTTTTTCCAGACCATCTGCTCTACGAAATTTTGCGGTGCAAAAATCTCGTCTGCGAGCATCCGAAACCGATGCGCTTCGTTGTCGTCGAGACTAATGAAAATCACCCCATCTTCCCTCAGAAACTCCCGCAGCAATGCCAGCCTCGGATACATCATGCAAAGCCACTTATCGTGCCGGGAAAGGTCTTCGGCTTCCTTGCCGACGGTGTCGCCGAGCCACTTCTCGATTTCCGGCGACGTAACTTTGTCGTTATAGACCCAACTTTCGTCTCCGGTGTTGTAGGGCGGGTCGATGTAGATGCACTTCACCCGCCCGGCGTAGTAGGGC
Organism: Chthoniobacter sp.; assembly: GCA_043758435.1. Taxonomy (GTDB): domain Bacteria; phylum Verrucomicrobiota; class Verrucomicrobiia; order Chthoniobacterales; family Chthoniobacteraceae; genus Chthoniobacter. Next base: position 15,453 of record JAYVNN010000140.1, read on the forward strand.
AGCAGCGCCTTGAGCGCGTGCAGATTGTCACCCTCGACGAGGAGATTCCCCGCCGCAGGATCGCCCGCCCCGAGCGTGGGGTCGCAGTGCAGCAGGCGGTAAGGCAGCTCCCGATGGTGGTTCACCACGGCGCGCTTCCCGATCCAATCGAGGGTGGGCATCGCCCAGCTATTTCACACGCCCCGCCCGACCGGCAAGCCTCATCGCGCGGCCTGCGGCTTCCTCTGCGGCCAGCGGTTCACGCCACCGCCCAGACTTCCCCCTTTTCCGCTCCACGGCGTCCCGCTGGCCCCCATCCTCAGCTCCTCGCAAACGTCTGTTTTGCTTGATTCCCGCCAAGTGCAAATCCTCGTGAGGCAGCCACAAAGCGGCTCGCTTTGCGGGCCGTGCGCGATATTTTTCGCGCCATGTCTTCCCCGCTCCGCCGGCTTGCGCCGGCCTTTTTTGTCGCCGCCTGCGCGGCCTTTTCCCACGCCGCCGAGATCGCGCCCGCCGCACCGGCCAAGACCGGGCTCAAAGGCCCCGAGCGGGTCGCCGAGCCGATGCAACGCGCGGCTTCCGACGAGCCGCTCAAGGCCGCGAAAATTTTCCGTCCCGCGGAAGGCTTCACCATCGACCTCTTCGCTGCGGAGCCGATGCTCGGAAACCCGGTGGCCATCTGCCTCGACAATGAGGGCCGCGTTTTCGTCTCCGAGACCTACCGCTACCGCACCAGCGTCCTCGATATTCGCCACTACATGTTCATGCTCGAGGACGATCTCGCGTGCCGGACGATCGAGGATCGTGAGGCGGAGATAAAAAGGAACTTCCCCGGCGAGTGGCAGAAGCTCGGCATCGAGACGGAAATCGTCCGCGTGCTCGAAGACCGCGATCACGATGGGCGCGCGGATTTCTCGGCGGTCTATGCGTCGGGTTTCAACTCGCTGCTCGACGGCATCGCCTCCGGCGTGCTGGCGCACCATGGGAGCGTGTGGTTCACCAATATGCCGAGCCTGTGGCGGCTCGACGGGCTCGACAAAGACGGGCACGCGGAGAAGCGCGAGGAGCTGAGCCGCGGCTACGGCGTGCGCTTCAGTTTCACCGGCCACGACATGCACGGGCTCATCATCGGGCCGGACGGGCGGCTGTATTTTTCCTTCGGCGACCGCGGGGCCAACGTGAAGACGCAGGAAGGGACTACGCTCGCTTTTCCGGATGAAGGCGCGGTCTTTCGCTGCGAGCTGGACGGCTCGCACATGGAGGCGCTGTGCCGCGGGCTGCGCAATCCGCAGGAGCTGGCGTTCGACAAATTCGGCAATCTTTTCACCGGCGACAACGACTCCGACCAGGGCGACCGCGAGCGCTGGGA
>JAYVNN010000141.1:0-5709 GCA_043758435.1 Chthoniobacter sp.
GGCGGGGCTGCGGACGACGGGCATCTTTTTGAACTACGTCGGCGCGGAGAAAAACTCCGGCTCGCCGCTCGTGCATCCGCTCACCGCGGCGTCGGAATCCGCGGGCGTCGTCGCGGCGTTCAACACCGCGACCGCCGACGGACTTTTCTACTACCGCGCGATTCTCCACTGGCTCGCCGACCGCTACACGCGCGAGGACGCGGCCTACGGCACGCTCGCGGGGCTCATCATCGGCAACGAGGTGCAGAGCCACTGGAGCTGGTATCACCTCGGCGCGGTCGAGCCGGGAGTTTTGCTCCGCGAATACGCCACGGCTTTGCGCACCGCCGATCTCGCGACGCGCAGCGTGCATGCGGATTTCCCGCTCTACGTCTCGCTCGACCATCATTGGGCACTGCCCGCCGCCGAGGACGTGCGCCGCGGTTTCGGCGGGCTCGAAGTGCTCGAAGGGCTCAACGCGCGCGCCCATCGCGAAGGCGATTTTCCGTGGAATGTCGCCTTTCATCCGTACCCGGAAAATCTCGGCGACCCGCGTTTCTGGCAGGATAAAACGGCCCCGCTGCGCTTCGATGCGGACCGCGTCACTTTCCACAATCTCGAAGTGCTGCCCGCCTACCTCAGCCAGCCGCGGTTCCTGTATGCAGGCCGTCCGCGACGCATCGCGCTGACCGAGCAGGGCTTTCACTGCCCGTCCGGCGCAGACGGCGAAACGCAGCAGGCGGCGGCCTACGCGCTCGCGTGGAAAAAGGTGCAGGCGCTGCCCGGCATCGAGTGTTTTTTCTACCACCGCCACGTCGATCATCCCGACGAAGGCGGACTCCACTGCGGCCTGCGCGAGCACGACGGCAGCCCGAACAAAAGCGGCCTCGGCCGCGCGCGGAAAATTTGGGAAGTGGTGCGCGCCGCGGGCACGCCGGAGGAAGACGTCGCCTGCGCCTTTGCGCTGCCCGTCGTCGGGCGAAAAAACTGGTCGGACATCGCCACCGCGCGGCTCGACACCACGCCCGTTTCACACGACCGCATGAGCGCGGGGATCGTCTTCGACTTCACCGCCAACCGCCGCGCCGCGCAGCTCGAAAACACTCTCGCATTTGAGTTCAAGCACGTCCCCCGCGACGGCGGCTCGACGGCGACTGCGCTCCAGCAGCACCCGAATCCGCACGGCCTCAGCCGCGCGACGTGGCGCGTCGCCGTGCCCGCGGGACAGCCGTGCGGGCTGCGGTTCACCGCGCTGCTCAACAACGCCGAGAGCAAGGGCGCAGGCTTCGCGGTGAAGATCGACGGCCAGACCGTCTTCGACAAAAAGCTCGCGGGCAAAGAATCCGCGCGTGCCGAAATCGACCTCGCGCCGTGGGCCGGGAAAGAAGCGGCGTTCGACTTTTTCATCGACCCGCTCGATCGAAATCAAAACGCGTGGGCCACTTGGGTCGAGCCGCGCGTCGTCCTGAAATGATGGTTCAGCCGAGCGTGAAGGCGTCGCTGATGAGCTGCTTCAGCTCGCGCTTGTGCGCGGCGAGGGAGCCGACGGCGGGGCTGGCGCTGGCCGCACGGCCGGTGAACCAGATGGACGTTTCCAGCATCCGCCGGAGCTGCCAGCCGAGGTGGTTCCACGCGCCCATGTTTTGCGATTCCTCCTGGCACCAGACGTAGGTGCGCGCGTTCGGGTACTGGCGGACGGCGGCGAGGAGCTGGGGCTCGTCGAGCGGGTAGAGCTGCTCGAGGCGGATGAAGGCGGCGGTGGTGATCTTGTTCTCGTCGCGGAATTTCAGCAGGTCGTAGTACACCTTGCCCGAGCAGAAAATGATGCGCTTGATTTTCTCCGGCTCGGCGAGCAGCGGCGCGGCGAGGATTTCGTGAAAGCGGTCGCTGGTGAAGTCCTCGACCTTGGACGCGGCGGCTTCGAGGCGGAGCATGCTTTTCGGCGTCATCAGCACGAGCGGCTTTTTGAAAGCGCGTTTCATTTGCCGCCGGAGCACATGAAAATACTGCGCGGGCGTGGTGAGGTTGCAGACTTGGATATTGTCCTCCGCGCAGAGCTGGAGGAAGCGCTCCAGCCGCGCGGACGAATGCTCCGGCCCTTGGCCTTCGTAGCCGTGCGGGAGCAGGAGTACGATGCCGCTGGGGCGCTGCCACTTCGACTCCGCGGAGGCGATGAACTGGTCGATGATGACCTGCGCGCCGTTGGCAAAATCGCCGAACTGCGCCTCCCACATGCAGAGCAGGTCGGGGTAGTTCAGCGAGTAGCCGTAGTCAAAGCCGAGCACGCCGGCCTCGCTGAGCAGCGAGTTGTAGATGCAGACCTGGGCCTGGTCGGGCGCGATGCTTTTCAGCGGGCACCAGCGCTCGCGAGTGTTCTGGTCGTAGAGGTAGGAGTTGCGCTGGCTGAAGGTGCCGCGCCGGCAGTCCTGCCCGCTGAGCCGCACGGGGATGCCTTCGAGGAGCAGCGAGCCCATTGCCAGCGCCTCGGCGTAGGACCAGTCGAAAGGGCCGCCGGAGGCCCAGACTTTCGCGCGCTTATCGAGGAGGAAATTTTTCAGCTTCGGCTGAATGGCGAAGCCCTCGGGCAGGGTCGTGAGCGCCTTCACGATGCGCGCGAGATTTTCCCGCGAGACCGCGGTGTCCACGGGCGCGTGCGTGTAGGGCGGCTGCGGCACGGCGGTCGAGCCGGTGAAGCTGTTGATCGTCTCGTCCTTCTCCGCGGCCTTGACCTCGGCGAGCACTTTTTCGAGGCGTCCTTCCATTTCCTTTTCCAAGGCGACCGCGTCCTCCGCGGAGATCACGCCGCCGTCGAGCAGCCGCTTTTTGAAGAGCGTGCCGACGCTGGGATGCGTGCCGATGTCCGCGTACATCGTGGGCTGCGTGGAGACCGGATCGTCGGCTTCGTTGTGCCCGTGGCGGCGGTAGCAGTAGATGTCGATGACCACGTCGCGTTTGAAAGTCTGCCGGAATTCCAGCGCCAGCTCGGAGACGAAGCGCACGGCCAGCGGGTCGTCGCCATTCACATGGAAAATGGGCGCCTCGATCATCTTCGCCACGTCCGTGCAGTAGGTCGTGGAGCGCGCGTCGGCGGGGAGTGTGGTGAAACCGATCTGGTTGTTCACCACGATGTGGATCGTCCCGCCGATGCGGTAGCCCTGGAGCTGCGACATGTTCAGCACCTCCGCGACCACGCCCTGTCCGGCAAAAGCCGCGTCGCCGTGAAGCAGCACGGCGAGCACTTTGCCCCGCTCCTCCGTGTCGCGGCGGATGCGCTGGCGCGCGCGCGTCATGCCGATGACCACGGGGTCCACGGCCTCGAGATGGCTCGGATTCGCGGAGAGCCGCACCATCACTTCGCCGCCGCTCTTCGGCTTGCGGGTGACCACGTAGCCGAGGTGGTATTTCACGTCGCCGTCGCCCGCCGCGGTGTTCGGCAGGTAGTTTTCGGAAAACTCCGCGAACATCTGCTTGAACGGCTTGCGCAAAAACTCCGCGATCACCGAGAGCCGCCCGCGGTGCGGCATGCCCATGCAGATTTCCTCCACGCCGCGCGCGCCGCAGTTTTCCAAAATGGAGTAAAGGGCGGTGATGAGCGACTCGCCGCCTTCGAGGGAAAAGCGTTTCTGCCCCTGGTATTTCGTGTGCAGGAAATGCTCGAAGCTCTCGACCTTCGCCAGCTCCCGCAGCATCCGGCGCTGCACCCCGGCGGGCACGGCGGAGTCCGGCGGGCGGCTCTCGATCTTTTCGCGCACCCAGTTTCGCACCCGCGGATTCTGGATGTGCATGAACTCCGCGCCGACCGGCCCGCAGTAGATCGCCTCGAGTGCGGCGAGCATTTTCCGCAGCGGCATGCGCGCGCCGCCGAGGAGAAATTTCGAGCCCACCGTGAGGTCGAGATCCTTTTCCGCAAAGCCCAGCTCGCGCAGGCTCAGCAGCGCATTCTGCGGACGCCCGTCGGCCAGCGGATCGAGCTGCGCGATGGTGTGGCCGAGCGTGCGGTAGGCATAGACCAGCCCGTCCACGCGCGTCTGCAGCGGGGCGTCCGCGTCCGCGGAAACGGCGGCGTCCTTCGTGGCCGCGCCGTTTTTCGACTGCACCGCGCCCAGCTCGAAGCCCTCGAAAAACGCCCCCCACACGGCATCCACCGCCGCCGGGTCTTTGCGCCACAGCGCGTAGTTTTGATCGAGGAGGTCGGCGTTGGAGCGGGTCGCAAACGAGAGGGCCATGGCAGTAAAGTTTCGGGCGCGGAACTTAGGCGGACGCCGCGGAGCGTCCAACAGGAAATCGCCCGCCCCGCGAATTGGCTTTTCGTCGCGGCCCGCGACGGCCATCTCACGGGCCATGCAAGCGACTCTCTTTTCCCCGCACCTGCGCCTCGCCGTGGTTTTTGCCCTCGGCCTGCTCCTCGCACCGCCCAGCCGCGCCCAGGCTGTGGCGAAGCCCGCGGTGCTGAGCAACGCGACGATCTTCATCATCCGCCACGCGGAAAAGCCGGAGGACGGCGCGGGTCTGACGCCGTCCGGTGAAAAGCGGGCGCTGGCCTACGTGAATTATTTCGCGGGCGTGAAAGTGGACAAGGCTCCGCTGAAGCTGGACCACCTTTTCGCCGCGGCGGACTCGAAGAACAGCGAGCGCCCGCGGCTCACGCTCGAGCCGCTGAGCGGCGCGCTGAAGCTGCCGCTGGATCTGCGTTTCGAGGCGGATGATGTTGCGGCGCTGGCGGAGGAATTGAAACTGCGCGACCACGGGAAGGGGATGGTCATCTGCTGGCATCACGGCACGATCCCGGCGCTGCTCGCCGCACTGGGCGCGGACCCCGCGCGGCTGCTGCCCGACGGCGAGTGGCCGAAGGATGTTTTCAACTGGGTCATCGAGCTGCGCTTTGACGCCAACGGGCAGATCAAGCCCAAGCAAAGCAAGCGCATCGTGATGCGCTGGGTGCAGTAGCGGAGCGCGCCGCCGCGCGGCGTTTCGCGGCTAAGAAATCCTCGCCGGGCGGTCTTTGTAGCGCGATACCTCCCGCTCCTCAGCCATGAAAAAACTCCCGCTCCTCCCCGCGCTTGCGTTCGCCCTCACGACCTCCGCATTCGCCGCTGATGCCCCGGCCCGCACCGAGGCCGAGATTTTGAAATCGGTCAAACTCCCCGACGGCTACGAGGCCACGGTTTTCGCGATGCCGCCGGTGGTCGGCTACCCCACGGCGGTGAGCGCGTCGGCGGACGGCGTGCTGTTTGTCGCGGTGGATGAAAACGGTTCGCTCGACGCGAAGCCGGGTCGCGGGCGCGTGCTGCGCTGCATTGATTCGGATGGCGATGGCAAGGCGGACAAGATCACCACTTTCGCCGAGATGGACTCGCCGCGCGGCGTCATCTGGGACGGCGCGAGTGGCGCGGGGCCGGGCACGGTTTACGTCATGCACCCGCCGAATCTCACCGCCTACACGGACACGGATGGCGACGGCAAAGCGGATAAGGAGGAAGACATCGTCACGGGGCTCGGCTTCGATTTGAAATTCCGCGGCGCGGATCACACGACTAACGGCTGCCGGCTCGCAATCGACGGTTTCATCTACATCGCGTGCGGCGATTACGGCTACGTGGAGGCCAAGGGCAAAGACGGCACGACGATCAAAAACCGCGGCGGCGGCATCGTCCGCGTGCGGCCCGACGGCACCGGGCTGGAGATCGTCTCGCGCGGCCAGCGCAATATCTACGACGTGGCCGTCTCGCC
>JAYVNN010000142.1:0-5700 GCA_043758435.1 Chthoniobacter sp.
CGAGCAGCGCATCACCTTCCCGATCGAGACGGCGATGGCCGGCATCCCGAGTCTCGACTACACGCGCTCGCTCTCGCGCTACGGGCTTTCGCAGGTCACCGTCGTGTTCAAGGACGGCACGGACATCTACTGGGGCCGCCAGCAGATCGCGGAACGTCTGGCACAGGTGAAGGATCAACTGCCGTCCGGTGTGAAGGTGCTGATGGGGCCGATCGCCACGGGCCTCGGCGAAATCTACATGTGGACGGTGGACGCAAAGCCCGGCGCGAAAAAAGCGGACGGGTCGCCGTACACGCCGGCCGACCTGCGCGAGTTGCAGGACTGGGTCATCAAGCCGCAGCTCCGCAATGTCCCCGGCGTCGTCGAGGTGAACACCATCGGCGGCTTCGAGAAGCAGTATCACATCACGCCGCACCCGGCGAAGCTGGTGGCCTACGGCTTTGGTTTCCGCGATCTCGTCGAAGCGCTGGAGCGCAACAATGCGAACGTCGGCGCGGGCTACATCGAGCGCAACGGCGAGCAGTATCTCATCCGCGCGCCCGGCCAGGTGCTGACCACGTCCGACGTGGAGAACATCGTCGTCGGCACCCGCGAGGGAGTTCCGGTCCGCATCCGTGAAATCGCCGAGGTCGCGCCCGGCGAAGAACTCCGCACCGGCGCGGCCACGCACAACGGCGAGGAGACCGTGCTCGGCACGACCTTCATGCTCATCGGCGAAAACTCCCGCACCGTCTCGCAGCGCGTCGCGGAGCGGATGAAGGAAGTGAACCGCTCACTCCCCGAGGGCGTCGCCGCGAACACCGTCTATAACCGCACCGTGCTCGTGGACGCGGCCATCGCCACGGTGGAGCGGAATCTCGCCGAAGGCGCAGCCCTCGTAATCGTCATCCTCTTTCTCCTGCTCGGAAATATCCGCGCCGCGCTCATCGCCGCCGCGATCATCCCGCTCTCGATGCTCTTCACGATCACCGGGATGGTGCAGAACAAAATCAGCGGAAACCTCATGTCGCTCGGCGCTCTCGACTTTGGGATCATCGTGGATGGCGCGGTCATCATCGTGGAAAACTGCATCCGCTGCCTCGCCGAGGCGCAGCATCACAAGGGCGGGCTGCTGTCGCCGCGCGAGCGTTTCCGCGTCGTCTTCGATGCGACGAAGGAAGTCATCACTCCGAGCATCTTCGGCTCCATCATCATCATGGTCGTGTATCTGCCGATCCTCACGCTCACCGGTGTCGAGGGGAAGATGTTCGTGCCGATGGCGCTCACCGTCCTCCTCGCGCTCGGCGGAGCGATGATTTTCTCGCTGACCTTCGTGCCCGCGAGCATCGCCATCTTTCTCTCCGGCAAGGTCAGCGAGAAAGAGAACATCCTCATCCGCGCCGCGAAGGTGGTTTACACGCCATTGCTGAACTTCTCCCTCGCCAACCGCGCCACGATGGTCGCGGTCGCGGTGGCGCTCGTGGCGCTTTGCGGCATCGTGGCCTCGCGCATGGGCAGCGAATTCATCCCATCCCTCGACGAGGGCGACATTGCGCTCCAGGGATTGCGGATGCCCGGCACTGGCCTCAAGCAATCCATCGCCATGCAAAAGCGGCTCGAAAAGCGCGTGCTCGAATTCCCGGAAGTGAAGGAATTTTTCGCGCGCATCGGCACGGCGGAAGTCGCCAGCGACCCGATGCCGCCGAGCATTTCCGACGGCTACGTGATGCTCAAGCCGCGCGAGCAATGGCCCGACCCGGCCAAACCAAAGGCAAAGCTCATGGAGGAAATCGAGAAGGCCGTCGCCGATTTGCCGGGCAACAACTACGAGTTTTCCCAGCCCATTCAGATGCGCGTGAACGAGCTGATCTCCGGCGTCCGCAGCGACATCGGCGTGAAGATTTTCGGCGACAATATGGACACCCTGCTGCGGACCGGCGACGACATCGCGCGCGTGCTCCGCAAGGTGCCCGGCGCGGAGGATGTGAAAGTCGAGCAGGTCGGCGGCCTCCCCATGCTCACCATTCACCTCAAGCGCGAGGCGATGGCGCGCTTCGGCCTCAGCGTGCGCGAGGTGCAGGAGGTCGTCGAAGCGGCCATCGGCGGCGTCGAAGCGGGCAATATCTTCGAGGGCGACCGCCGCTTTCCCCTCGTGGTGCGGATGCCGGAAAATCTCCGCACCGATTTCGCTGCCCTCCGGCGCATCCCCGTCAAGCTGCCGGAATCCGACCGCAAACCGAACGGCGAATACACGGCTGTCGCGCTCACTCCGGGCGGCCCGCAATTCATCCCGCTGAGCGAAGTCGCAGACCTTGAGGAAAAGCCCGGCCCGAACCAGGTCAGCCGCGAGAACGGCAAGCGCCGCATCGTCGTGACGTGCAACGTGCGCGGCCGGGATCTCGGCGGCTTCGTGGGCGAGGCGCAGCAAAAGATCGCCGCGAGCGTGAAGACGCCACCCGGCTACTGGCTCGCGTGGGGCGGACAGTTCGAGCAATTGCAAAGCGCCACGAAACGCCTGCAAATCGTCGTTCCCGTCGCGTTGCTGCTCATTTTCATCCTGCTCTTCACCGCGTTTGGCAGCGTGAAGGATTCGCTCCTCATCTTCACCGGCGTCCCGCTCGCGCTCACCGGCGGCATCGTCGCGCTGTGGCTGCGCGACATCGCGCTCTCGATCAGCGCGGGCGTCGGCTTCATCGCGCTGAGCGGGGTCGCCGTGCTCAACGGCATCGTCATGGTGAGCTTCATCAACCAACTCCGCAAAGCCGGCAGACCGCTCGACGAAGCCGTGCGCGAAGGCGCGCTCACCCGCCTGCGTCCGGTTTTGATGACCGCCCTCGTGGCCGCGCTTGGCTTCGTCCCGATGGCCCTCGCCCACGGTCGCGGAGCGGAAGTTCAGAAGCCCCTCGCGACGGTCGTCATCGGCGGAATCATCAGCTCCACGCTCCTCACCCTCCTCGTGCTGCCCGCGCTCTACCGGATGTTCCACCGGCCCGGCGACCTCAAGCCCGACGACTTCCACGAAGGCCACGAGCACAGGCCAAAGGCGCCGTGCAACGAACCGCAGCCCACGCACTGACCATTCACCCCGCAAGCAAAACCAACAAAACCAAACCCCATGAAAACAACCCGCATCCTCATCACCGCCATCCTCACCGCGCTCGCGCTCCCGGCCTTTGCCGCCGAGAAAAAGGAGCCGTCGCACGCTGAAACCGCAGTCAAAATTCCCGACACCGCCGCCGCGCTGTGGACGGAGATCGACGCGAAATTCAAAGCCCTCTCCGAAATCGTCGCCGCGAAAAAAAGCGAGGCCGTCGTCGATGCCGCCGAGACCGTCGAGGCGCTCGTCAACGCCGTGCCCGCCAAGCACGCCGACCTCGCCGCCGAAAAGAAAAAGCGCATCGAAGGCCAGGCCAAGAACGTCGCCCGCGTGCTCGACGAACTCCACGACGCCGCGAAGGAAGGCCACTGGGATGTCGCCGCGAAGAAACTCACCCAGGTCGAGGCCGCACTGAAAATTATCAAAGGGCAGGTCGCCAAGTAGCCGCGCCTTCATTCCGCCGACGAAACAAACAACCTCATGGCCCACGAACACGAAGAGGATTGCTGCGGACACAGGCACGACGACGCGCCGAAGAACATCGCGCTGAATCCCGGCGCGGAGGGGAAGAACGAAACCACGCTGCGCATCGCAGGCATGGACTGCGCGGATGAAGTCGAGGCGCTGGAACAAGTGTTTCGTCCGCTCAAGGGAGTGCGCGAAGTGCGCGTGAATCTCGTGGGCGGAAAAGTCACGCTGCTCCATGACGAGAGCGTGACGCCGGAGCAGCTCATCGGTGCAGTCGCCACCACTGGCATGAAGGCCGTGCGCGACGGCACGGGCGCTGACGCCGACGTGGAAGGCGCGAAGCGGATGCGGCAGCTCTCCGTGGCGATCTCGGGTGCGTTCACCGGCCTCGGCTTGCTCGTTGAGTGGTTGAAGTTTTCGCCCGTGGTCGCGGACATTGCGTTCGCAGTCGCCATCGTCGCGGGCGGCTGGTTCGTGGTGCCGAAAGCGTGGCGGGCGCTGCAACGCTTCGCGCTCGATATGAACGTGCTGATGACGGTGGCCGTCGCGGGCGCGCTGGCGATTCACCAATGGTCGGAAGGCGCGGCGGTCACGTTCCTGTTTGCGCTCTCGGAATTGCTCGAAGCCTTCAGCCTCGCGCGGGCGCGCAAGGCCGTGCAGGCGCTCATGCAGCTCACGCCGGAAACGGCGCTGCTCAAGGACGGCGCGGAGTTTCGCGAAGTGCCCGTCGAGCAAGTCGCGGTCGGCGGAATTATCGCGGTGAAATCCGGCTCGCGCATCCCGCTCGATGGCGTGGTCGCGTGTGGTGAGTCGCCGGTCAATCAAGCGCCGATCACCGGTGAGTCGATGCCAGTCGAGAAGAAGCCGGGCGATGCCGTCTTTGCCGGCACGATCAATGGCAGCGGTGCGCTCGAAATCCGCACGACCAAGGGCTACGCGGACACGACCATCGCGAAGATTATCCATCTCGTCGAAGAGGCGCAGTCGCAGAAAGCGCCGTCGCAGCGCTTCGTGGATGTCTTCGCCCGCTACTACACGCCCTCCGTGATGATCGCGGCGCTGCTCGTCATGCTCGCACCGCCGCTGCTTTTCCACGGCGCTAGGCTCGTCTGGTTTTACCGCGGCCTCGTGCTGCTCGTCATCGCGTGTCCGTGCGCGCTCGTCATCTCCACGCCAGTCTCCGTCGTCTCCGGCCTCACCGCGATGGCGCGGCGCGGCGTGCTCATCAAAGGCGGCGCGGTGCTCGAAGCTGTCGGCAAGCTGCGGGCGCTCGCCGTGGACAAGACGGGCACGATCACCGAAGGCAAACCGCGCGTGACGAAAGTCATCGCGCTGAACTCCAAAACCGAAGCGGAAATCCTGCGCATCGCCGCTGCCATCGACACGCACTCGGAGCATCCGCTGGCCCAGGCCGTCGTCGCTTACGCGAACGAAAAGAAGATCGAGTTTCCGCGCAGCGAAAACTACCAGGCACAGAATGGACGCGGGGCCGAAGCGGTCATTGACGGCCATCCCTACTTCGTCGGCAACCATCGCTTCACGCACGAGCTGGCGGTGTGCTCTCCGGAGATCGAGAAGCAACTCGCCGAGATCGAAGCCGATGCGCAATCCGTGGTAGTCGTCGGTCACAAGCCGCACGCCGACTGCAAAGGCGAAGTGCTCGGCATCCTCGCCGTCGGCGACGCCATCCGAGCCAACGCCGCCGAAGCCATCGCCGCGCTGCACCGCGCCGGCATCGAGAAGATCGTGATGCTCAGCGGCGACAACCAGCGCACCGCGAGTGCCATCGCCAAGAAGGCCGGCATCGACGAAGCCCACGGCGACCTGCTTCCCGACCAAAAGATCGAACGCGTGAAAGCCATGCTCGGCGAGTTCCGATACGTCGGCATGATCGGCGACGGCGTGAACGACGCGCCCGCCATGGCCGCGGCCACCGTCGGCATTGCGATGGGCGGCGCGGGCACCGACACCGCCCTCGAAACCGCCGACATGGCGCTCATGCAAGACGACCTCAGCAAAATCGCGGAAGCCATCGCGCTCGGTCGCCGCACGGTCGGTATCATCAAGTTCAACATCGGCTTCGCCCTCGCCCTCAAAGCGATCTTCCTCATCCTCGCCCTCACCGGCCACGCCAGCCTCTGGCTCGCCATCCTCGC
>JAYVNN010000143.1:0-16776 GCA_043758435.1 Chthoniobacter sp.
GGTCATCACTTACATGGCCACGCACGGCCCCATCGCCAAGGATTGCCGGCTGATGCTCACGGCGTCGAAGATTTCCAACAACCTCGAACGCATCGCCGACCAGGCGACGAAGATCGCGCGGCGCTCACGCGAACTGAACACCGAGCCGCTGCTCAAGCCGCTCATCGACATCCCGCTGATGGCCGACATTGCGCAGGAGATGTTGCGCGACAGCATCACGGCTTTCGTGGATGGAAACAACGAACTCGCCGTCGAGATCATCGCGCGGGATAAATCGGTGGACAGCATCAACAAGCAGCTCGCGCGGGAGTTGACGAGCTACATGATCGAGAATCCTAAGACGATCACACGGGCACTGAATCTGATGACCGTGGCTAAGGCCATCGAGCGCGTGGCGGATCACGCGACGAACATCGCGGAGGAGGTTTTCTATCTGAACCGCGGCGAGGATATCCGCCACGAACCTTCTTTCAAGCAGGCGGGGCCGGGTGGTAGTTAGACCCGTGCTTCCCCTTGCTTGCGTCTGAGGATGCGGGCCTCTATTCCTTCCGCGATGCACGCCGCACAGACGCTTGAAAAGGCTCTCAACACCCTCGATACCGATGCCCTGCTCGCTGAGGAATTGAAGGCGTTTTACGTTGAGCGCCCGCGTCTAAAGACGGCGCAACTGGCCAATGAACTCCGCCAGACGGACACGCCGCGGAAATTCCTGTTCATCGGGCATCGCGGCGGCGGCAAATCCACGGAACTTGTGCATGTGGCGGGTGAGTTGGCCGATTAGTTCAATGTCGTCAGCATCCCCGTCTATAGCGTCTTCCAGAGCGGCGAACTGACCCACGAGGAACTCATCTTCGCCATCTTCTCACGCCTCGCCGACGTGGCCGTCGCCCGGAAATGGATGGGCGATGGGATCATCCCGCTGCTGCGTAGGACCTTCCTCGACGGCGCGAAGGACAGCGTGCTGCGTTTGCTTTTTGGTCCGGCTGGCAGCGGCGCTGTCGCCGAGACGGCACTGACCGCGAAGATCGGTGGCTGGGGCGTCGAGCTTGAGCAAAAAATCGCTTTCGATAGCGACGTGCGCGCGCGGCTGAAGGGCAAAGCCGGCGACTTTCTCAACCTCATTGACCGCTTCGTGCAGGAAATCTACGACGCCACGGGCCGCAAGGTGCTGCTCATCGTGGAAGACCTCGACAAGTTCGACATCGAGTCCACCGAGGCGCTCTTTTTCGTCCACGCTCAGACCCTGCTCCGCCCGCGCGTGAACATCATCTACACCTTCCCGGTCGCCATGCGGTTCTCCGACCGGTTCAATACCGTCGCCCGGAGTTTTTCGCCCTACTTCCTGCCGAACATCGGCACCCATCATCGCGATGGCACACCGGATCCCGAAGGGCGTCGGCTGCTGCGCGAAATCATTGTCCGTCGCGTGGCTGAGTCGCTCTTTGCCAATGGCGTACTCGACTACATCGTCGATCACGGCGGTGTCATACTCGATCTCATCAAGCTCGCCCACAATGCCGTCAATACCGCGAGCGCGTTTGGGGCGAAACAGGTGAGCATGGCCCACGTCACCGATGCCTTCGGCGACGCCATGCGCACCCGCCAAAGCATCCTTCGCCCCGGCGATTACCCGCTGCTCGAGCAGTTCGACAGCAAGCCCGTCGCCAACACTCCCGACATCCAGCGCCTCCTTTTCAACGGCAGCCTGCTGGAGTACCAAAACACCACCGGCGACTGGTGCGCGCCGAGCCCCGATGCCAAAGCCCTCCTCGCCAGCCCCGAGCGTCCCGCCATTCCTGGCCCCTGATTCCGCGGCGGTCTGGGCGCGGCTGCGGAACTACGTGCGGCGCACCGACCGCCGCATCCTGCTCGTCATCCGCCAAGACTCGCCTCGGCTCCCGCGCGAACTGCCGCCGCTGCTCGCGGAGGAAAGCGGACGCCCGCTCGTCGCCGCCAGCGTCTCCGATGCCGAGCCCGATCCTATGGCCGCCGCCGTCCGCGCCGCGCCAGGCGGGCGCTTCCCCGCCGGCTGCATCCTCTCCATCACCGGCGCGGAAGACCTCGCCATCACCGCGCCGGACGGCAGCCGCGCTGCGCTCTACGAATTTGCGCGGCGGCTCGACTTGCGGCGCGACCAGTTCCTGCCGGACGGCGGCATCGTCCTCGTCTGGGCCACCGCCCGCGTCTTCGATGCCCTCGCCGAGCACGCCCTGAATTTCATCTCCCGCGCCGCCGCCGTCCTCACGCTCGGAGCGGCGGGGGAAAAAGGTGCCGTCGCAGCCACCGGGATGTCCTCGGTTAGTTTCGAGTCGATCCGCAGGCGTTACCATCTTCCGCCGCTACCACCCGACGCGCCCGCCGACTTGCGTGCCGCGCTCAACGCCTTTGAAGAACTCGCTGTCGCTGGTGAGCTTTACCATCAAGGCGGGCCGAAGATTGCCCACGCCCTCGCCCGCTTTGACGCCGCTCGCGACAACATTGAGGCCGGATGGGCGACGGCACAGCGCTGGGGTGAACTCCCGCCGAAGGGAGGCTCTGACGATTCCTCCGGCGACCCCATCTGCGACTTCGCCCGCGCGCTCCTCACATCCTATCCTTCTGCCGGCGCTTCCCTCCTGTCCTTGCGCCAGCATCCGCGCGAGCACATCGCTTGGCTGGAAACCCAACTCGCGGCTTCCCGCGTCACAGGAGATCAAATGATCGAAGGTCATGTGCTAGGCAACCTGGGCATCGAATACAAAAACTTGGGTGATATGCGGAAAGCCATCGGGTTTCATGAGCAAGACCTCATTCTCGCTCGCAAAATTGGCGACAGGCGGGGGGAAGGTGGTGCGTTGGGCAATCTCGGCCTTATCCACGAAGTTTTGGGCGACGCAATGCAAGCCATCGGTTTTTACGAGCAGCATCTTGCCATCGCACGCGAGACCCGTGACCGGCAAGGTGAGGGTAATGCGCTTGGCAACCTAGGTAACGCCTATGCTGCATTGGGAGACACACGCAAAGCCATCGAACTTCATGAGCAAGCGCGGGGCGTTTTTCGCGAGATCGGCGACCGGCTTGCTGAGGGCAAGACGTTGGGCAATCTCGGTATCGCCTACAGCGACTTGGGTGACGCGCGGAAGGCAATAGAGCTTTATGAGCAACATATTGCTATCGCCCGGGAGATTGGTGATCGGCGGGGGGAAGGCAGTGCATTAGGGAACTCGGCGAGCGAATTCTGGAAGCTGGGTAACCGCCGTGAAGCTTTCACTCGCGCGGATGCTGCGCTGCGTCTTTTTGATGCCATAGAATCTCCCGATGCTGCAAAAGCGCGTGCTGTGCTGGCCGAGTGGCGCAAAGCCAAAACTACGGAATGACCTACGGCAACCGCAGGTCGCAGGCGATGAGCGAGGGGTGGAGGCTTTTGCAGGGGCTCATGTTGACGGGCGGTGCAGGTTCGTGTTTGGCGCGGACGAAGTGACGCTGGTTGTGGTCGAGCTTTTAGAGAGTGTTTTTTTCCCCGACGAAATGGTGAGGTAGCGCGGCATCTGCGGCGGGATGCCGAGGTGGAGCGATGGGTAGAGCGCGGTGCGGCGGTAGCGGAGGCCGGCACCGAGCGGGCCGCCAGGGAAGGGGCGCAGCGGGCGGAGCCGTGGCCTACCTGACGAAGTAGCAGGCGGCGGTTTGCGCGAAAACCATCCCTGCGCTGGTCGCAAGGGCGGTGTGCCGAAACTCAAAAGCGTGTCATCCCGAGCGGAGTTCCGTGCGGGCGCAGGCGGGACGGAACGCAGTCGAGGGACCCCGGCGGTTCAATAACGTCCGGCGCTGGAACGAACCACCGAGATCCCTCGACTGCGCTGCGCCCACCTTTCCGCCTCCGCTCCGCTCGGGATGACACACTTTTTGAAGTTTCGGTACATCCTCTAAAACGTATGGATGAAAAGGCCGGAGCGGAGCTTTGGCTCGAACCAGGTGCTTTTCGGCGGCATGATCTGGTCGGCGTCGGCGATGGCCATGAGCTGCTCGACGGTCGTCGGGAACATTGAGAAGGCGACCGCAGCTTTGCCGGAATCGACCAGCTTCACCAGCTCGCCGGGGCCGCGGATGCCGCCGATGAAGTCGATGCGTTTGCTGGTGCGCGGGTCGTCGATGCCGAGGATGGGTGCGAGGAGGCGGTCTTGCAGGGCGCTCACGTCGAGCTGCGAAATCGGGTCGGCGTCGGGCGCGGGCCGCCATTGGAGGCCGTGCCAGGCACCGTCGAGATACATGCGGATGTCGCCGGGGCGCGAGGGTGTGGGGGAGCCGCCGGATTTGAAAACGAAGGCCCGGCCCACGGCGTCGAGGAAGGCGTCTTTGCTGTGGCCATTGAGGTCTTTGACGGCGCGGTTGTAGGGCAGGATTTGGAGCTGGCTCGCGGGGAAAAGGACGGCGAGGAACCAGTTGTAGTCCTCGCCGCCGGTGTGCGCGGGATTGGCCTCGCGGCGTTCTCGACCCACGCGGCACGCGCTGGCGGTGCGGTGGTGGCCGTCGGCCACGTAGGCGACGGGCACGGCACGGAAGGCTTCCACAAATTTTTCTCCGCCAGCGACGCGCCAGACGGTGTGCTGGATGCCGTCGGGCGCGGTGAAGTCGTAGAGCGGCGCGGTTTTCAGCGCGCCCGCACTGAGCGCGTCGATGGCTTCGGAGTCGCGGTAGGTGAGGAAGACGGGGCCGGTGTCGGCGCTGAGCGTGCCGATGAGGCGGGTGCGGTCGTCCTCTTTGTCGCGCCGGGTTTTCTCGTGCTTTTTGATGATGTCGCGCTCGTAGTCCTCGATGTGGCAGACGGCGGCGAGGCCGGTCTGCACATGCGCGCCCATGCGCTGCTGGTAGAGGTAAAGGCACGGCTCGGTCTCGCGGAGGAGTGCGCCGTTTTTTTGCAGAGCGAGGAAATTTTCGCGCGCCTTTGCATAGACGGCGTCGGAGTAAGGATCGGTGTCGGCGGGCAGGTCGATCTCGGCGCGGTCCACGCGGAGCAAGGTCTGCGGATGGCCCGCGGCGAGGGCGGCGGATTCCTCGCGATCGACGACATCGTAGGGGACGCAGGCGACTTCGGCGACGAGAGCGGGCGCAGGGCGGAGGCCGGTGAAGGCTTGGATGCGGAGCATAGGGCGGAGAGGAAAGGGGATTCCCCGCCGCGGCGCAAGCGAGGAGCGAGCGCTCAGTTCACGTAGGCCGCTTCGTTCGAAAAAAGCAGCGCCTGCGCGTAGGTTTCCCACGCGGTCAGCGGTTTGCGCTCGACGATTTCGCCCACGTTCTGGATCGCCTTCGTGCCGTCCTTGTAGCCGTTCTTTTTCATCTCGTTGCGCTTCGCCACGAGCTTCGCGTTCAGCTTCGGATCAGCCGGCGCGGCGAGCTGGGGTTGCGCTTTGTTTTCTCCGCCGAGGAATTGCAGCGCCATTTGGATTTCCGGCGGCTTGGGATTGCGCTGAAAAATCACGCGGTACATGGCGATGATCCGCGCGAGATCGTCGTGCGCATTGAAAACATCGGGCCGCGCGATGATGCGGCGGGCGACATCCACGGCCATCGGGCTGTTCATCAGGAAGAGCGCCTGCTGGGGGACGATGGTCGTGGCGCGTTTGCTGTTCGGCATGTCGGGGTCGCTGAAGTCGAAGCTCTGCATCAGCTCGGGCAGGTTGCCGCGGTCGATGTAGCCATAGACGGAGCGGCGGTAGCTGTAAGGCTCGTCGGTCAGATTGACCGGCTGGCCGCCGAGCGTGCGGTCGAGGGTGTTGGTGAAGACGAGGAGCGAATCGCGCATCGCCTCGAAGTCGAGCCGGCGGATGTTCGCGCGCCAGAGCAGGCGGTTCTGCGAGTCGATCTGCTCATATGCCGGGTTGGTATTACTGCTCTCCTGATAAACGCGGGAGAGCATAATGACGCGGTGGAGTTTTTTCAGCGACCAGCCGTTTTCCATGAAATAGCTGGCGAGAAAATCGAGCAGCTCGGGATGCGAAGGCGGCTCGCTCTGCGTGCCGAGATCGTCGGGCGTGCGGACGAAACCTTCGCCGAAATGGTGCATCCACACGCGGTTCACCACGACGCGCGCGGTGAGCGGGTTGGCCTTGCTGGCGATGCAGTGCGCGAGGTCGAGGCGGCCGCTGTCGGTCTTGGAAAAAGGCGCGGCCTTGCCCTCGGGCGAGAGCACTTCGAGAAAGCGGCGCGGGACGACTTCGCCTTTCGTCTCGGCCTGGCCGCGGATGAAGACGGGCGAGTCTTTCGGGCGCGGCAGGTCGGCCATCACCATCGCGCGCACCGGTGCACCGGCGTTGGTGAGCGTGAGTTCGTTGAGTTTCGCAAAGGCGAAGCCCGCGCGATTCGTCATCTGCTGCGGCCACCGTGCCACTGCGTCGCGCAGATGCTCGGTGTCGAGCGCGCCGGCGGCGTCGATGTGAAAGGGCATCTCCACGAGCTGCGCGAGCGCGGGATCGAAGCCGGGCACCGGCAGCGCCTTCGCCTCGGCGGCGGCTTTGAGATATTCTTTCGCCTTTGGTTCCACGTCGGCAAAGAGCTTCGCGTAAATGTCCGCCACGTCCTGCAGCGACTGCGGCTTCGCGTCCTTGAACGCGGCAGCGACGAGCGAATTCAGATTCCGCACGCGGCCCTTGCCGCTGCCCATCTCTGCGAGAATGCCCGCGGCTTTTTCCGCAAAATCCGACGAGTCCAGCTCCATGAACATTTTGAACGGCGCGAAAACGGGATCGTTCGGGCGCACGTTGCGCGCGACTTCCTGTGCGAGCTGCGGGTCGAGTTTGTGTTTGGCGATGAGTTCGATCCGCGCCTTCAATTCCTCCTCGCTCTGGTTCTTCGCGCGCTTTCGTCCGACCATGAGATACGGCCCGGGGTTCGCGCGAAACTTCGCCGTTTCCTCCGCGATAATGCGGTAATACGTGTCGCGGTTTTCTTTCTCGATGGCCGCGGCTTTCACCTGAAAATCTGCCCCTTTCTCCGCCGTGGGCATCGCGATGATCGGCTTCTCCGCCGGCTCCACGCTGCTCGCGAAGACGCCGTGCAGCGCGTAGTAATCCTTCGTCGGGATCGGGTCGAATTTGTGATCGTGGCAGCGCGCGCAGGCGACGGTCAGGCCAAGGAAGCCTTTGGTCACGGTGTCGATGCGGTCGTTAATCACGTCGTTCATGTTTTGGAACCGCTCACCGACCGTGAGAAAACCGAGCGCGGCCATGCGGGCATCGTCGGGCTTGATGTCGGGGAGTTTGTCCGCGGCGAGCTGTTCGGTGATGAATTGGTCGTACGGCTTGTCGTCGTTGAAAGCCTTGATGACGTAGTCGCGATACGTCCACGCGTAGGGAAAACGGTAGTCCATTTTCTTCGCGTTCTTGTCGCCGCCAATGGTGTCGGCGTAGCGCGCGGTATCGAGCCAGTAGCGGCCCCAGCGTTCGCCGTACGCGGGCGAGGCGAGCAGGCGCTCAATGATTTTGGCATAGGCCGACGGCGATTCGTCGCTCAGAAAATTTTGCACGTCCTGCGGCGAGGGCGGCAGGCCGGTGAGATCGTAAGTCGCGCGGCGGAGGAGCGCCTCCTTGCTCACGTCGGGCATGGGCAGCATCCCTTTCTCCTCGATCTTCGCGAGGATGAAAGTGTCCACGGCAGTGCGGCACCACGCGCGGTTTTTCACGGCGGGCTGCGCGGGCTTGGTCACGGGTTGATACGCCCAATGATGGCGAGCCGTGTCGGTCAGGCCGGTGAGTTTGCTTTTGACCTCGTCCTTGCGCGGATCGGGTGCGCCCATTTTCACCCACTCGGTGAGCGCGGCGATCTGCGCGTCAGCGATCTTGCCGCCGTCTTTGCTCGGCGGCATTTGCAGGTCTTTGTCGTGATAGCTCACGGCTTTGATGAGCGGGCTTTCCTCCGGTTTGCCGGGGACGATGGCCGCACCATCCTCGCCGCCCTTGAGCACGCCTTCGCGCGTGTCGAGCGTCAGGCCACCCTTCGACTTTCCCTTTTCGAGGCTGTGGCACTTGTAGCAGTTGTCCGTGAGGATCGGACGGATTTTGCTCTCGAAAAACGCGGCCTGTTCCGCGGTCGGTTCGGCGGTCACGGCGGCGAAAGCAGATGCGCCCGAGGCGGCAAGTGCGGCGAGGACGAGGGAGCGCATGGCGGCTTAGGCGATGAGGTCTTTGACGACGTTGCCGAAGTTGTCGGTGAAACGGAAATCGCGGCCATTGTAGCGGTAGGTGAGCTTCGTGTGATCGAAGCCGAGCAGCGCCATAATGGTGGCGTGGAAGTCGTGGATGTGGACTTTGTTTTCCGCCGCGCGCGAGCCAAACTCATCGGTCGCGCCGTAAGCCGTGCCGCCTTTCACGCCGCCGCCCGCCATCCATGCGCACATCGCGCGGCCATTGTGGTCGCGTCCGGGAAATTCGTTGCCATTGCGGTCGCGCACGACGGTGCGGCCAAACTCGCCGCCCCAAATGACGAGCGTGGAATCGAGCATCCCGCGCTGTTTGAGATCCTTGAGCAGCGCCGCCGCCGGGCCGTCCACGTCGCCCGCCTTTTTCGTGAGCGCCTCGTCGAGCTTGTTGTGGTGATCCCACCCGCCCGCGCTGATCTGCACGAAGCGCACCCCGCGTTCCACGAGCCGCCGTGCGACGAGCATTTTCGCGCCGAGATCGGTCGGGCCGTAAAGGTCGCGCGCCGTCTGCGGTTCCTTGGAAATATCAAACGCCTCGGTCGCCTCCGTCTGCATTTTGAAAGCCATCTCAAACGCCTCGATACGCGCCTCGAGCTGCGCGTCCTTTTGCAGCGCCTGCGAGTGCATGTCATTGAGCTGATGCACGAGATCGAGCTGCCGCCGCTGCCGGTCGGACGAGGTGAACTGGTTGCTGATATTCAGCAGCACCTCCTCCAGCTTCATCTTCGGATTGTAGTTCACATTGCAGCCCTGAAAAACGCCCGGCAGGAACGACGCCTGCCGCCACTCCGGCTTGCCGCCGAGCGTGATGAAGCCGGGCATATTCTGATTCTCCGTGCCGAGCCCATAGACCACCCAGGAGCCCATCGACGGCTTTGGCAATTGCAGCGAACCCGTATTCATAAACCGCTGCGCGACCTCGTGCGCCGGCACGTCCGTCCACAGCGATCGCACGATCGCCATGTCATCCACGCACTCGCCGAGCTTTGGAAAAACGGAACTCACCGGGATGCCCGACTTGCCCATCGGCGTGAACTTGAACGGCGAACCGAACGCCAGTCCGTCGTGCCCCGGAATCGTCTTCCCGTCGAACTTCGTCAGCTCCGGTTTCGGATCCCACGTATCCACCTGCGACGGCCCGCCCTCGGCGAAAATATGTATCACTGCCTTCGCCTTCGCGGCAAAGTGCGGCTTGTGCGGAGCCAGCGGTGTGAGCACCGGCGCGGGAACCGTCCCCGCCGCATCCGCGCGTAGGTTCAGCCCGAGGATCGAGGCGAGGCTGAGCGCGCCCATGCCCATGCCGGTGCGTTCGAGAAACTGGCGGCGCGTGAAGATCAGATTGTCGGGCGACAGCGAATGTTCGCGGCGATATTTGTCCGAAGAGGAGCAGGAGGGATCAGAGTTCATAGGGAGAGGGTGGGAGCAAGATGCTTTACAGCAAGAAACAGCGCAACGGCTGGAAATTTGCCCTTATTTTTGCCAAAAACATTTGCTCCGTAAAGCGGACTGAATGCAGCAGCCCTCCCTCTGCAAGTCAGCGAAAGTGCCCGGAAAAAAATCAGCGCTGAGGCGCAGGGACGGGTTGCCGATCCGGCGGTGCAGCCGCGTCGCCACCCTTCGCCGGCGTGCCGCTGGAAAACTCCGCCTTCAGTCGCGCGATGACCTCCCGCAAAAGTGGCTGCCGCTTTTCATCCTGCTCCTTGTGCAACTGCTCCTCGATGCGGTGCCGCTCCTCGCCGTAGCGCCGGGCGAAAAGCTCGCGGCGCTCGGCGTCGAGTTCCAGCCCGGCGTCCTTGAGCGCGGCGTCGATTTCCTCGGCGATTTTTTTCCGGCGAAAAGTGTCGCGATCCGCCAGCGCCTTTTTTTCCTCCGGCGGCAGATTGCTCCAGCGCTGGAAATTTTCCTGAAACCGTTTCCGCTGCTCGGGCGTCAGCGCTTCGAGGGCTTTGCGCACGTTCTCAAACTTCTCCGCATCCGGCCCGCCGCCGTCGGGGCGGTGCATTTCACCGCGCGGCCCGCCGAAGAAACCCGGACGTTTCGGCGGTGGGGAGGCGGGCGCTTCCGCCGGTGTCTGCGCCGGGGCGGCGGGCAGCCCCGCGGCCAGCAGGGCGGCCCATGCGAGGGAAAGTTTCATTGTTCCAGCCATACCGAGCTTTCCTCCGAGGCCAGCAGTTCATCGAGGTGGCTTATGACCTGATAGTCGGAGCTTTGCGCTACCTCCCTGGCCAGCAGCATAGTCGCCTGATCAGCCGGCTCGGGGCGCGGGAGGAGCACAAAACCCGCGACCAGCACCGCACAGACCCCGACCGCCGCGACCTGCCAGCGGCGGCGCAGCCACCCGAGGACGCTGCTTTTTTCCACCGCCTCCGCCCGCACGGCGCGGAGCACATTGCGGGAAAAAAACGGGGAAACTTCAGGCACCCTGGCTTTGCCCAGCAGGTGCCAGAGATCGTCGTGCTCGTCGGTGTTCATGGCTGGGCGAATTAACGCAAGCTTGACCAAAAAGTTGCGGATTTTATCGAGCCCCGCTGCGGCAGGCGCCTGGTTCGTCGTCCTGTCTGGGCCAAAGCCTGCGTCCGACGGCTTACCGCGCGCCCGACCGTCGGCGCAAGCCGGCCAGCAGGAGGCCGCCGAACCCGAGCAGCGCCGCCGCGCCGGGCTCGGGCACGGTGGTGCCGGTGAGGGTGAGCGACCAGTTGGCGAGGCGGTGCTCATTGCCGCCGGAGAGGTCGGCGATGAAGAGCGTCCAGTCGCCCGCCGCGCCGAGCGTGTTGAATGAACTGAGCCGCGCAGTCGGGCTGCGGGGGTCGGTATTGAGCACGAGGTTCGGGTCGGTGAGGCGGCCATCCGGCTGCCAGATGCCGGTGAGCGGACTGCCGGGCGCGGGCGTGGTCACGGTGCGGTAGCCATGCACGTCGCCATTCGCCGCGGCGTCGTCGAAGATGATGTCGTAGCCATTGTCATCGTAGCCAAAGGGCAGCGCGCCGGATCTGCCGGCGCGGTTCAGCAGGATGCTGAAACCGGAGCCGTGCGAGACGTACACGTAGAGGTCGCCGTTGAAGGCGGTGGGATCCGCGTCGGGCGTGGCGAGGACGTGGAGGCTGAGTTTCACGTCGCTGAGTTGCAGGATCGTGGTGGAAAAATTCTGCACATTCGCGATCCCGCTCGGGCTGCCGTCGGGAATGTCGATGTTCAGCCCGGTGAAATTGTGGACCTCGATCACCGCCCGCGCGGGCAGCGCGAGGAGGAGCAGGCAGCAGAAGGTGCGGATGGTTTTCATAAGCAAAAGTGCGGGCGGGTTTCTACGGAGTGATGGTGCGGTAAAAGCGCTGCGGCGGGAGCGGCGGCGGGTCGGTGAATTGCAGCAGCCCCTGCGCGTCCGCCGCGCCGGTGAAGCGGTCCACCCAGTTCACCGACGCGAGGTTGTCGATGGATTGCACGCGGTAGGTGCGGCCGGGGATGGCCGCGAAGCTGATGCGCGCGGAGCCGTTGCCGAGCAGTTCCATTTTCATGACGTTCTGCGCCGGCAAAGCGTCGGCGTGGATGGTCACGGTCACGGTGCCTATGGCCGTGCCGCCGTGACCGTCGGCGAGTGTGTAGGTGAAGGTGTCCGCGGCGGTGAAGCCGGCGTTCGGCGTGTAGAAAACGTAGCCGCCGCCCAGGCTCACGCTCGCCAAGCCGGACGCGGGCGCGCCCACGGCGGTGATCGCGAGCGGCGTGTCGCCGTCCGGGTCGCTGTCATTGGCGAGCAGCGCGGTCACTTTCACTTTCGTGCTCTGTGTCGGGTAGCGTTCGATGCTGTCGGGCCCGGCGACCGGGTTGTCATTCACCGGGGTCACGGTGACCTGGAGGTTGAAGGAATTGCTGTTGGCGGTGCCGTCGTTGACCGTCACCGGCACGGTCAGCACGCCGTTGAAATTGCTCGCGGGCGTGATGGTGTTGCCGACGTGGGTGTAGTTGGTGCCGTTCGCGACGGTGAGAGTGAAAGCCGCCGGGTAGGCGTTGTCCGGGTCGGTCGCCAGCAGGTCGGCGAAGCCGATGGCGCGCGCCGTGTCCTCGGGCGTGGCGACCGGATTCTGCCCGGTGATGACCGGCGCGTCGTTGACCGCGGTGACGGCGATGTTGCGCGTCACCGGGCTGCTCAGGTTGTTCGGCGAGCCGCCGTCGTCCACGCGGAAAGTGACGGTGCGCGGGGAGGTCAGCGGGTTGTCGCTCGGGTTGCGGTAGGTCACGGCGCGCAGGGCGGTCTGGTAGTTTCCGGGACTCGCGCTGCCGCTCAAAGTCATCAGCCCCGTCGCGGGCGTGAAGACGCCGGTGATGCCGAGCTGATTGGTGAACTCGAGCAAGTCCTGCCCATTGGCATAACCGCCCGTGATCTGCACCGTCGCGCTCGCGAGGTTCGGCCACGGTGAGCGTGCCCGTGATCGCCGTCGCCGCCGCATTTTCCGTGTACGGCAGCGCCACGCTCTCGATCCCCGCGAGCACCGGCGCATCGTTCACGGCGATGACGTTGATATTCACCGTCGCGCCGGTCGTGGCGAAGAGCGTGCCGTCCGCGCCGTTCCAGCCAAAGCTGTCCGCGCCGCTGACGTTCGCATTCGGCACGTAGGTGAGGCTGCCGATGCTCGCGAGCGCGAGGTCCGCGGGCACCGCGGCGACGACCGCCGCGCCGTTTTTGAGCACGCCGTTCGCGGGCAGCGAAGTGATCCGCACCGTGGCGAGCGCGTCGCCGTTCGGGTCGCTGTAGCTGCCGGTGAAATTCGCGGCGGTGAAAGTGAGCGTGGTGTCCTCGTTCGTGCTCACGGCGACATTGCTCACGGTCGGCGGCAGCTCTACGGGCGTGACGGTCGCATCCGCCGCGCCGCCCACGGTCGGGTCGTCGGTCAGCACGTTGGCGAAGTTCGAGCCGGAGACCGTGCCTTGGTTGGAAATCGACGGCACCGCGCCGGTGATCGTCACCGCATATTTCACCGTCACCATTTTCCCCGGCGGCAGCGTGCCGATGGTCAGCGGCGCGGAGAGAAAATGCGCGTGCGCGTGCGGCACCGCGCCAAGCATGGCCGCGGCCACGGCGTCGCGGTGCGTGGGCAGCCGGCGTTCGCCCTTGGTGAGAAAGCCGTACATCAGCGCGTCGCGGTGCGTTTCGAGATAGGTGTCGTCCAGCCCGAGCGCGTGGCCCATCTCGTGCAGGATCGCGGTGAGCAGGTCCATGCGGCCCGCGGGCGCGCCGTCCGGATCGGTGTAACGGCGCGGGCCGGTGATGTGGCTGGCAAACTCCGCGTCATCCAGCGGCGTGGGATCGATGAACCAGCCGTTGTCGCCGGCGTTCCCGTCCACGCGGATGAGCGCGCCATCCGCCTCGCCGAGGTGCAGGTCGCTCAAAGTGGCGGCTTCAAAGCGCAGGGCGCGCAGGCGGGCGACCTGCCCGCCGGTCAGCCCCGCCGCTTCCCATCGCGCGAGCGCGGCGGAGACGGTGGCATCGAGATCGGATTGCGTAATTGCAGGTGCGGGCATGGTTCCCACGGCTGAGGGAACGGGTTTCCCGACCGGAGGAATGGCTCGCTCAGTAACAGGAATAGCCACTTTAACCCAAGTTTTCGCCCCTTTCGCCACGGAGAGCGTGTCCCCGGTATCCGCCAGCGCCATCCGCGCGGCGGACCTCTCCACCCCACCCGGCGCGACGAGCAGCGGATACGCTCCCGCGCTGCCTGGTGCGACGAGGGCGGTGGGATTCCCCGAGCCCGCGCCTTCGTCAATGAATTTGGAGCCGCCTGCGAGGGTGTTGTTGCCGAGGATGAATGCCGAGACGCTGCCCGTGCCCTCGGTCCTGAGCTGCGAGTTGGCCGGCGGGCCGTCGCGCTGCGCAAAATAGATGTCGAACGTCCCGCTCATCGTCGTGACATCGTAAATCGTGTTGCCCGTGATCACCGTCGTCACGATGAAGTCCTCGTCGGCCAACACGAAAATGCCGGCTTCAGCGATGGCCGTGTTCGCAGGCCCGCCCAGCGAGAGGTTCGAGCCGGTCACCTGGGGCATCGTATTGCCGGTGACCTTGAACCGGGCCGTGCCCGTGCCCGTGACACCCGCTCCGTTTTGCCCGATAATGTTGATGACCGTTTGGTTGGGCACTTCGCGGACCGTGTTGTTGCTGATCGCCACGACGCCCTGGGTGTTGCCGCCCTGGACCACGGCGCGGATGCCATTGCCAAACCCGGAGCCGGAGTCCTTGACGCCCTGCGTGCCGATGAAGTTGCCATCTATTTTTCCCACATGGAAATGGCTCGCCGGCCCGGTGGAGGCGCCCGCGGCCGTGAAGGTATTGATGGCGGTGGGGCTCGAGCTGGAGGCCACCGCGTTCGGTGCGGTAAGCCTGCCGATGACCGTATTGTTCAGGATTTGGAACGCCTCGTTGCTCGTGTCATTCTGCGAGATGTCCACACCGACGCCGTTGCTCGTGAAGGTGCTCGTTTGCACGGTGAAGCTGTTCGAGGCCGCCGGGGCCGTGATGACGCCGGCGGACGCGGAACCGATGCGCGCGGTTTCGCTGGTGAGGACGTGGAGGCCGGTGCCGAAGTCGTTGGTGAAGACGCAGCCGGTGACCTGCCCGCTCGTCAGCACCGAAGTGCCGCGCATCTGGATCAGCAGCCCGTCATTGCCGAGAAATCCGTTGGCCGTGCCGATGGACCGGGTGTCCTGAATCACCGAACTCGTCAGGTTGAACGCCGCCATGTTGACGTTCAGATTATCGAGAAGAATGCAGTCGTGCGCCGCCGGGCCGACGGTGCTGTTGGTGATGTTCATCGTGCCACTGCAATTGCTCAGCCGCATGCCTTCGTGCGTGATCGCGCCGGTGTTGTCGGTGACGAAGCTGTGATCCAGCGTGAAGCCCGTCGCACCGCTGAGGCTGATGCCGTCGGTGCCACTGTTCCTCAACTGCATGCGCGTCAGCGAAACCGTCCCGACATTCGTGAGTGAAATGCCCACGCCGGTGCTGTTCTGAATCGTCCCGCCGGTGAGGTCCGCGAGCACCGGTGCGGTGAACGTCGCCGCCGTGCCGGGCGCATTGAGGGTGATCGTGCCGCCGCCATTGCCGCTCGAATTGCCCGTGACCGTGAAGAAGCCCGCGCCCGTGCCATTCAGGATGATGCCGCTGGTGCCGCCGCTCGCGGAGATGCTCTGAAAAGTCAGCCCGCCCGCGCCGATGGTCACGTTCGCGACGTTCTGCGCCGCGCCCGTCGTGCTGCTGAGCGTGTTCGCCGCGCCGGTGACGGTGAACGTGCCGCTGGTCGTGGCATTGAGCGCCGTGCCGCCTGTCACCGTCACGCGATGTTGGAAATCGCCGTGGTGCCGATGGCCGAGCCGCTGATGCCGTTGCCCGCGGAGTTGGTGATGATGAAGCCGGTGATCGTGTTGCCGGTCGAGAGCGCCACGGTCGAGGCGGTGTTGTGCGAGAGCGTCGGCACATTTGCGGGCACGGCCGCACGCAGGGTGTTCGCACCGACGACCAGCGCCACGCTTTCGCTCGTGAGCCGCTGCCCGCTTTCCAGCGGCAGACCGCCGGTGTAAGCCGCGCCGCCTTTGTAGATGTAGATGATGTCATTCGGCCCGTCGCTGTCGCCCGCGCCGCCCGCACCGTTCACGCCCGCGAGCGAATTGAACGGCGAGGCCGAGGTGCCGTTGCCGTTCGCGACCGCGTTGTTCACATACCACACGCGGTTGCCCACGGTGATCGTCACCGTGGCGGTGTCGGTGAGCGTGGCGTCGGTGCTGTTGCGCACGGTGTAGGCAAAGGTGTCCGCGCCGTTGAAGCCCGCGTTCGGCGTTTAGGTGAAGGTGCCGTCGGCGTTCACCGCCACGGTGCCGTTGGCGGGGTTGGTGTTCGAGACGAAGACCGTGGTGTCCGTCACGGTCATGTCATTGGCGAAAAGCGCGGGTGTCGCCGAGACCAGTGCGGGCTCGCCCACGGGCGGTGTGGTGCCCACGTAGAGCTTGGTATTTCCGACCGCCGCGTAGCTGTCATTGATCGCGACGGACGAGGCATGCACCGAGCCGGCGACGAGCGTGCTATTGGCCGGCGTGGGATCGGTGAGCACCATGCCCAGCGCATCGGTCGCTGCCGCGCCATTGGCGATGGTGATGGTGTAATTGATGGTGTTACCCACGACCTTGCGCACGCCCGGCGCGGTGGCGTCGTCCTTGGTGGCGGTGACGGCGGGCACGGCGGCGGCGCGCGGGATCGCTGAGAGAAGAATGGCTCCGAGGATGCAGGACAAGGGGAGGAGTTTTAGGTGCATGGCGGGAGGAGGTTTACTGGCGGGTGCGCGGCGCAACGGACGGGTTTGAAAAATGCGCGGAGCCGACCCAATGCGCTCTGCGCGAAGGATGCAAAGCGCAAATTTTTCACCCGAAAAGCTGAGCAGACGGCGGGGTGCCGAAGGCAAGGGGATGGCGATAGGAATGTCGCCGCTCCTAGCCAGCCACTAGACTTCCGTCGCTTCGAGGAAACCCTCGAGCTGCCGGATGCGCGTGGGGTGGCGCATTTTCCGCAGCGCCTTGGCCTCGATCTGGCGGATGCGCTCGCGGGTGACTTTGAACTGCCGGCCCAC
>JAYVNN010000144.1:0-16765 GCA_043758435.1 Chthoniobacter sp.
CACAATATAGAGGATGCCTTCGATCACGCTGCGCCTCGGGTAGCGCGCGGGCCGCCCCAGTTTGCTGGGGCCGGGTACCATGGGTTCAATCAGTGCCCAGTCTTGGTCGGTGAAACTGCTCGGATACGGTTCTTTGGTGTGCATCCCAAGTCTTGTCGGTAATTGCCATAAATAGTACAAGTCCTAAATTGTAGTCATTTTTTAGACGCCCTCTTAGAATGGTATAAAGACACTATTATGGCTGCACACAAGTTCGGTGCGGAACGGTGTATGTAATCGGTTAAGCCCCTCGTTCCGAAGCTCCAGCTTCGGAACGCACTTGTCTGCGAAGCTCGGCTTCGTGAGGCGAGCCTCGGAGGAAGGCGTATCACTGGCCCAGCCACCCCGGCGAAGCCGAGCCGTCAACAATCCCATCTACCGCAGCGTCACCCTCGCGGGCGACACGAGCATCGGCGGCGTGGGCCGCTACGACATCAACGGCGGCACCGTCGATGGCGCGGGCACGACTTTCAACGGCGGCACTTTCACCCTCACCAAAGACGGCGCGGGCAAACTTTCGCTCACCGGCGTCAACACCCACACCGGCGGCACCAGCGTCATCGGCGGCATCCTCAACATCAACGCCGACGCCGCCCTCGGCGCGACCGGCAACGCCGTGACCAGCAGCAACGCCGCGACCCTGCAAGCCGGCGGCCCGGTCACCAGCGCGCGCGCTTTCACCCTCGGCAGCGGCGGCGGCAAAATCGACACCGCCGGCTTGACCGTCACGCTCAATGCCAGCAGCAGCCTCGCCGGCACATCGCTGGAAAAAACCGGTGCCGGCGTGCTCAACATCAGCGGCACCCAGACCTACGCCGCCCTCACCACCTCCGGCTGCGCCACCAATCTCTACACGCCTCTCGGCACCGGCTCCTCCACCGTCGCCGCCAACGCCGCGGTGAGCTTCTACGCCCGCCAGACCCTCGCCTCGCTGACCATCGCCGACGGCGTGGAAGTCACCTTCGGCGACGGCCTGCCCTTCGCCTCCGTGCCGGAAAAAGACGGCGCGTTCGGCGGCGTCGCCACCGTCCCCGAGCCCGGCTCACTCGCCCTGCTCCTGAGCGCCTCGCGCAGCCTGCTCGCCCGTCGCCGTCGGCAGCCGCAATCGCTGCCGCTGCCGCTGTAGGGGAAGCTGCCAGCTTCCCCACCCGCGCGGCCGCGCGAAACTATTTCCCGCGTGCTCTAATGAGCGCTCATCCTCGCGGGTGAACCCGCCGTCCCCCGAGATGAAACCACCCATCCTCACCGCGCTCCTGC
The DNA here is from genome assembly GCA_043758435.1 of Chthoniobacter sp. Lineage (GTDB taxonomy): Bacteria > Verrucomicrobiota > Verrucomicrobiia > Chthoniobacterales > Chthoniobacteraceae > Chthoniobacter. Next base: position 1,297 of record JAYVNN010000144.1, read on the forward strand.
TTTTTTCCGCGCTCGCCGCCGCGGAGGACACGGCGGGAAAAAAGGAAAACTGGTGGGCGTTTCAGCCGCTCGCGCACCCCGCCGTCCCCGCGCTTCCCTCCGCCCCTCAGCCCGCCAATCCCCTCGACGCCTTCATCCGCGCCAAGCTCGCGGAAAACGGCCTCGCGCCGGCGCCGGAAGCCGACCCCCGCACCCTCATCCGCCGCCTGACTTTCGACCTCACCGGCCTCCCGCCCACACCCGAGGAAGTCGAGCACTTCTGCCAATCGGCCCTCGGCAGCCCGCCATCTTCCATTGCCCATTTGCCATCGGCCATCGCCTCTCTCGTGGACTCGCTCCTCGCCCGCCCGCAGTATGGCGAACGCTGGGCGCGGCACTGGATGGACGCCGCGCATTTCGCCGAGACCCACGGCAACGACCAGGACCGCATCCGCGAAAATGCGTGGCCGTACCGCGACTACCTGATCGCCGCCTTCAACACCGACAAACCCTACGCACGTTTCGTCGAGGAGCAGGTCGCGGGCGACGTGCTTTTTCCCGACGATCCGCAGGCCACCGTCGCGCTCGGCTTTCTCGCCGCCGGCCCGTGGGATGAAAGCTCGCTGCGCGACATCCGCGAGGACACCCGCGACCGGCAGATCGCCCGCTACCTCGACCGCGACGACATGCTCACCACGGTCATGGCCACTTTCACGAGCACGACCGTCCATTGCGCGCGCTGCCACGATCACAAATTCGATCCCATCCCGCAGCGCGACTACTACGCGCTGCAAGCCGTCTTCGCCGGCGTCGATCGCGCGAACCGCGCCTACGACGCCGACCCGCAAATCCACGCGCGCCGGCAGCACCTGCTACGGCTTAAAAGCGCGGCGGAACGCGGCGACCGCACGATCCTGCTCGCCGCGGAAACGCAGCACGAAGTCGCAGACCTCGAGCGCACCGATGGCGCGAGGCTCGCCGGCGTGCCGCCGGAAATCGCGACGATCCTCGCGAGCACCGAGCGCACCGACGATCAGCGCGCGGTGCTCGCGGCGTTTTTGCTGAAAGAAAAAATCGCACGCGATCTCGCCGCGCTGCCCGCTCCGTCGCTCGTCTATGCCGCCGCGAGCGAATTCGAGCCCGACGGCGCATTGAAACCGTCCGGCGGCCCGCGCCCGATCTTTCGACTGAATCGCGGCGAAATCAACCAGCCGCGCGAAGCCGCCGAACCCGGCGCGCTCTCCTGCCTCGCCGCGCTGCCTGCGCGCTTCGCCTCCACCGCCGACGAAGGCGCGCGCCGAGCCGCGCTCGCGCACTGGCTCACCGCGCCGGAGAACGCGCTGACGTGGCGCTCCATCGTGAATCGCGTCTGGCATCTCCACTTTGGCCGCGGGCTCGTCGCCACGCCGAATGACTTCGGCCACATGGGCGCAGCACCCTCGCATCCCGAGCTGCTCGACTGGCTCGCCGTCTGGTTTCGCGACGAGGCGCACGGATCGTTGAAAGCGCTGCATCGCCTCATCGTCACCAGCGCCACGTATCGGCAGAGCACCGCGAAAAATGGCGACGCCGACGCTGACAACATCTTTCTCGCGCACATGAACCGCACGCGCCTCGACGCCGAATCCATCCGCGACACCGTGCTCGCGATCTCCGGCCAGCTCGATCTCCGCGCGGGTGGTCAGTCGGATCGCCAGTTCGATTTGCAGCCCGGCATCCACGTCACCCAGCGCGTGGATTACGCAAAGTTCGACGTGAACTCCGCCGCGGGCCGGCGGCGCAGCGTCTATCGCTTCCTCTTCCGCACGCTGCCCGATCCCTTCATGGACGCCCTCGACTGCCCCGCCGGCGACCAACTCGCCCCCGCGCGCAACGCGAGCGTCACCGTGCAGCAGGCGCTCGCGCTTTGGAACAGCGCCTTCCTCACCCGCCATGCCCAGCTTTTCGCCGAGCGCGTGCAGAAGTCGGCGCCCGATCTCGATGCCCAAATCAAAATCGCCTGCAAGCTCGCCCTCGGTCGCGCACCCACACCCGCCGAGCAAACCGAATTCGCCACGTACGCGCAGCAGCACGGCCTCGCCAATCTCTGCCGCGTGATTTTGAATTCCAACGAGTTCGTTTTCCTCAACTGACCATGCCCCGCTGCCCCGGCCCCACTCCCAATCTCGGACGCCGCGACTTTTTCTCCACGATGGCCGGCGGCCTCGGCGGCATCGCCCTCGCGCAACTGCTCGGCGAATCCGACGCGCTCGCCGAGCCACTTGCCGACTTGAACGGCGGCCTGCACCATCGCGCGAAAGCGCGCCGGGTGATCCAGCTTTTCATGAATGGCGGCGCGAGCCAGATGGATCTTTTCGACTTCAAACCCGAACTCGTGAAGCGCCACGGCGAGACCTTCGATCCGGGGGCCAGCGCGCACGTCGAAGCCCCGACGAGCGAGCCCGGCAAAGTGTTGAAACCGATGTTCGATTTCCGCCAGCACGGCGCGAGCGGGCGCTGGGTCAGCAGCCTCCTGCCGCACACCGCGGAGTGCGTGGACGACCTCGCTTTTCTCATGGCCATGCAGTCGAAAACGAATGTCCACGGCCCCGCGAGCTACATGATGAACACGGGCTTTCTGCTCCCCGGATTTCCGAGCATGGGCGCGTGGCTCAGCTACGGACTCGGTCGGCTCACCGACGAACTGCCCGCCTTCGTCGTGCTGCCCGACACGAAGGGCCTGCCCTACAATCAGCTCGGAAATTTCAGCGCCGGATTTCTGCCGGTCACGCATCAGGGCACGGTCATCCAGACCGCCGCGCCCGAGCCCATCGCACATCTCCGCGCGGCGGAAAGCGCGCGCTACATCACGCCCGACGCCGAGCGCGACGGCCTCGCGCTTCTCGAAAAAATGAACCGCGCGCACCTCGCCGCGAACGACGGCGACCAGCGGCTCGACGGCCGCATCCGCGCCTACGCCCTCGCCGCGAAAATGCAGCTCAGCGCGCCCGCCGTCTTCGATCTCACCGGCGAAACCGCCGCCACCCGCGCGCTCTACGGCCTCGACGAACCCGTGACCGCAGACTTCGGACGCCGCTGCCTCATCGCGCGCCGGATGATCGAGCGCGGCGTCCGCTGCGTGCAGGTCTGGAGCGGCGCGGGCGGTCCGACGAACAACTGGGACAACCACGCGAGCATCGAAAAAGAACTCCCGCCGATGTGCGCCGCGACCGACAAACCCGTGGCCGCGCTGCTCCGCGATCTCAAGTCGCGCGGCCTCCTCGACGACACGCTCGTCCTTTGGAACACCGAGTTTGGCCGCATGCCTTTCGCGCAGGGCGGTGTGGGGCGCGATCACAACGGCGGCACTTTCACCGGCTGGATGGCCGGGGCCGGCGTGAAGCCCGGCATCGCCCACGGCGCGAGCGATGCTTGGTCCTGGAAAGCCGAGCACGCCGCCGCGTCCACGTATGATTTTCACGCCACCGTCCTGCACCTGCTCGGCATCGACCACGAGCGGCTCACCTTTCGCCACAACGGCGCAAACCGCCGCCTGACCGACGTGCATGGCGAAGTCATCGACGCCGTGCTCGCATGAAAATCCGCGCCCTGCTGCTCGCGACGCTGCTCGGCGGGCCGACGCTGGGGGCCGCAGAGCCTGATGTTTCCAAGCTCCCGCCGCCCGCCGCGCGCCCGGTGGATTTCGCGCAGGACATCCGCCCGCTGCTCGAAAAAAGCTGCGTGAAATGCCACGGCGCGGAAAAGCAGAAGGGCGGCTACCGGCTCGATGTGAAAGACGCCGCACTGCACGGCGGCGACAATTACGCGCCGAACATCCGGCCCGGAAAAAGCGCGGAGAGTCCGCTGATTCATTTCGTCGCCGGGCTCGATCCCGATGTGAAAATGCCGTCGAAAGGCGACCCCCTCACCGCCGAACAAATCGGCCTGCTCCGCGCGTGGATCGACCAGGGCGCAGCGTGGCCCGACGACGGCGCAAACGATCCGCGCAAGACGCACTGGGCGTTTCAGCCGGTGAAGCGACCTGCTGTCCCGGAAAGCGGAAATCCCATCGACGCCCTCATCAACGCAAAGCTCGCGGAGAAAGGACTGGCGATGTCGCCCGAGGCCGATGCGCCCACCCTTTGCCGTCGAATGTACTTCGACCTCACCGGCCTCCCGCCATCGTCCGAGGAAATGGAACGCTTCTGCCAATCTGCCATCGCCCATTTGCCATTTGCCATCGCCGCGCTCGCGGACTCGCTCCTCGCCTCACCGCGCTACGGCGAACGTTGGGCGCGGCACTGGCTCGATGTCGTGCGCTTCGCGGAAAGCGACGGCTTCGAGACCAATCAGCCGCGCCCGAATGCGTGGCGCTATCGCGATTACGTCATCCGTGCGTTCAACGACGACAAGCCTTACGACCAGTTCATCCGCGAGCAGCTCGCGGGCGATGCGCTCGGCGCGGATGAGGCCACGGGCTTCATCGTCGGCGGGCCGTGGGATCGCGTGAAATCGCCCGACCCCGGGCTCACCGCGCAGCAGCGCGCCGACGAATTGCACGACATGGTCGGCACGACGGGCAGCGCGTTTCTCGGACTCACGGTGAACTGCGCGCGCTGCCACAATCACAAGTTCGATCCCATCGCGCAGACCGACTACTACGCGATGGTCGCGTGCTTCGCGGGCGTGCGGCACGGCGAGCGCGCCTTGCGCGGGCATGACGACTCCGCACGCCAACACGAGGCCGCGGCGCTGCGTCCGCACCTCGCGGAGATCGACGCGGCGCTGGAAAGCTTCACGCCACTCGCGCAGCCCGAGGCGAACGAGCCGCGCCGCGCGAAGGTGAACGCGCGGCGCAACATTGAGCACATCGCGCCGGTCTTGGTGAAACGCATGCGCTTTATCGCGATAGAAACCAACAACGGTTCTGAGCCCTGCATCGACGAACTGGAACTGTGGACAGAAGACGGGCGCAACGTCGCGCCCGGTGCGAAAGCGACATCGTCCGGCGATTACGCCGGCGATCCGAAGCACCAGCTCGCGCATTTCAACGACGGCCAATACGGCAACGGGCAAAGTTGGATTTCCAACACCGCTGGCCGCGGCTGGGTCGAGTTGGAGCTGGCGCAGCCGGAGAAAATCTCGCGCATCGTCTGGGGCCGCGACCGCGAGGAAAAATACGGGGATCGCCTCGCGATCCGTTACGTTATCGAAGTGAGCGAAGACGGCGCGACGTGGCATGTGGTCGCGAACTCGAACGACCGCGCGCCTTTCAAAGCCGACACCGCCCCGCGTGCCGAATGGGACACGCCCGCGCTCACCGCCGAACAGCGCGCGCAGGCCGCGAAGCTCGACACCGAGCGCCGCGAACTCGAAACGAAAATCGCAAAGCTCACCGCCGCGCCGCTCGCGTATGCGGGCACATTTGCGCAGCCACCGCCCACGCCCCGCCTGCACCGCGGCGACCCGATGCAGCCGAAGGAAATCGTCGCACCCGCGGCACTCGCGGAGTTCGGTGCGAAGCTCACTCTGCCCGCCGACACGCCTGAGCAGCAGCGCCGCCTCGCGCTCGCGAATTGGATCGCCGACCCGCAGCACCCGCTGACCGCGCGCGTGCTTGTGAACCGGGTCTGGCATTACCACTTCGGCACGGGCCTCGTGGATACGCCGAGCGACTTCGGCCTCAACGGCGCGCGGCCCACGCATCCCGAATTGCTCGACTGGCTCGCGAGTGAATTCGTCGCACGCGGCTGGAGTGTGAAGCAGATGCAACGGCTCATCGTGACGAGCGCGGCGTACCGCCAATCGAGCGCGCCGAATGCAAAAGCCGCGACGCTCGACGCCAGCGACCGCCTGCTCTGGCGCTTCCCACCGCACCGTCTCGAAGCCGAGCCGCTGCGCGACACCATCCTCGCCGTGAGCGGAAAGCTCGATCTGCGCATGGGCGGGCCGGGCTTTGACCTCTTCGACGCAAACACGAACTACGTGAAGATCTATGCGACGAAGACGAAATTCACGCCCGACGATTTCCGCCGCATGATCTACCAAAACAAACCGCGCGTGGAACTCGACACGCTCTTCGGCGCGTTCGACTGCCCCGACGCCGGGCAAGCCCAGCCGAAGCGCAACGCCAGCACCACGCCGCTTCAGGCGCTCAATCTCCTCAACAGCGAATTCATCATCGAGCAGTCCCGCTTCCTCGCCGAGCGGCTCCAGCGCGACGCTGGCGACGATTGCCCCGCGCAAATCCGCCGCGCCTTTCAGCTCGCCCTCAATCGCGACCCGAACGCCGATGAGATCGTCGCCGCCCAAAAGCTCATCGCCGAACACGGCCTCCCGATTTTTTGCCGCGCGCTCTACAACGCGAACGAGTTCATCACCGTTCACTGACTCATGAATCACCCGCTGCTTTCCCACGCCGGACGTCATCTGCTCAGCCGCCGCGATTTTCTCCGCTGGGGTGGCACGGGGCTGGGCGGCATCGCGCTCTCCTCACTGCTCGCGGAGGAGGGCAAATCGCCGATCCGTCCGCTCATCGACCCGTCACATCCGTACGCGCCGCGCGCGTCGCATTTTCCGCCGCGGGCGAAGCGCGTGGTGCTCATCTTTTGCTCGGGCGCGCTCTCGCATGTGGACACGTTCGACTACAAACCGGAGCTGGTGAAACGGCACGACACGCCGATGCCGGGCAGTGAAAAGCTCGTCACTTTCCAAGGCGAGAACGGCAACCTCATCAAGCCGCTGTGGGATTTCAAACCGCGCGGGCAGAGCGGGAAAATGGTGAGCGATCTGCTGCCGAATCTCGCGGAACTTGCGGACGAGATGTGCTTCATCCACTCGATGACGGCGAAGTCGAACACACACGGCCCGGCGGAAAACCAGATGGCCACGGGTTACACGCTCGACGGCTTCCCGAGCATGGGCGCGTGGGTGAGCTACGCGCTCGGCACGGAGAATCAGGAGTTGCCCGCGTTCGTGGCGATTCCCGACCCGCGCGGCGTGCCGCAGGTCGGGTCGCGGCAGTGGGCGTCGGCGTTTCTGCCGGCGGTGTATCAGGGCACGCCGTTCAATGCCGACAAGCCGATCGCGAATCTTGTGCGGCCTGCTTCCATCAGCGAGGCCGCCGATCTTTCGACGCGCGACTTTTTGAAAAAGCTGAACGACGCGCACCTCGCGCAGCATCCCGGCGACGGCGATCTCGCCGCGCGCATCGCGAGCTACGAACTCGCCGCGCAGATGCAGCTCGCGGCGGCGGAGGTGAGCGATTTTTCCAAGGAAAACGCGGCGACGCTCGCGCTCTATGGTGCGGATGATTCGGCGAACAAAACGAAGGCCGGCTTTGCGAAGAACTGCATCCTCGCGCGGCGGCTGCTGGAGCGCGGCGTGCGGTTCGTGCAACTTTTCAACGGCTCATATGCGATGGGCGAGGGCGTCGGAAACTGGGACGGCCACAAGACGCTCAAGGAGCAATACGACAAGCACGGCCCGATCCTCGACCAGCCTTGCGCCGCGCTGCTGCGCGATCTCAAACAGCGCGGTCTGCTCGCCGACACGCTCGTCGTTTTCGTCACCGAATTTGGCCGGATGCCGACATTTCAAAAAGGCGCGAATGGACGCGACCACAATCCGAAAGGCTTCACCGTCTGGCTCGCAGGCGCAGGGGTGAAGCGCGCGTTCAGCTACGGCGCGACGGATGAGTTCGGCTATCAGGCCACGGAAAACATCACGACCATCTACGACCTCCACGCCACGATCCTGCACCTGCTCGGCCTCGACCACGAGCGGCTCAGCTTTTACCACAACGGCATCGAGCGACGGCTCACGGATGTGCATGGGCACGTCATCCGCGACGTGCTGGCGTGAACCCGAAGAATCGCAGCCGCGCGTTTTAACCGCGCCGGCTACTCCACCAGCCCGTACGCGCGCACCGTCTGCGCCTTGCCTTTGAGCGTGCGGTCGCCGAGGTCGGTGAATTTTTTCATATCGGGCATCTGCTCGGCGAAATCGCCGGACATGAGCACGCGCTGGCCGAGTTCTTTCGACAGCGCCTCGAGGCGGAAGACGGTGTTCACGGCGTCGCCGATGATCGTCGCATCGCGCGCGGCGGAGACGCCGACATTGCTGCACGTCACGCGGCCGTAGTGGAGGGCGATGGCGATTTTGAAATGCTCGCCGTTGGGCCAGGTGCGGGAGTCGGCGAGGGCGAGCATCCTTTTCGCGGAGGCAAAAGCGGTGCCGCAGTCGGAGTTGCCGCGGCCCACCGCGCCCCAGTACGCGAGCATGGCGTCGCCGATGAACTTGTCGATCGTGCCCGCGGTCTGCGCGACCATGTTGCCGGTCTCGCGGAACCAAGCGCCGAGGGCCTGCGCCATGTCTTCGCCGGAGATTTTTTCCGACATCGTGCTGAAGCCGCGGATGTCGCAGACGAGCAGCGCCACGGGCCGCGCCTCGACCACGGAATGATCCACGCTGCCGACCATGGTCATCGCGTTGGTGTCGCTGCCGGGCTCGTCGTCGTGCTCGACGAAAACCATCTGGTTGTCGGCGATGCGGATTCTGTCGCTGTCTTTGAGCGTGACCGGCATGACCACGCGCTCGTCATTCACGTAGGTGCCATTCCGGCTGCCGAGGTCGATGAGCTGGTACTGCCAGCCATTGTGGCAGCGGATGAGCGCGTGCTGGCGGGAGACGAGCGGGCAGAAACTGAGGCAGACGGTATTCTCGCGCGTGCGGCCGATGGACGCAGTGTTGCCGATGCCGACCTCGAAAGGATCAGCGGTGGCGGGTTGGATCTTGAGTTTCGCTCCCATGGGTTCTGGCGGTTTGCGGGTTGCAGATTGCGTGCGGCGGTAAAAAACTGCAACTTCTCACGTTCTCGCACGCCCTTTGCATCCGTAAGAAACATTCATGCCCGAGGCCGCCATTTTCGACCACTACGAAGTTCAGACCCGTGACGACGGTTCGCTTTACGAACTCGGGCGCGGCGCGATGGGCATTACCTACAAGGCGTTTGACACGAGCCTGCGCATCACCGTCGCGCTGAAAGTCATCAATGCGACCTACCTGAACAGCGAGGTGGCGCGGCAGCGGTTCGTGCGCGAGGCGCGGTCGGCGGCCAAGCTGAGGCATCGGAATGTGGCGTCGGTTTTCCATCTCGGGACGGAGGGCGACACTTGGTTTTACGCGATGGAATTCATCGACGGCGAAACCGTGGAGGCGCTCATCAAGCGGCAGGGGCCGCTCGCGCCGCTCATGGCGCTGACGATCACCGCGCAGGTCGCGCGGGCGCTGAATGCGGCGGCGGCGCAGGGGCTGGTGCATCGCGACATCAAGCCGGCGAACCTCATGCTGGTGCGCGAGGACGATGAGATCGTGGCGAAGGTGATCGACTTCGGCCTCGCGAAAACTTCGCTCGTCGGCGAGGGCGAAGACATGGCCTCGCTGAGCTTGGGCGGCTTTGTGGGCACGCCGCATTTCGCCAGCCCGGAGCAGCTCGAGGAAAAGGAAATCGATGTGCGCTCGGACATCTATTCGCTCGGCATCACGCTCTGGTACATGCTCGCGGGACAGGCGCCGTTCGCGGGCTCGATGGCGCAGGTGATGAGCCAGCATCTCTCGAAGCCGCCGCCTTTCGAGAAGATGGAAAACCTCCCGCAAGCCGTGGCCGACGTGCTGCGGAAGATGCTGGAGAAAGATCCCGACGACCGCTTTCAAACGCCGAACGAACTCCGCAAGGCGATCGAGGACGCGCTCGAACAGAGCCGGTCCGCGCCGGCTTCGGCGGGCGCGGCGGCGGCGGACGAGGAGAATTTCGACACGCTTTTGGAAACGGCTTCGGTGCGTCCGGGCGAGACGCGGTTCGAGGTCGGCGTGACGCTCGCGGGGCACTACCGGATCAAGGAAGTGCTCGGCGAGACGAATGCCGGGCGGGCTTTCCGCGCCACGGATCCCGAGCGCCAGCGCGATGTGCGCATCCTCGTGCTGCGCCCGGATTTTCTGACCGACGCCACGGCCTGCACGGCGCTGGAGCACGAGGTGGAAAAGCTCAAGCCCGTGCAGCACGCGAATCTGCTCGGCGTTTTCGATTTTGAAACCATCGAGCATGCGAGCTTCATCGCGCTCGAATGGACGGAGGGTTTTTCCCTGCTCGAGCTGCTGCGCGCGCGGCGCGAACTCGAGGCGGACGAAACGCTCGCGCTGCTGCGGCAGGCGGCGGCGGGCGTGGATCACGCGCTCGGGCTCGGGCTCGGCGGGCTGGAGTTTGGGCTGCACCAGGTCTTCCTCCATTTTCCGCAGCCGGTGGAAAAAACCGCGCTGCTCCGCGCGCCGCTCGCGGACTGGCCGGCGTTTGGGGTGAAGCTCTACCCGCTGGGTTTCAAAGGCGACCTCGCGACCTCGCAGACGTGGGCGGGCGCGCAGACTGTGGTCGCGGGGCCGGCGGGCGGGAAAGGCGAGGGCGTGGACGTGCGCCCGCGCTACATCCAGTCGCTCGCCGCGCTCGGCTACGAGCTGCTCGGCGGCACGCTCTCGCCGGTCGCGCTCGGCACGGCGGCGGTGCCGCGCTACACGCCGCTGGCCACGCTGTCCGAGGAGGGCAATGAGGTGCTGCGCTGCGCGCTCGACCCGGCGCGCTCCTTTGCCAGCGCGCAGGAATTTTGCGCCGCGCTCGGCCAGCTCGATGGGCTGCAAGTGCGGCGGCACGAAGCGCACGCGCCGCCGGTCGTCGCGTCACCCGCGCCGGTCGTGGCGAAATCTCCCGCCCGCGCCGCTGCGCCGGTCGCGCCGCCGCTGCGGAAAAAGAAAGCGCCGGTCGCGCTCCTCGCCTTTGCCGCCGCCGCCATCGTGCTCGGGGCAGGCGGGTACTTTGCCCTGCACAAAACGGGCGGAAAAGACGTGGCCGAAAACGGCGGCGCGAACCCGCGCACCGACCACAGCGAACTCAAATCCGACGACCCGCCGAAGGTCGCCACCGACGACACTCCGCCGCCCCGCTACGCCACGCCCGCGCTGAGCACCCCGCCGCCCGCCACACCCGCGCCGCCGCCCGCGACCCCGGCCCCGCCCACGCGCCAGGACATGCTCAAGAGCCGCGTCGCCAAGGCGCAGGCGCTCGAGGAAAAGGGCGACTACGAACCCTCGCTCGATGCGTGGCTCGCCATCGCGCACGAGTACCCCGAATCGCCCGTCGGGAAAAACCATCTCGAAACTTTGCTCAACCACCTGCGCGACCGGCCGAGTCCGATCACGTTCGAGGAGTTCACCGGCATGCGCGCGCAGATCATGGAAGCCGCGCAGCTCGACATCCTCTCCGCGATGCTGCTCATCGGCGACAGCCTGCGCGACCGCGAGCCCGAGACCGCCTACAAATGGTTCACCGCCGCGAGCGCGAAGGGCGACGCCAACGCGTTCGCGCAGGCCGGCTTCCTCCTCGAAACCGGCTTTGGCGGCAACAAACCCGACTACGCCAAAGCCGCGCAGAATTTCCAGTCCGCCGCGGACAAAGGCGACGTGGGCGGAAAATTCGCCCTCGCCCGCTGCTACCTCACGGGCCGCGGACTGCCGGCCAAAGACGAAAAGCGCGGGGCCGAACTCGCGCGCGAAGCCGCGGACGCCGGCGACACGCGGGCGATGAACCTCCTCGGCGACTGCTACACGCATGGCACCGGCGTGAAGGTGGATTTCGCCGAGGCCTTCCAGCTTTTCACCCGCGCCTCCGAGCGGAAAAACTACCGCGCGCTGGGCAAGCTCGGCGCCCTCTACATGACCGGCAACGGCGTGCCCGCGGCCAACCCGAAGAAGGCCGCGGAGCTGTTTGAAAAAGGCGCGCGCGGCGGCGACAGCTTCAGCATGTTCAACTACGCGCAATGCCTCGACCAGGGCCTCGGCACCACCAAAAACGGCCTGCAAGCGCAGGCTTGGTACCGCAAATCCGCCGAGGCCGGCGACGAGCGCGCCGTGGACTGGTGCCGCAAGCACAGCGTGCCTTTCACCGCGCCCTGAGCGGCCGCCGCCCACGCCTGTCCAGACGCGACATTTCCTTGCCGTCCGCCCTTTCACCCACTACACCCAAAACCATGAACTCCCGCACGACTCCCGTCATCGCCCTCACCACCTCCATCGCCCTGCTCGTCGCGGGTTGCGAAAACATGACGCCCGGCGAAAACGCCGCTGTCTTCGGCAGCGGCGCGGGCATCCTCGCCGGCGGCCTCGCGCGGGCCGCGGGCATGAGCACTGGCGAGAGCATCGCCATTGGCGCAGCCACCGGCGCGGTCGTCGGGATGACCGCCTACATCATCGCCAAACACCAGGCCACCGAACGCCAGCGCAAGATCGCCGAGCAGCGCGCGCGTGTTTATTACGGCCGCCTTTCGCCGGAGAAAAAAATCGCGCTCAAGAAAAAGCATGTGCGCTACATCGCCGTGGACACCGAGAAGGACGAGCACACTTCGCCGAAAGCAAAGAAGGCCGTGATGGTCTGGGATACGCAGTCCGAGAGCGTCGCCGGCAACAACGTCTATGACGTGCAGAGCACGCCGTCCGTCGGCTCCACCGCGAAGTTTGACACCTACTCTGCCGAATACGTCGGCTCCGGCGGCTAGGCTCCCACCCTTCATCCCCATGAACACGCCCGTCCGCAAACTCACCTCCGTCCTCGCCTGCTGCGCCCTCCTCGGCAGCGGCGCGGAAGTCCTCGGCGCGATGGATTTGTCGCGCATCATCCAGACGCAGACCATGCTCATCCGGCACAAGGCCACGAAGGAGCAGATCCAGGTCGCGACCGTGCGCGCCACGACTTATTACAAAAAGCTCCCGCCCGAGAAAAAGGTCGTCCTCAAAAAAAAGAAAGTGCGCTACATCGCTGTCGATACCGTGCGCAGTAAGGAAGCGCCACCGCAGGCGAAAAAAACCGTGATGATCTGGGACACCCAGTCCGAAGCCCTCGCCACCAACGATGTCTATGATGTCGCCGTCACGCCCGCCGTGGGGCAGACGGCGAAGTTTGACAACTACTCCGCGGAGTACGTGGGCAGCGGCGGGTAGCTGCACCGCAAAATCACGCCTTGCCCCAGTGCCGCAGCAGCGTGTCGGCCATGACGGAGGGCGTCTCGGCGATGGCGATGCCCGCCGCTTTGAGCGCTTCGATCTTGCCAGCGGCAGTGCCCTTTCCACCAGAGACGATGGCTCCCGCGTGACCCATGCGGCGTCCGGGCGGCGCAGTCGCTCCGGCGATGAAAGCGGCAATCGGCTTTTTGCAATTCGCCGCCGCCCAAGCTGCCGCCTGCTCCTCCGCGTCGCCGCCGATTTCGCCGATCATGATGATGGCCTCGGTCTCGGGATCATCGTTGAACATCTTCAGCACATCGGTGTGGTTCGTGCCATTGACCGGGTCGCCGCCGATCCCGACGCAGGTGCTCTGCCCAAAACCGCGCGAGGTGAGCTGCCACACGGCCTCGTAAGTCAGCGTGCCGCTGCGCGAGACGACGCCCACGTTGCCCTTTTTGTGGATGTATCCCGGCGCGATGCCGATGCGGCAGCCGCCGTGCGATTTCTCGCCGGTGCCGGGCGTGACGAGGCCGGGGCAGTTTGGCCCGATGAGCCGCGTCGGCGCGCCCTGCATGGCGTATTTCACGCGCACCATGTCATTGACCGGGATGCCTTCGGTGATGGCGACGGCGAGCGCGAGCCCGGCATCCACGCACTCCAGGATGGCGTCGGCGGCAAAAGGCGGCGGGACGAAAATGGTGCTGACCGTGGCACCGGTGGCGCGCGCGGCTTCGGCCACGGTGTCGAAGATCGGCACGCGATGCACGCCGTGTTCAAAGACCTGCCCGCCCTTGCCCGGCGTGACGCCGGCGACGAGCTGCGTGCCGTAGTCGAGCGAGAGGCGCGCGTGGCGCGAGCCAAAGTCGCCGGTGATGCCTTGGACGAGGATGCGGGTGGTGGGTGTGACGAGGATGGCCATTTGGGGAAAATCGGAAGTCGGAGGGCGGAGGTTTAGTGCGCGTGGCGTTTGTGGATGATGATTTTGTTGCCGTCGGGATCGCAAATCATCGCGAAGCGACAAACCGGCGAATCCATCGGGGCCATGAAAATCGTCACGCCGTTCGCTTGCAAATGTGCGATCGCCGCATCGACGTCATCGACTTCCAGCGCAACGCATGTGCCCTGCGGTGAAGGCTGCCACTGCTCCCCGTAACTGCCGATCCCGAGCGTCGCCGCGCCGATGTCATACTCGATCCACATGCCGCCGGCCGATTCCATCGTCGGCTTGAGGCCGAGCGCGCCTTCGTAAAAAGCGCGGGCGCGGACGATGTCGGTGACGGGAATTCCGGTGAAGGCGATTTCGGAGATTTTCATGCGAGGTTTTGGCGGGCTTCGAGAATGGCGGCGAGCTGTTCGGCGACGAGCAAATCCTTGGGCCGGCCGGTGGTCTGCTTGCTGCGGATGAGCGTGGGGCAGTCGAGCAGGCGGTATTCGCCGGACGCGTATCGGACCGGGAGGCTGTGCGCACGGACAAAGGCGAAATCACCCAGTTCAATGGCACCGAGGACATCGAGCTGTCCCAAGTCCGTCTGGAGGTAAAGGTTGCCGGTTTCCTCCCGATTGCGCGGCGGAAAAACGAAGGCGCGTCTGTCCATGCTTATGCGATGAATGGGGTGCAAATCCGCGAGCGCGGCGTGCAGCTTGGCGAGGTTTTCGGTATCGTCGGCAGAGCACGGCGCGCAGACATCAAGATCCAAGGTGACGCACGCTGCGCCGTGAATGACGGCGGCATAGCCCCCGACGATCACGAACTCCACGCCATGCTCAATGAGCCGCGTGATCAGATTCTCCTGGCCGGCCATATTGTTGGACAAAAGCTTCGCGCAAGCTGAGCGCACTATTCAACGCGAGGTCGTGCTGGCGCAGACGTTCAGCGACCGGCATGCGCAGGGTCGCGATGATCAAGCTCATGTCATGCCCCTGCGCTTCCGCGGCTCGCCACGCCGGGCCGCCGAGGTGCAGTTCGCCGGGTTCGAGCGGAGTGATTTCGGTGGCATTCATCGGGAAAATTTTACGCCGCCTTTTTCACCGCCGCGACGATCTTCTTCGCCGCGTTGGCGAGGTCGTCGGCGGCGATGATGGCGAGGCCGCTGGCGGCGAGCGTGGCTTTGCCGGCGGCGACGTTGTTGCCTTCGAGGCGGACGACGAGCGGGATGGAAAGGCCGGTTTCTTTCGCGGCGGCGAGGATGCCGTGGGCGATGACATCGCAGTCCATGATGCCGCCGAAAATATTCACGAGGATGCCTTTCACCGCGGGGTCGCTGAGGATGATTTTGAACGCCGCGGTGACCTGCTCTTTCGTTGCGCCGCCGCCGACATCGAGGAAGTTCGCGGGCTTGCCGCCGGCGAACTGGATGATGTCCATCGTCGCCATCGCGAGGCCCGCGCCGTTGACGAGGCAGGCGATGTTTCCGTCGAGGCCGATGTAGTTGAGGTTGAACTCGGAGGCGGCGACTTCGCGCGGGTC
>JAYVNN010000145.1:0-5672 GCA_043758435.1 Chthoniobacter sp.
CAATAACGTGCGAAGCCTGAACGAACCGCCGAGGTCCCTCGACTCCGTTTCGCCCGCCTTTCCGCCGGCGCTCCGCTCGGGATGACACTCTCTTTTGAAATCAAATTGCGCCAGTGTTCGGAAACAGGACTCAGCTTCCCGCCCAGATGAAATGAATCGGCGCGTCCACGTCCGGGTGCAGGCTCTGGTGGACAGGGCAGGTGAGGGCGGCGCGCTCCAGCGCGGCGCGGTGCGGATGCGTGGGTGGGAGCGGCAGTGTCAGCTCGCACGCGAGGCGGGCGATGCGGCGCGTGGGCACGGAGGTCATCTCTTTTTGCACGGTGATTTTCGCGCCGCGCAGCTCGATGCCGTGGCGCTGCGCGAAGATGCCCATCGTGGTGACGATGCAAGTGCCGAGCGCGGTGGCGACGAGGTCGGTGGGCGAAAAGGATTCGCCGCGTCCGTGGTTATCGACCGGGGCGTCGGTGAGGAGCGTGGTTTGGGAGGGACCATGCGCGGCTTCGCAGCGCAGGTCGCCGAGGTATTGGATGCGGATTTCGACCATGGTTTTTTAGAAAAGGCAGGCGGCGGTGAGCATGGCGTGGACGCCGGGCTCGACGGCGCGCAGATAGCCGGCGGAGTCGCGCTGCCACAGGGCGCGCAGCTCAGGGAGGTGTTCGTCAGCGAGTTCGTCCGGACGGCTTTCAGCGTGCGGATCGTACGGAAGCTCGAGGGTGATCATCGCGGGCGCAGAGCCGTCCGGGTAGGTGAGGCCGTAGCCGCACCACTGGCCGAGGGAGCCAGGGCAGATGGCGTAGGTCTGCTGGAGGCGGCGCTGGCCGCGGCCGAGTTCGGTGACGCGGAGGCGGTACGGGCGGCGCGCGGTTTCGTCGAGCGCGGCCCACATGGCCTGGGCGAGCGCGGTGGATTGCGGGCCGTCGGCGTCGAGTTCGGCGAGCGCCCAGTGGAGGCTCACGATTTTCGCCGGACGGCGCGCGAGGATGAAATCGCGCAGGGCGCGCGACTCCGGCTCGGACCACGGTGCTGGGCCGGGCGGTTCGTCGCTGTCGGCGCTCCAGTTGCAGCCGCAGTTGCGATTGAGATCCACCCCGCGCGCGTTGTAGCGGGTGCCGCGCTTGTACCCGTCAGGGTTCGCGAGCGGCAGGACGATGACGGGCGCGGCGGCCAGCGCGGCCCACGCGGCGCTTTGCAAAAAACTTTCCAGCAGCAAAACCGTCGCCGGTTCATCGCCGTGCGTGCCGCCGATGAGCAGCGTGGTGTTTGTCCGCACGGAGTCCGCGGCGAGGTCAAAATTCGCGCACGCGGGGATGCCGAGCCCTTCGACGGTCGAGCCGATGGAACGGGCGAAAATTTGGCTAACAGGCATGCGGGATTCCCGATAATGATTCGAGAAATCCTCCGCCGGAAAGATCGAATCCCCCGATTCCCCGATTTTTTCCGTGCCCCATTTTTGTCCATGAAGCTCACCTGCGTCAGCCGGGAACTGCACCCGCGCCACGCCTTCCGCATCAGCCGCGGGCGGCGCACCGAGGTGCGCAATGTCTTTGTCCGCCTGGAGCGCGACGGCCTCGCGGGCTACGGCGAGGCCTCGCCAAACGCCTTTTACGACGAGACGTGGGAGGGCGTGATGGAAAAGATCGAGGCCGCGCGCGGGTTCATGGAGGCGCTGGATTTGCAAACCGTCGCGGGCCTCGAAGCCTCATGGGGACAGCTCTGGGAGCTGGTGGCGCCCTCGCGCGCGGCGCAGTGCGCGCTGGATGTGGCGATGTGGGACTGGCTCGCACGGAAGCGCGGGGTCACGGCGACGGAGCTGATGTGGAGCCGCAAGCCCGCGCCGGTGCCGACGTTTTGCACGATCGGACTTTCGAGCGCGGAGGAGCTGGCGATGAAGTTCGAGGAGATGCGGCGGTTTCCGCAGATCAAAATAAAATCCGACGCCGAAGCCAGCCTCCGCACGCTCGAATACGTGCTCGCGCGCTCCACGGCGCAGCTCGCGATGGACGCCAACTGCGCGTGGGGCGCGGCGGATTTGCGCACCCTTTCCAAAGCGCTCAGGAAGCTCCGCGTCACCTTCATCGAGCAGCCGTTTCCGCCGGAGCGCGATGCCGAAATCGCGCGCGCCCGCTCGGTGCTGCCGCTCATCGCGGACGAGAGCTGCATCGTGGAGGAGGACGTGCCGCGGGTCGCGCCGCTTTACGACGGCTTCAATATCAAGCTCGTGAAATGCGGCGGCCTCACGCCCGCGCGCCGGATGGTGCTGCGCGGCAAGGTGCTGAAAAAAACGATGATGGTCGGCTGCATGCTCGAAAGCAGCGCGCTCATCGCGGCCGGCGCGGTCATCGCGCAGCGCACCAGCTACGCCGACCTCGACGGCGCGTGGCTCATCGGCGACGACCCGTTTCGCGGGTGGCAGTTCAACCGCGGCGTGCTCACGCCGCCCGCCGTGCCGGGGCTGGGCGTGGAGCCGGAGGCGGGGTTGTTTGAAGGCTGACGCGGAGATATGCCCCGCAGCCTTGGCGCATAGGAAAAAACTGCGCTTACAACGATGGAGGTTCTTCCCTCACGACGCACGAAGACTCCGCATCCTCCGGCAGCGCATCACTGCCGGCAGGCCCGCCTGCCACTGGCACCAGCACGCGCTCGGTTCGGAAAAGCCGCCGTTGCAATTTCTTCTCCCGCTCGCGCAGCCGACGGCCCATTTCAAAAACATCGTCGCCCGCTTCCGCCGCGAGTTGCCGGCGGATTTCGCGCAGCCAGTCCAGCCCATCATCGCGTGGCGGCGGGGCAGATGCGGAATCGGCATCAGGAGTCATGGCGTCTTCTCCAAGAGTTCATACGGCGTGACGAGCAATGGCGTAGCCATGCCCAGCATGGAATGAACGCGCCGGATGTGCTCCAGGTTGTTCGCGTTGGCGATATGCCTGCAATTCCATGTCGCGAGGATAGCACACCCGTGAAACGCAGCCAGCGCCAGATGCCGTGCATCGCCCTTCGCATCGCGAGGCATGATTTTGTGCACGAGATACACCGCCACGAGTTCATCCACCTCGGTCACGTTCTCCAGTCGCGGCAGAGGGCGCAGCAATTCCAGCGCATCCGTCCGCTTCGGCTCCGGCGCACCTTCCAATTCCTGCACCACCGCTTCCGACGTGACCAAAGTATCCCGCAGCCGTGCGCTGTCCCACCATTCGCGCGTCCATTCCCGCATCACCTGAAACTGCGCTTGCGGGCGCGTTTCGTAGTAAAAACTCGGGATGCTCGTCTCGATGTAAATGAGCTGGCTCATCGGTCAGTCCATCGTCTCAGCAGGCGACCCGCGCAGACAAGGCGGGAAACCGCACTGCCGGAGTATGAGACCATTATGCACAAGCTCTGCGCGGCACCGACAGCACTCAGATCATCTCGGAAATGCGCGACGGACGGTGAAACGGACTCTTGGAACTGCCGGCTTGAGCCTCGCGGGAAATGCGGCATTTTTCCGCCATGACCGCTGACGAAGTAATCGCAACCGTGGCCTCGATGCCGAGCGCAGACTGGCTCAAAATCCAGGCGGGCCTCGCCGAGATGGTCGCGTCCCGATTTTCCGGCGACGACGTTTCCGAGATTCGCGCCGCGCTCGCCGAAGCCGATGCGGAGTTTGCGCGCAGCGAGGCGCTGAGCGGCGCGGAAGTCCGGCGGCAACTCGGCCTCGCGTGAGATTCCGTGTCGAATATGCCCCGCGGTGTGCGCGCGATCTGGCCAAAATCCGCGACTACATCATCGAAGAATCCCGAAGCCGCGAAACGGCGGATCGCTACCTCACCCGGGCTGCTGGATGCGTGCGAGACGTTGGATTTCTTGCCAGAGCGATACCCGCGATACCCGTTCGCCCCGGCTTGGCGAATGATGCCTTTCGGAAACTACCTCGTTTTTTTCGCATCCACGAAAACGCCGTCCGCATCGGCCACATCCGCCACGCCGCAAGACAGCCTTTTCGCGGCTGAAGAACGCACCTGCCTCTGGCCGTAAGCGGCGACTTTGTGAAAGTTGGCTACGGGCTAAATCAGCAAGCGATCAAAGGGTGGCGCGGCGGCGTCTATGCGCGAGTAAAAGCATACTGGCGCTGAGGATCAGCACCGTGGCCGCGGGTTCAGGAACCAGTTGTACTCTCGCGACACGAAAACCGGTATCTGCGCTGAAATTTGCGGGGGAATAGTCGAGACGGGACGAGGAGCGCATAAAGAAGTCCGAGTCGAAATAATAGGTTCCTCGGAGCGCGCGAACCTCGGATGAGGAGTCATTGATCCCATCGGAAGCACTTTCCAACAACTCCCACACATTCCCATTCTGCCCCCGCGTCCCATAAGCGCTTAGGCCACCATCGTTATCCACCGCCGCAGGGGAAAAAGTGAGGCCGTTGTAAACCGCCGTCCCCGCGCCCGTCCCGCTCGCGACCGCCGTCGGGATCGTGTTGCTCCCTGTCGCGTAGTCCCAGTAGTTCGCGGTCACACCATCATTCTTGTGATACGCAGCCTTGTACCACTCGTTCTCGTTCGGCAGGAAATAATACGCGTCTTTGTTTCGATACAGGTTCTCCCCACCCGCCTGCCAGGCCTGAGCGCTGCTCCAAAGGGTGAGAGCCGTCACCCCCGCGTTGATTTGATACGCCGCCTGGTGGCCAGTGCTCGTGTTCAGAAAGTTCACAAAGGCCGCTGCTTCATACCAAGTCATAGTTGTCGCCGGTTGGCTGCCTGTCCACGGCCCTGCCGTCACATTCGCCAAGCCTAGGTTCGTCGCCTTGGTGATCCAGTCCTGCGAAGTCTCGGTCACTCCCATCTGATAGACATAGGGCACCCCGCCATAAGACGATGAATAAAGGCCGCCGCCCGCTCCGGCATCATTCCCATTGCCGGGATTGCCGATCGTCACGAAGTCGATGGTGAAGGCATTCGCGCCACTGCCGAAAGTGTCAGCCTGGACGGAGGTTGCGATGAGGGCGAGGCCGCCCGCGGCGAGCAGTTGTTTTATTTTCATAGAGGGTGCGGATGTTGGTTGGAGCTTGACTCACCACCGAGTAGCGAAAATCCCCCTCGAACAAACATTTCGGAAGCACGCATGGCATTTTCCTAACCCGGCAGCGGATACCGGGAGGTGAGGGCGCGGACTTCGGTGCGGACTTTCAGCAGCTCGGCGGGGTCGTCTTTGCCGAGGAGCGCGTGGTGCATGAGGTCGGCGATTTCCATCATCTCCTCCTCCTTCATGCCGCGGGTGGTGACGGCGGGTGAGCCGACGCGGATGCCGCCGCCCTTGCTGATCGGCTCGGTGTCGAACGGGATGCCGTTTTTGTTCACGGTAATGCCGGCATGGTCGAGGACTTCGCAGGCGACTTTGCCGTTGAGGCCAGCGGGACGGAGATCGACGAGCAGGAGGTGGTTGTCGGTGCCGCCGCTGACGATGCGGTAGCCGTTTTTCGCGAGCCCGGCGGCGAGCGCCTTGGCGTTGCTGACGACCTGCTGCGCGTAGGCTTTGAACGACGGCTGGAGGGCTTCGTGAAAGCACACCGCCTTGGCTGCGATGACGTGTTCCAACGGGCCACCCTGGATGCCGGGGAAGACCTGGCTGTCGATGCCTTTCGCGTATTTTTCCCGACAAATGATGATGCCAGCGCGCGGGCCGCGCAGGCTCTTGTGCGT
>JAYVNN010000146.1:0-5671 GCA_043758435.1 Chthoniobacter sp.
CCCAAAAGGCCATCTCGCAGTTCCACGGCCAGAACTTCCAGAACCGTGCGCTGACCGTCAACGAGGCCCGTCCTCGTGAAGACCGCGCGCCCGGCGGCCCCGGCGGCGGCCCGCGTCGCTCCTTCGGCGGCGGCGCTGGCGGCGGCGAGCGCGGCGGCTACCAGAAGCGCTACTAAGCCCTTCCCGCAGGAATAACTATCGCAAACGCCCCGGTCGAAAGGCCGGGGCGTTTTGCTTTTTGCGCGCAGGCGTGAAACCGCAGAGGAGAATTTTTTGAACCGCAGATAACGCGGATGGCGCGGATTTTCAGAAAGCCCAATCGGCGTTATCCGCGTAATCTGCGGGTTCCAAAAAATCTGCGGTCAGACGCAAACCTGCGCCCACCCAAATTTGTTTGCCGCTCGCGCAGCGATTGCCCACGGTGCCGCGTGTTTTCCAGCCGTAAGATCGATCTCGCCGTCCTCCTCGCCGTTTGTTTCGTCGCCTTTTGGTGGCGGCTCGGAGCCCTCGGACTGATCGACCCCGACGAACCCTTCTACGCGCAGACTGCCCGCGAAATGGTGCAGTCCGGCGACTGGATGACCCCGCAGATTTACGGCGAGCCGCAGTTTGAAAAGCCGATTTTTTACTACTGGCTCGTCGCCGCGTCGTTCAAGACGCTCGGCGAAACGGAGTTCGCCGGACGGATGCCGGCCACGGTTTTCGCCACGCTGCTGACGCTGCTCGTCCGCTGGTTTGGCGCGCGCGTCTGGAATGCGCGCGCCGGTTTCCTCGCCGCGCTGGTCATGGCCACGGGGCTGGAGTTTTGCGTGATGTCGCGGCTCATGCTCACCGATGTCCCGCTGGCCGCGTTCATCGCCGGGTCGGTCTTCTGCTATTGGTTCGCCGTGCGCGAGCCGGAGCAGCGCGACAAATGGATGTTCTGGCATCTCGTCTGGGCGGGCTTTGCGGTGCTGACGAAAGGGCCGCTCGGTTCCATCGCCACGATCCTGGCCACGGTCGCTTTTTCGCTCGGCACAAAGCGCGGGCTGCTCTTTCGCGGACGCGGATTCTGGTGGGGCGTCGTCGCCTACGCGGTCATCGTCGTCCCGTGGTACGGCGCGATGTTCGCCTGGCACGCGAAGCCGTTTTGGGAGGAGTTTTTCATCCGCGACAACTGGCTGCGCATGTTCGTCGCCGAGCATCCGTCGAACAACCACGTCTGGTATTATCCCGGCCTGCTCCTGCTCGGCTCGCTGCCGTGGATGCCTGCCGTCGCGCTCACCATTCGCCGCGCGTGGGGCCGCTGGCGCGCGGATGAGGCGGCGTTTTTCCAATGGTGCTGGCTGCTCACCAGCCTCGTCTTTCTCACCGCCGCGCAGTCAAAAATCCCGTCCTACGCCTTCTACCTTTTCGTCCCGCTCGCCGTGCTCATCGGGCGCACGCTTGATGAACTGCTCGAGCGCGGCTTCGCCAGCGTGGGCGAGCGGCGCATGGTCGTGGGCTTCGCCATTTTTCAATGCGCGGTCGTCGGCCTTTTCGCCGCGCTCGCGCTGCTGGAGCCAGCCTCCGCCGCTTCCGCCGGCTGGTTCGCGGGCAAGACGGCGTCCCTGACGAAAACCCTGCGCCCTTTCGACGTGCCCGTGCTCCTCGTCTTCGCCGGGCTCGCGGTCAGCCTCGTTTTTCTCCTGCGGAAAAATCTCGCCGTCTGGCTGCTCGCCAGTTCCACCGCGAGCCTCGGCCTGCTCGTCGGCGCGCTGACTGTGGCGCTCCCGGCGGTCGAGGCGGAAAGCTCCGCGAAACCCGTGGCCCAGGTGCTCCTGCGCGAGCGCCGCGGCGACGAGCCGATGCTCACCGGAAAATTCCTCGCCCGCGGCATCATCTTCTACACCCACTCCGACGTGCGCGCGGAGAATCCCACCGTGCGCGTCCTCGCGAGCAAGGCCCAGCCATTCTGGGCCGCGCATCCCATCCCCGTCATCGTCTGGAAAAAGGACGGCCTCAAAAACTTCCTCGAAAAAAACCCCACCGCGCTCTGCGCCCTGCGCCGCGGCGAGTGGGAGACGCTCGACGAATACGATGCCTTCGCCGCCCGCGACAGCTTTCAAAAGCTCGGCGAAAACGTCATCGTCCGCGCACACGGCGGCACCGCCGAGCCGGGCAAGTAGCGCCCGCACGCTACCCGCCCACCGCCTGATATTTCTGCACCCCGCGCCGCCACAGCAGCCGCGCACAGGCCCACGCCGCGAGCAGCCAGCCAGCCTGAATCGCCAGCCCCTCCGCCAGTGCCGCGCCTTGCACGCGCTCCATCGCCACCTGCGCGGGGAAAAATAATTCGTAGGTGAACGGCGACCAGTGGATGAACCCGCCGAGCCACGCCGGCATGATGTCGAGCGGGAAAATGTGGCCGCTCAAAAAGTACTCAAACGAGTAGCAGAGGAAGACGATCGTCGAAATCTCCAGCACCCAAAACGCGATCATCGCCAGCGAGTAGGCGATGAAAAATTGCAGCCCCGCCGCCATCGCCGTCGAGAGCGCAAACGCCGGCCAGGTGACCGCGTGTTCCGGCAGGCGGATGGCTCCACGAAAAATCCAC
Source organism: Chthoniobacter sp. (assembly GCA_043758435.1). Lineage (GTDB taxonomy): Bacteria > Verrucomicrobiota > Verrucomicrobiia > Chthoniobacterales > Chthoniobacteraceae > Chthoniobacter. Next base: position 2,576 of record JAYVNN010000146.1, read on the forward strand.
GCCAGAATCAAAATCGGCACAAAGACGACAGCGATATAAAGCAGCCGGTAGCTCAAATACGTGCAGATGCGGTAGCCCAGATAGCTCATCGGCTTCGTCAGATACGCGCTGATTTTCCCATCGCGAATCTCCGCCGCAATCTGCCACTCGTCCTCCGTCGGCGTGATCAGATTGTCGAGAAACACCGTCACCAAAAAGTAGAAGATCATTCCCTCGTAATCGTACCCGCTGATCGCCCCCTTTTTCTCCGCAAAGATCGCCTGCCAGATGAAAACCATCCCGACCAGCGGCACAATGCCGAAGACCATGCGCAGCAGAAAATTCCACCGATAGACGAAAGTGTTCTGGAGCCCGATGTCGAAGAGCTTCCAGTATTTCGCGAGCGTCATTGATGGGCGAGTTCGGCGGCGAGATTGATCGCGGCGATCATGGAATCGGGACGCGCGAGATTTTTTCCCGCAATCTCAAACGCGGTGCCGTGGTCGGGGCTGGTACGAGGGGAGGGGAGGCCGAGGGTGACGTTCACGCCGGAGTCGAAGGCGTGGAGCTTGAGCGGGATGAGGCCCTGGTCGTGATACATGCAGAGCACGCCGTCAAATTCGCCAGCGATGGCGCGGTTGAAAACGGTGTCGGGGGAAAATGGGCCGGTGAAGATGGGCGAGGGGAGATGCGCGAGCGCGGCGGCGATGACGGTGATTTCCTCGCGGCCGAGCGCGCCGGATTCGCCGGCATGCGGATTGAGTCCGGCGACGGCGATGCGCGGCTCGCGACCGAGGCGCGCGGTGAGAAAAGTGGCGAGCAGTTTTCCCACGCGGATGATTTCGCTGGCGGACAAAAGCGTGGCGACTTCACGCAGCGGGATGTGGGCGGTGACGAGGGCGACGGTGAGCGCGCCGCCGGTCAGGCACATGGCGAAATCGTCCACGCCCGCGCGCGCGGCGAAAAATTCCGTCTGGCCCGGAAACGCAAAGCCTTCGGCCTGCATCCGCGCCTTGTGGATCGGCCCGGTGACGACGGCGGCGATGTCGCCCGCGCGCAGCAGCCGCGCGCTCTCCTCCAGCGCGGCGCGGGCGGCGCGGGCGGTGGCGGGTGTGGGTTCGCCGGGGCGAGCGCCGGCGGTTTCGCCGATGACGCGGTACTCAAACCGCGCGTCCAATTTTCCCGACGCGAGCGCCGCCGCCACGATCTCCGGCCCGATGCCCGCTGCGTCGCCGAGGGTGATGCCGATGACCGGCATGGCTCAGTACATTTTGATGTAGGCCTTCTTCCGCAGCTTCGCCAGCCACCCGGTCTGCATCTTCTGGCGTTCGAGCTGGAGCAGGCCTTTCTCGATCTCGTCTTTCACGTCTTTGAGCGGCTTGGTGACGGCGGGCTTTTTCGCCTCGGCGTAGAGCAAGTAGTAGCTGCCGGCGAGTTCGATGACTTTGCTGACCTCGCCCGTCTTCAGCGCGAAAGCGGCCTTCGACAGGCTTTCATTCAGCGTCTTTTTGTCGATCCAGCCCCAATCGCCGTAAGCCTCCTGCTTGTCGTCCTCGGAATACATCCGCGCCAAGTCGCCAAACTCCGCGCCGCCGATGATTTTCTCCCGGATTTCCTCGATCTGCTTCCGCTTGGAATCATTGTGCGGATTTTTCCGCAGGGTGATCGTCCGCAGCTTGAGTTGCTCGGGCGTGCCGTAGTCGTCGGCGTGCGTTTTGTAGTATTCCGCGATCTGCGCGTCGGAGACCTCGGGCTTGCCCTTGATCGCCTGCCGCCGCATTTCCTGGACGATGATCTTGTCCTTTTCCAGCTCGCGGAAACGCTCAAGCGTGAAGCCCTGCGCGGCCAGCGTGCGGATGAAAGCGGAGCGGTCGTTGCCGAATTCCTCGCGCACGATGGTCGTCACACGCTCGTCGATGAAGTAGTCGGGGATCTGGAAACCCTTCGACTTGAACTCCTGCAAAATGAGCTGGCGGTCGATGAGGTCGTTGATCGCGGCGAGGCGGATTTCCTTGATCTTGGCCACCAGCTCCTCGCCCTTGTAGGTGTCCTTGGCGGACTTTTCCTTCGAGGAGACGAGTTCGCGGACTTGGGAGAAAGTGACGACTTCATTGTTCACCACGGCGGCGATGCCATCGAGCACCTCCTGCGCGGGCGCGCGCCCGGCGAGGTGGAAAAACACGGCGGCAGCGAGCAGGGGAGCGAGGCGGAAAAAGGAGCGGGACATGGAAATTTTTGAGCGCCAGTGGAGGCGCGAGGGCGAGGGTAAAAGGCGAGGCATCGAAGTCAAGCGGGAGTCGCCGCGGGGCGGGCGCGAGGGACTTTGGCGTTGCTTGGTGACGGGTTCGCCGCCATTTTTGCGGCGGTCACCAACGAGAAAAACATTGCGATGAAATCCCTCCGCTTCCTCACGATTGTTTCGGTGCTGCTCATGGTTTTCGGAAGGCCTGCGCCGAGCGCGCGGGCGGATGACAAACCGGCTGCGGCGCACGTTCCGTTCCGTTTGCTCTTCAATGCCTATGACGGCGACCCGAAGAAGGACACGCCGGAAAAATTCGAGTTTCAAATCAACACGATCGACCTCAAGCAGCCGTCGGAGTTTTTGAAAATTGGGGCGACCATCACGAAGACCAAATGGAAGCTGGCGAAGTTTGCATACAAGACAGTCATCAATCCCAAGACCGAGGAGCCCGAGGATGTTTCAGAACTCACGCTGGTCAACACCGAGACGAAGGAGACGCTCGTGCTGATTCTCAACCGCGTGACGGACTCTGCGCCATTCTTTTGAAATAACGGTTGGCTTTTTCCCCGCCCGCGCGTGAATCTCCCGGCGGTTGGCAGATGATCGCTGGGGAAAGGGCGCGAGCTTTTTCCGCAGAGGAAAGTCCGAACACCACAAGGCAGCATGCCGCGGAAAACACGCGGGGGCGCACGGCCCAAGCCGGGCGCAACGGAAAGTGTCACAGAAAACAAACCGCTCGCGGCGAAGTCGAAAGATGAAGTCGCGGGTCAGGGTGAAAAGGCGGGGTAAGAGCCCACCGCCCGGCGCGCAAGCTCCGGGGCACGACAAACCCCATGCGGTGCAAGACATAACAGGGAGCACGGGCCGCCTGCCCG
>JAYVNN010000147.1:0-5646 GCA_043758435.1 Chthoniobacter sp.
CTGGCTGATCGTCGGTGCGCCGGAGGAGTTGGAATTTCTCCAAGGCTCGAAGTCCCAGATGGACCTCTCGCTCATCTACCCGGTGGACCCGAAGCAACTCCCACCCGAACTCGCCGGGAAGCAATGGCCGCCGGAAGGTTGATCGCAGGGGCAATCGACCTTGAAATCAACGCACCGCTTCGCGGAGCATTCCCGGAAACTGTGAACCGCGCCCTCCAGCGAATCGTTAAATCAAGGAACCGTATGAACGAGCTGACTGTTCTTTGGGTAATTAAGAGCGCGATCCGATGCGCCTTCTTCGCCGCGTTGCCATTTCTTTTGCACTGGACCACCAACTGCGCCAGCGCGGCTCCCGCGGAAATGGATCGGGCTGCGGCCAGTGCAGCACTCGAGGTCGCATGGAAAGCACGCGTTTTGGAAATCCAGACGGAGCGCGCGGCCGAGTTGGAAAAGAAATCCTTGGTGCTCGGCGGCAAGACGCTGCGCTGGGAGGAGCGCATTTTTGGCGAAGGGCCGCCGCACGGGCACAGCCTCTGGATTTCCATGCACGGCGGCGGAGGGGCGCCCGCGGCGGTGAACGATCAGCAATGGAAAAACCAAGTGGGGCTTTACCAGCCCGAGGAGGGAATCTATGTGGCCCCGCGCGCGCCGACGGATAACTGGAATCTTTGGCACGAGGCGCACATCGATCCCATGTTCGACCGGCTGGTCGAGGATTACGTGGCCTTGCGCGGGGTGAATCCGGATCGCGTTTATATCATGGGTTACTCGGCGGGCGGCGACGGGGTGTGGCAGCTCGCGCCGCGGATGGCGGACCGCTGGGCCGCCGCGGCGATGATGGCGGGTCATCCGAACGACGCTTCGCTCCTGCCGCTGCGCAATCTCCCGTTCGCGCTTTTCGTCGGCGGGAATGATGCGGCTTACAAGCGCAACGAGATCGTCGCCGAGCGGGCGGCGAAGCTCGATGAATTGGAGAAGGCCGATCCGGGTGGTTACGTTCACATGGCGCGGATTTATCCCGGCCTGCCGCACTGGATGAATCGCAAGGACGCGGAGGCGCTGCCGTGGATGAGTAAACAAACGCGCCAGGCCTGGCCGAGGAAAATCATCTGGGTGCAGGATGATGTGATTGAGACGCGCTTTTACTGGCTGGCTGTGGCGAGGGAGGACGCGAAGGAAAAGCAGCAGATCACCGCCGAGGTGGAGGGCCAGAAAATCCGGCTGAGCGGCGAAGTGCCACCGCGCATCACGATCCGGCTTTCCGATGAATTGCTCGATCTCGACCAGCCGGTGCAGGTGTTCGTCAATGGCCGCGAGGTTTTTCATGACCGCGTGAAAAGAAGCGCGGAGGTCCTGCGCCAGTCTCTGCAAGAACGGGCCGATCCCCGCTCGGCGGCGAGCGCGAGCATCGTCGTGCGCCCGCAGGACCCGGTGGTGAAGCCGTGACCTGGAGCTGGATCGGGAGCCTCACCGGGGGGTCAGGGCCGATTTGATTTCAGCGAAAGATTTAACGCGGGGACATTGAGCAATTCTGAATCCTGCGGAGAATGACCGCATGAGCGACACACCCATTCACCCCGCCGTCCGCATCGGCCATGTGCATTTGAAGGTCGCTGATTTGGAGCGGGCGCTGGGGTTTTACCGGGATGTGCTGGGGTTTGCCGTGACGCAGCGGATGGGCACGCAGGCGGCGTTTCTGGCCGCGGGCGGGTATCATCATCACTTCGGCCTGAATACGTGGGAGAGCGCGGGTGGGCGGCCCCCGGCAGCGGGAACCACGGGACTGTATCATGTGGCGATCCTGTATCCGACGCGGGCGGAATTGGGCGATGCGTTGCGGCGGTTGGTGGCGGCGGGCATCGCGCTCGATGGCGCGGCGGATCACGGCGTGAGCGAGGCGCTGTATCTGCGCGACCCGGACGAGAATGGCGTGGAGCTTTATTGGGATCGGCCGATGAAAAAATGGCCGCGCACGCCGGACGGCGGGTTGGCGATGTTCACCAAGGCGCTCGATCTCGACTCCCTGCTCGCCGTTTCCCCCGAGAGCGAAGCCGCGAAGAAATAACTCGATGCGCGAAGGCCGATGGAAACTCCTCCTCAACGCCGACGGCACCGGCGCGGAACTCTACGACATCCTCGCCGACCGCTGGAGCGTGTAATGCATTTTTGCCGTCCGCGGCTATGGAGGGCCAAAGGCCCGCCAACATGCCAGCCCAGGGCAACGCCCTGGGTAGGACGGCCAACATTCTCCCGCCCTGAAAGGGCGGCACATCCGTTGTTCCGCCCCTTCAGGGCTGACTCGTGATGGGATCGTTTTCCCAGGGCGTTGCCCTGGGCTGGCTTGTCGGCGCACCGTTGGTGCTCCGACCCGCTCCACACCAAGGAGGATGACAGGCTCTAGGAAGCCCCGGAACGTCGCCCCGGAGAATCCCGCCATCGCTGCCAGCGAATGACCACCGCCGCGCTCGCATGGCGCAAAGCGGTGCCGTAAGGCGAAGCGGACCTTGCGCTGGGTCAAACCCTCGGTTTGGGAACGAGGGGCTTAAAATTTCGTGCAGAATCGGAAACTTGAGAACGCCCGTGAGAAAAGAGCGAAATTATAAAGCTGACCCTGACACCTTCTGACACCTTCCTCGAAGGGGGCGGCGAATCCCGCGGCGGCGAGGGGGATGGAAGATCAAAGCCAGGCCATGAACCGTTCCATCTTGGGCCTCGACGTCTTCAATAAAGTCCGACTCGGCAATTAGGCAGCCGCAGCGGCCATGCCGTTGGTGATGCAGACGTCGTTGTCGTCGGAGGCGGCTGCTTTCAGCCGCGAACACGCGAATCTACACGCCCAGCACGAAAGGTGGGATAGGATGCCAGAGTGCCTTCCAAAAGGCGAGACCCGCCACCACCGCAAGCGCGAGAAAGCACCCCAAAATTAGAAGGAACGAAATCCAATCATTCCATCCCGCCAAGTGCTCTCTCCTCACGGCCGCTATGCAGATGAGAATCACTGTGATTACAAATAATGTAAAAGCCCCACTCCCGATCAGAGAACTGCGTGTAGTAAGGGAATCAAACTCGATCACGCCTTGGCCCTCAATAGCACCATGTATTCGAACCTGGTTTATCGGCTTCCCGGTGTAGATGATCTGGATCACGGCACCGTCGCCGCGCTCAAGGATGTCCCAAGAAACCAGCAGCTTTCCATTCTTCAGCTCTGCTGCATCAATGCGCAGATGCACCAACGGTCTGCTCACCGACCGGACGGTTGCTTCGAGTATCACCGCATCGACACAAGTCAGCTCGATGGGTTCGAGGACGTTCTCCTTTCGGATCGATAAGTTGCCCTCGTTCCATATCGCGATTTGCGCGACAGTAATGTCACCTTCCACGACCGCGCCGCCATAGCTCACCGAAAGTTTCGAGCTTTGACCCGCCTTCACGATGAGAGCCTTGGCGGGATTGATGTTGATGACCAAGTGGCGATACTGCTGGGCACCGTAGTAGGTGGCGGCGGTCAGGACGATCCCGACAACGAACGTGAATAGCCCGAACCAACTTCCGTGAACGAAGGTCTTGATTTTGGTTCCGAAAGGCATCGCGCACCTACGCTAACCCCATCACGTTGTTAGTGGCGAGTTGTAAAACATCGCGCACGGACTTGACCGCGACGTGCGTGAGCGCGTGCCGTTGGGAAGGAAGGGGAAAAACGGTCGCGACTTTGCCTTTCGTTCCTAAAGCGAGGCTTTGGGAACGCACATTGTAGCGCGGCGCACGACCTGGCTTGCGCCCAGGTGCGGGGCGGTGGTTTGATCTCGGCATGCCTCTTCCCTATCCCACAATCATTCCCGGACTGCGCAGCCCTGCCGAGCAGGTCGGCGGTCTCGTCTATTTCGGGCGGATGCTGGATAAGATCCGGTTCGCGGCGGCGGGCCAACTGCCCGAGGGCTGGCAGGCGGAGCGCGGTATGGTGCGGGGCAGCTTTGACTGGCGCTGCTGCCTTTTCCTCCAGCTCGACTACGCGGCGCTGGAAACGGAGACGCTCAAGGGCGGGAGCGACGGGGAGTTGCTCACGTGGGCGTTTGCCCATGGCCAGCAGCCGGACGAACAGGAGATCGAAGTGTGGAATGCCTCCTGACCAAACGCGGCTGGCGCGATGTCGGGACGGTGTTTGTGACGCGGCGCCTGGCCGAGATCGGCCTGCCGCCGGGCACGGTGCAGACGATGTTTGAGTTCATCGATCTGGATGAGGGGCGGCTGCAGGCGGACTAGCCTTTTTCCCTCGTTCCCCGACCCTCAGTTGGATACGAGGAGGCGGACTCTTCACGGCCTGCGCCGTGCGGTGCCTCCGAGCAGGCCCAGCGCGGCGAGCAATAGCGCGCCGCTCCCAGGCTCGGGTGCGGCGGAGACGGTCCACGATCCAGGCAGTGAGTTGACCCACCCGGTATCGAAGCCTGGGACATCGTTGAGGCTGACTTGGAAGACTCCGCTGTCTTGGCCGGTCAGGGGCGCAGTGCTGGCGGCGAAGATCTGGCGAATGTTACCCGGCGTCGGTTCGTCGCGCAGTTGGATGTTCCACCAGTCGATCTGCCCCGAGGCATCGGTCACAATTTCGAAATAGGCGGAGCCCGCGGGAGAGCCGCTGCTGTTGAAGACCGTCCGGCCATCCGTGAACTCATACGCCAGCGGCGTGAAGTTATACCCAACAAACGGGGTGAAGGCGTTCGCCACAACAAAGAAACCGAACACGCTCATCGCAGTGGTGTAGGAGCCCGACGGCGGCTCGCCGTCCTGGAAAAAGGCGAAGTGATTTCCCGTGTAGGTATAGGTCACTTGCGCGGAACTGGGCGGCACCGCGACCGCGGCAAACAGGCCGGCAAGCAGAATAACACGGAGCGGATTTTGCGGCATTGGCCGAGACTTCACGCCGCGACGGGCGGAAGCAAGGGCTTTCCTGCACGCTCCCAAAGTGAGGCTCTCGGTCGGCAACCCTCCGTTTGAATGCGAAAGGAATAACTCCTGCCGGTCGCGCAGTTTCGCGAGGAGGGGGAGGATTTCCAGATACAGCCAGACGAGGCTGTGCATCAGGACGAGGCCGCCTTACCATTCCATATACTTCGGGGCGCCGGAGGCCGCGCCTTGCTCGATGAGGTCGCGCGCCGCGTGCCGGCTATCGACAACGGATTGCTTCTCGCTAGGCTCATCAATCCTATGAAAATCCTCCACTCTGTTTCCGCACATTGGCCTTCGCTCAAGGGCCTTCTCGCCGCCGCCGTTTTTGTCTGCGCCCTGTCGGCATCGGGCATGGCGGAACCCGCCAAGAGCCTGCTTCCGGCCTTTGGCAACGAAGGCGCGGACTTTACGACCAAGGCGCAGAACACCCACGTCGTAAAGGGCTGGCTGCCCACGGACTGGAAGGACAACAGCGAGTGGGCGGCGGTCAGCGCGACTTACACGAAGCTCACCGACTCGCCGGACAAGGCGGCGGGCGCGGTGCGGATCAAGGTCGAGAAAGTGGAGGACGGACAGCTCCAGCTCACCTCTTTCCAAGGCAACCAGAAGTATGCGAAGGGGAAGCACTACGTGGTGAGCGGTTGGGTGCGCAGCGCGGAGAAGACGGGCGTGAAAGTGGGCGCGCGGCAGAAGGGCGACCCTTAC
>JAYVNN010000148.1:0-5640 GCA_043758435.1 Chthoniobacter sp.
GGTTGCGCAATCCGCGCGGCGATGGCCGATGGGAAGCTGAACACGGCGCGCTTCGACGGATATTTGAAGCTGGAGGAGGAGCTGGAAAAACTCCGGCTCAGCCGCAAAAAGCGGGAGATGACCGGCACCCGCCACATCCGGCGGCAGCAGCAGAACAAGGCCCGCAAATACGCGGAGCGCCGGGACCGCGAGCACGAACACGAGCCGCCGCGGCGGCGGGGCTAGCTATCCGGGCTTCGTGCCGGGAGGCGTGCGGCCGGCCCCGGATGCGGGTGTTCTTTTCTGGCGAAAAGAACCGTGGCTTCCGGGACCGGGAAAAGAGTGGGCAGGACAGGATTCGAACCTGTGAAGGCGTAAGCCAGTGGATTTACAGTCCACCCCGTTTGGCCACTTCGGTACCTACCCGGTTTTGGGGAGGCGCTTTATACGTGCGCCCCCGCAGGCCCGCAAGCGTTTGTGCCTAGAATAATTTCCACCACGGTTTTTTCGGCGCAGGGCCGGGGACGACGGGCGCGGGCTCGGCGGGGAGTTGCTCGCGCGGCATGATTTTCACGGAGCGGATGACGATGCGCTGGATGGGGTAATCGTTGCTGTCGGCGGGCAGCACGCTCAGGGCGTCGAGGGTGCCGAGACCCCAGAGGATGTGGCCGAAGACGGTGTACTGGCCGTCGTACTGCGGCTGCGGCGCGAGGCAGATGTAAAACTGGCTGCCGTTCGAGTGGCGCGAAGGGTTGATTTTGTCCGGCAGGCGCGCGGCGGCGACGGCGCCTTTGGTGTGCTTGCGCCGGATCTCAGCCTCGATGGTGTAGCCGGGGCCGCGGGTGCCGACCTGACTGCGGTCCTTGTGCTTCGTCAGCGGGTCGCCCATTTGCACGAGGATGTGCGGAAAGGCGCGGTGGATCGCGAGGCCGTTGTAGAATTTTTTGCCCGCGAGCTTTTTGAAATTCTCGACGGTGCGCGGCGCTTCGGCTTCGTAAAATTCCAGCGCGAATTGCCGCGGCGTTTTGTCGTCGCCGACGCGGAGGGTGACGAGCGCCACGTCTTCGGCGCGCGCCGCGGCGGCGAGCATGAGGGCGAGGACGGCGGCGGTGAGGAGATGTTTTTTCATGGAGAAACGAAGGGCAGTGGGTGGACGGCGAGGCGGGTTTCGGCACCGGTCGCCGCGGCGGGCCGGGCGCACAGTCCGCTGGTCGGCGAACCGCGCCTGAGATAGCCGAGCGCGATCGGCTTCTCCAAGGCAAAACTGAACGCGGCACTCGTGATCGTGCCGACGGCGCGCTCCTCGCCGGGCGCAAAAATGGACACGCCCGCGGTGAGCGGAATGCTGTCTTCGGAGACGAATCCGGTGAGCTGGCGGTTGACGTGGCCGACACTTTTCAAGCGCGAGATGACCTCCTGCCCGATGTAGCAGCCCTTGTGGTAATCGACGTGCGTGCGGTCGAGCCCGGCTTCGGGCGGGAGCGTGTCCTCGGTGAGTTCGCGGCCCCAGCGCGGGAGGCCGGCTTCGATGCGGAGCGTTTCGAGGAGCGCGTCGTCGAGGAGTTGGTGTTGGGAAAAAAGCGCGGCCTGCATTGCGGCGAAGGCGGCGGCGGGGAGCCGTACGTCCCAGCCGTCGCGACCGAAACGGCGGGATCGGACGCTCCACGCGCCGTCGATCACGGGCGGCGGCGGGCCGATGAAATGGAGCAGCGCGCGGGTGTCGGTCACGTCGGCGAGCGTCACGTCATCAGCGATGATGTATCGCTCCAGCCGCGCGGGGAGCATTTCGCGGAGCGCGGCGTCGGCGTCGATGAGGAGTGCGTCGGCCGTCGCGGTGATGAGGACTTCGGCGCAGAGCTTGCCTTTCGCCGTGGTCACGCACGCGGGCTGCGTCTGGCCGGCGGCGAGTTTCTGCACGTTGCTCGTGACCTGCCCGTTGAGGTAGCGCACGCGATCCGCTCCGGTGAGCGTGAGTTCCACCCGCACGGAAAGATCGGCGACTCCGCCGCGCGTCTGAAGTTCCGAGTAGGCAGTGGACGAAACGCTCATGCGCTACCCGCCCATCCGCGAAACGAACCAGCGCCGGACGACATTGATCGGACGCTCCGCCGTTTCGGGCGCGGCGGTTTTCGCGCGCTCGGCGGACGCGGATTTTTCGTCCGCCACGCGCGGGACACGCGGCGTTTTCGCCTTCGCCTTCGCCGTCGGAAGCTCGACGACCTTCGCGATTTTCTCCTCCACCGCGGCGGGCGCTGCCGCGGGCGTGGACGCTGCGGCCACCGGCATGAGCGGCGGGGACGGCGCGGCTTTCACCGGCAGGGCCGACGGGCTGGCAACCCGCACGGATACAGGCGCGGGAGCCGGGAGCGCCGCGGGCTTTTCCGCGGCGTGCGGCGCGTAGATTTTGTAAAGCGCGGAGAAATCGAGGTCGCCCCAGCCGCGCGTCATCGCGCCGTACATCACGCCCGCGGTCACGGTGGTCACGGGGATTTCAAGGTCGAGCGAGTTCGCCATCTGGATGCCGAGCTGCACGTCCTTGAACATGTGCTTGAGCGAAAAATGCGGCTCGTAATCGCCCGCGGCCATCTTCGGCAGCTTGAGTTCCACGACGCCGGAGCGGCAGGCGTTTTGCTCGATCGCCGCGGCCAGCACCGAGGAATCGAGCCCCGCTTTTTGCACGATGGCCAGCGCCTCGGCGAGCGTCTGCACGGTCACGGCGGAGATCATGTTTGTCACCACTTTCACCGTCGCCGCGTGGCCGATTTCGCCGATGCGCACGAGGGCTTTGCTTGTCGCTTCGAGCACCGGTTTCACGCGCTGAAAGACCGCGTCGTCGCCGCCGATGTAATAGACGAGCTGCCGCTTTTCCGCGGCCCCTTTGCTCCCGGTGAAAGGCGCATCGAGAAACGCCGCGCCGCGCGCCTGCACGAACCGCGCGGCCTCGAGCACCGCCTCGGGGCCGACCGTCGCGCAGCACACGATGACGTGCTCCGGTGTGAGCGCGTCGGCCATGGATTCGAGCACGCCGAAAAGCGCCGCGGCATCCGCGACGAAAATCTGGATGACATCCGCGACCTGCGCGATCTCCGCCGGGGAGCCGAGGAAATTCGGCGCGGGTTTGGCGCTGCGGTTCCAGACATAGACCTGGAAACCCGCCGCCCGCAGCCCTGCCGCGACGCGCGAGCCGATGATGCCGAGGCCGATCAGTCCGACGTTTTTCCGGGATTTGCGGGGCATGATGAAAAGGCGTTCCGCGCGAAACGCCGCGCGATGGCTGCGGGAATGTGGCGCATCCGCCCCGTGGGCGGCAATGGGTTATTCACGCCGGGCGCCTCTCCCCTCATACGGCTCCGCCGCTACGGCTTCGCCGGGGCCGAAGGCACGATCGCCTCGGCCGGCGCGGGCGCTTTCGGCGCTTCGGGCAGGTTGATTTTCACGTCCGCCTTTTCGCGGATCGCCTTCACCACTTTTTCGATTTCGCCCTGGCGTTTCTGCTGTTTGAGAAAGGTCAGCAGCTTCGGCTTGGCCTTGTCCAACGTCACGGTTTCGCCGTCCTTGTGGTCGGTCACTTTGATGACGTGAAAGCCAAACTGGCTGCGCACCGGCTCGCTGATCTCGTCCTTCTTCATCTTGAAAGCGGCCTCGGAAAACTCCGGCACCATCTGCTCGCGGCCGAAGTAATTCAGGTCGCCGCTGTTCTCCTTCGCGCTCGGATCTTCGGAAAGTTCCTTCGCCAGTTTGTCGAACGCCTCGCCCTTCTTCACGCGGGCGGCGATGGCCTTCGCGGCCTTCTCCTTTTCCGCCACGACCTCGGGCTTCGCGTCCTTTTCCACCGCGATGAGAATGTGGCTCGCGCGCACCTGCTCCGGCTGTTTGAACTGGTCGGGATTCTTTTTGTAAAAGTCCTCGGCATCCGCGTCGGTCACGGCGTCTTTGCCGGCGATCTGTGAATCAATCCAATGCTCCTGGCGCAGCCCCTCGCGCACGTTTTCCTTCACCTTGTCCACGGTCAGGCCGCTCTTTTCGATCTGCTCTTTCAGCGCCGCGTCGGAGCCAAACTTGGTTTTGAAGCCCTCCATTTTCACCGCCACTTCCTCGTCGGTGACTTTCGTTTCCGCGGCGCGTTTGGTCACGAGCTTCTCGATAATCATGTCGTCGAGAATCATGTGGTAGCCCTGAATGCGCTGCTCCGGCGGGAGCTGGTCGGAGGGGATGCCCTGCGCGCTGAGCATGCGGGCAAAGGCTTTTTCCAGGTCGGCGATTTTGATCTCGGCACCCTCGACCACGGCGACGGGATCGGTGAGCGCCACGCCCTTTGGAGCTTCGGTGGCTTTTTCTGTCGGCGCTTTGGGCGCAGGTGCGGCGGGTTTTTTCGGCGCGTCGGCGGCGAAGAGCGTGGTGGCCGTGAGGAGGCTGGCGGTGAGGAGGAGGGCGGGGTTGGTTTTCATGGAAAAAGTCGGCGAACGTGGCACGGAGGGTAGGGCTTGGCTAGGGGGAAAATTCGGGCGCGTCCCGGCGGTCAAACGCCGTGTCCGGAAAAAAGATCCGGCTCCTCGCGAACGCGGCCGTGGTCCGGCCCGGCGGTGCCCGGAGCCGGCGCGGCGGCGGGCAAATCCGCCGCGGTGACCTGCGGGCCGGCGCAGATTTTTTCGAGTAGCGCGGCCTGCGCGGGTTCGAGTTCCACGAGCCGGCCGAGGACGTTCAGCAGGTGGAGCAGTTCCGTGGTGTAGTCCGCGAGCCACGCCTCGGGCTGGATCGCGCCGAGCGGCGAAGGCGGGCGGCGGTCGCCGATGATCGGGCGGGCGCGCGTCTTCCGCCGGTAGCTGAACCACTGCACGAGCACCTGCTTGCCGGAGACTTCGTAGCGCCACACGGCGGGCGGGACGTGCTCGATGAAGCCGCTGCCGACGAGCAGGCGCTGCTGCGCCGCGTCGTAGGCGAGCGTGTCGGCGTCGGGCGGGATGGCGGCCTGCACGCGCGGCCGGCGGCTGGCGGCCAGGCGCGGCGGTTCCGCCGGGCGCCCCTGCTTTCCATCGGCCATGCGCTCGCCGAAAGTGTGCAGTCAGACGACGGTGCGCCCGAGCGCCGCGGCTTCGGCGAAAAGCCGGGCGTCGGCGGTGAGCGGGATGCGCAGGCCGGGTGTCGAGAGGTCGTTTTGGAAACGCGCGGTGAAGGCGGGATGCGCGGCCACGGCGGCGAGGTAGGCGAGCAGGTCATCGGGTTTGACCTTTCCACCGTAGTCAGCGCCGAGGTGGTCGAGCAAATGGGGTCGCACATTCGAGGCACCCGTGGCCTTCCAAAGCGGGAATACACGTCCACCGAATGAGCCTTTGTAGTGATGAAGGTCAGGAATGAGCGCGGTCAAGGTTAGCGCCGGGCCGCTCATCGGTGACTCCTCGCTAAATGCCGTCAGGTAAATCTGGTTTTCCGAGCGCCCAGCCCACAGTTCGGGGTTCGGCTGATTGATGAGCCGGTTGTCCGGGATGATCCACTGCCGGTCGAAGGAGCGGAAGCCGTAGCGCACTGGCGGGACGCACTCGGCCCGGTCATCGGCCACCGCCTTCGTCCGCGGCTCCATCTTGGCGAGCGGTGTCGCGACGATTTTCTTCGAGTGCTTGTCGCCGACTTCACCGCCGCGCAGGTGCGGATGAAAAAGCGCCT
>JAYVNN010000149.1:0-16344 GCA_043758435.1 Chthoniobacter sp.
CCGCCGGTGTTGGGAGATTACTTTTCGACCCGACCGCCGACTTTCCATGACGATCCTCCGATCCAGTATTTATGCGCTTCTCGCCACCCTCGCGGCGGGCGGACCGCTGGCGCGGGCGGAGGGGCCGGTCACGCTGACCGAGCACATCCGGCCGGTGCTGGAAAAGTTCTGCTTCGACTGCCACAACGAGAAGAAGCACAAGGGCGACCTGAACATGGTGGAGTTCAGCGATCACGCGCAGCTCGGGGATCATCGGAAGGCGTGGGAGTCCATCGCCGAGCAGCTCGAATCCGGCGACATGCCGCCGGGGAAAAAGCCGCAGCCGACGGACGAGCAGCGCGAGCTTTTGCTGAAATTCATCGACGGCCAGCTCTCGAAGGCGGACTGCAAGGTGGACAAAAATCCCGGCAAGGTGACGATCCGGCGGCTGAACAAGGAGGAGTACCGCAACACCATCCACGACCTGCTCGGCGTGGAATATTCGCCGGATGATTTTCCGAACGACGAGGTGGGCTACGGCTTCGACAACATCGGCGACGTGCTCTCGCTGCCTCCGATGCTGATGGAAAAACTCGTGGCCGCGGCGGATGAAATCGTCCACAAGGCGATCAGCGTGGAGGCGGTGGCGAAGCCGTTTGCGAAGAAGATTCGCGGCAAGCAATTCGAGGCGCGGGGCGAGGCGGTGCAGGCGCTCGACACCGGCCTGCTCGGCTTTTACCGGGAAGGCGAGGGGACGGCGGCCTTCGATGCGCCGGTCAAAGGCGACTACACTTTTCGCATCCGCGCCTACGGCGAACTCGCCGGGCCGGAAGCGCCGAAACTCGCCCTGCGCGTGAACGGAAAAGACGTGCGCGTTTTCGACGTGACCAACGCGGAAAAGAGCGAGGTCTATGATGTGACCGTGCCGCTGGAAGCCGGCGCGCAGAAGATCGCGCTCGCCTATCTCAACAACTACAACGACTCGACGAACGCTGATCCGAAGCTGCGCGGGGATCGCAATGTCTTCGTGCGCGATGTGGAGATCGCCGGGCCACCGGGGCCGCAGCCCGCGGTGCCGGAGAGTCACAAGCGGCTCATCACGCGGTTGCCGCAGCCGGGGCAGGAGCACGCGGTGGCGATGGAAATTCTCGGCGCGTTTGCGCCGCGCGCCTACCGGCGTCCGGTCGAGGCGGCGGAGGTCGAGCGGCTGGCGAAGTTCGTGGATCTCGCGATGAAAAACGGCGGGACGTTTCTCGAAGGCATCCAGGTCGCGGTGCAGGCCGCGCTCGTCTCGCCGCATTTTCTTTTTCGCTGGGAGCTGGATTCCGACGCCATCAAGCCGGGCGAAATCCGCGAACTGGGTGACTACGAAATCGCGTCGCGCCTTTCGTATTTCCTGTGGAGCAGCATGCCGGACGGCGAGCTGTTTGCGCTCGCGGCAAAAGGCGAGCTGCGCAAAAACGGCAACCTCGAAAAGCAGGTCGCGCGCATGGTGCAGGACTGGCACGCGCGGGCCTTCGTGAACAATTTCGCCGGGCAGTGGCTGCAAATCCGCAACATCTGGGAGGTCGGCGTCGATCCCGACGCGTTTCCGAAATGGGACGACACGCTCAAGGGCGCGATGAAGGAGGAGACCGAGCGTTTCTTCGAGGCCATCGTGAAAGAGAATCGCCCGGTGACGGATTTGCTCGATGCGGATTTCACCTTCCTCAACGAAAAGCTCGCGCGCTGGTACGGCATCGAAGGCGTGCAGGGCGACGAGTTTCAACGCGTGACGCTGCCGAAGGATTCGCCGCGCGGCGGCGTGCTCACGCAGGGCAGCGTGCTCCTCGCGACCTCCACGCCCACGCGCACCTCGCCGGTCATCCGCGGGAAGTGGGTGCTCGAACAAATCCTCGGCACGCCGCCGCCGCCGCCGCCGCCCGACGTGCCGCCGCTCACCGAGCAAAAGCAGGTGGATCAGACCGCCTCGCTGCGCCAGCGTTTCGAGCAGCACCGCAAAGCCGCGGAGTGCGCGGGCTGCCACGCGAAAATGGATCCGCTCGGCTTCGCGCTGGAGAATTTCGACGCGACAGGAAAATGGCGCGACACCGACGGAAAATTCCCGATCGACGCCTCCGGTGAACTCGTGAACGGCACCACCTTTAGCGGCCCGCGCGAACTCAAGCAGGTGCTCAAATCGAACAAGAATTTCGTCCGCGGACTGACGCAGAAAATGATGATCTACGCCCTCGGGCGCGGCCTCGAATACTACGACAAATGCGCCTGCGACGCCGTCATTGCGCAGGCCGCGAAGGACGGGAACCGCTTTTCCACGCTCGTCATCGGCATCGTGACCAGCGACCCATTCCTCAAGCGCAAACGCGAAGTCGCCAGCAACTGAAACCCACCAATATGAAATCTGAACTCGTCCTTCCCCGCCGCACTTTTCTCCGTGGACTCGGTGCCGCCATCGCCCTGCCGATGCTCGATGCCATGCTCCCGACCCGCGCGCTTGCGGGGGCCATCGGTGGAAAAAAAGCGCCGGTGCGCATGGCGTTCATGTTTGTCCCGAACGGCGTGAACATGCCTGACTGGACGCCGCTCGCGGACGGCGCGGACTTCGATCTTCCGCACATCCTCCAGCCGCTCGCGCCGCACAAAAGCGAACTGCTCGTGCTCAGCGGACTCACGCAGGACAAGGGCCGCGCGAATGCCGACGGCGGCGGCGACCACGCGCGCTCGGCGGGAAGCTGGCTGACCTGCTCGCAACCGTTGAAAAGCGAAGGCTCGCAAATTCGCGTCGGCATTTCCGCCGACCAGCTTGCCGCCGCGAAGGCGGGCAAGGAGACGCGTTTCGCCTCGCTCGAACTCGGCATGGAACCCGGCCGCCAGGGCGGCAAATGCGACAGCGGTTATTCGTGCGCGTACTCGAACAGCATCTCGTGGCGCAGCGAATCCACGCCGATGACCCACGAGGTCAATCCGCGCCTCGTCTTCGAGCGGCTCTTTTCCAGCGCCCTGCCGAAAGAGGCCAACGAGAGCGCGCGGCGGCGTGAGATTTACAAAAAGAGCATCCTCGATTTCGTCATGGAGGACGCGAAGGCGCTCAGCGGCAAGGTCGGCGGGCATGACCGGCAGAAGCTCGACGAATATCTCGCCGCGATCCGCGAGATCGAGCAGCGCATCGAGCAGGCGGAAAAAATGGTCGCGAGCGCGACGCCCGCCGTGGCTGCCGGCTACGAAGTTCCCGAGAGCATCCCCGAGAGTTTCGAGGAGCACGCCAAACTGATGTGCGACATGATGGTGCTCGCCTTCCAGTCCGACACCACGCGCGTCTGCACCTTCATGCTGGCGAACGAAGGCTCGAACCGCAGCTACCGGAACATCGGCGTGAACGACGGCCACCACACGCTCTCGCACCACCAGGACGATCCGGTGAAGCGCGGAAAAATCCGCGACATCAACCGCTTCCACATGCAGCAGTTTGCCTACGTGCTGAACCGCCTCCGCGCGATCCCCGAGGGCGAGGGCACGCTGCTCGACAACTCCATGCTCGTCTATGGCGCGGGCCTCGCCGACGGCAACCGCCACGAGCACGAAAACCTCCCGCTCGTCATGGCCGGACGCGGCGGCGGCACCATCCTGCCGGGCCGGCATCTCCGCTCCGCACCCGAGACGCCGATGGCGAATCTGCTCCTCGCCATGCTCGACCGCATGGGCGCGCACACGGATTCCTTTGGCGACAGCACCGGCACGCTGCGCGGCCTCGAAGGGTGAGCGCGCATCTGCTTTTCCGCGCGTTCGCGAGCGGCTTCATCGCGTGTCTGGTGTCGGTTTCGGCGTGCGCCGAAGACGCGCCGCCGGTGGAAAAACTCACGCAAAAACTGGCGTCGCCGGATGCCGCCTCGCGGCGCGATGCGGCGTTTGAACTCGGCAAGCTCGGCCCCGGTGCGAAGCCCGCGCTGCCCGCGCTCATCAAGGCGTTGCAGGATTCGGACAAGCAGGTGTGGTCTTTCGCCATCGCGGCGATCACCGCGATGGGGCCGGAGGCAAAGGACGCGATTCCGGCGCTGCTCGACGGCTTCGGCTCGCGTGGTGGGCGTGATCGCGAAAAGCGGCAGGCGATGGTGCGTTCCGCGTACGCGCTGACGAAGATCGGGCCGGAGGCGATTCCGCCGCTCATCAAAGCACTGAGCGCCGAGGACAGCGGCGTGCGCGCGGGTGCGGCGCGGGCGCTCGGCGGCATGGGGCCGCAGGCGAAGGAGGCGATTCCGGCGCTGCGTGAAAACTTCGGCAACGGTGAAATTTCCGTGCGCGTGGAAGCGGCTGGCGCGCTCGCTTTGATCGGGCCGGAGGCAATCGCGCCGGTGATCGAGGCGCTCGCTTGGAACGAACCGCTCCAGCGCTCCAGCGCGGCGCTCACGCTCGCGCAACTCGGAGCCGCGGCGAAAAGCGCGGAGCCTGCGCTTTTGCAAATGCTGGCGAAAGAAACCGATGCTGGCGCGCGGGCAGCGGCGCTCATGGCACTGCCGAAAGTGAGCGCCGAACCGGCGAAGAATTTGCCGCTGCTCGTTGCCGCGGCGAAGGACGAGAGCGAGCCGGTCCGCCACGCAGCGATCAACGCCATCGCGGCGACGCGCGAACTGCGCAAGCCGGCGGTGCCGCTGCTCGCCGCTGCGCTCACCGAGGCGAATCCCGCCGTGGCCCAGCGCGCCGCGCGGGCGCTCGGGCGGCTCGGGCCGGACGCTGCGGATGCTCTGCCCGCCTTGCTCGCGGGCGCACGCGCGGCGAAAGGCGATGCCGCGTTCGCCGATGCGCTCGCGCAAATCGGCCCGGCGGCGCTGCCCGCTTTGCTCACCGAATTGAAGAAGTCCGACGCCGCGAGCAGCGCGTGGATTCTGCGCACGCTGCGCGGCTTCGGCCCGCCCGCCGTGCCGGCGCTCATCGAGGCAGTGCAGCAGCCCGACCCCGCGCTGCGCGCCTCCGCCGCGGGCGCGCTCGGCGCGATGGGCCGCGACGCGGCCGACGCGATCAAACCGCTTTTCACCCTCGCCTCCTCAGCCGATCCCGCCACGCAAGCCGCCGCCCTGCGCGCCCTCACCGCACTGCAAGCCACGCCCGCGCAGCTCAAGCCGCTGCTCCAAGCGGCGCTCGCGAGTCCGGTGCCGGAGCTGCGCAAAGCGGCCGCGACGGGCATGGCGACGCTAGGAGGCGCGGCGTCGCTCGGCGTGGACGGGCTGCGCGAACTCCTCGCCGATGACGATGCCGCCAGCCGGCTCGCGGCGGTGCGCGCCTTTGGCGAACTCGGCGCGAAAGCCGCGCCCGCGGTGCCGCTCCTCGTCGCGAAGCTCGACGATCTCAGCATGCAGATGACGGTCATGGAAACGCTCGGCAAGATCGGTCCGGCGTCTGCGCCGGCGGTGCCGCGCCTGCTCGAAATCGCGGACAAAAATGGCAACGACGTGAAAGCCACGGCGCTCACTGCCTTCGCCGGAATCGGCCGCGAAGCTGCGGCGGCACTGCCGCAGATTTACGCGGCGCTGCGCGATCCTTCGTCCGAGTTGCGCACACCCGCGGTGCCTGCGCTGGCGAGCGTGGAAAGTGACGAGGCCAGGATCATCGCCGCGCTCACGGCGGCCTTGGGCGACGAGACGGGCCGCGTGCGGCGGCCCGCCGCGCAAGCACTGGCGCGGTTCGGCGAGCGGTCGCGGACCGCCGCGCCGGGGATTATCGCGATGCTGGAGCGCGACATCGACCGCGTCGTCGCGCTCGATGCCCTGCGCGCCATCGGCGTGCGCACCGTGCCGGATTTGCTGAAAGTGCTCGCGGTGAAAGACCCCAAGGTGCGCGTCTTCGCCTGCGAATCCCTCGCCACGCTCGGCCCCGACGCGAAGGACGCCGCGCCGCGTTTGCGCGAACTCCTCACCGGCCAGCCGCAGCCCGTGCAAGACGCCGCCCGCGCCGCTCTGGCCAAGATCGAGCCGCCGCCGCCGGGCACATAGAACGAGAAAGTGGCGTCGGTGGATGGCGTCGCTCTGCGCGCCATCCATCAGTTTTTTTGCCCGACCTATTTCATCGTCACCTAGCGGCGCAGGATCATGGGATCCACCTTCGTCCGCACCTCGATGGTCTCGATTTTTTTCCGCAATTCCTCCGGCAGCGCCTTGAGCTGCTCTGGCGTATCAATCGGCCCGTCGAAAACGATTTCGCCTTGCGCATTCTTCGCGAGGAGATGACGCCGCCCGTCCGCCGAGGTGACTTCGATCTCCCCGCTGTCGTCCTTCATCAGCACTTTCGCGTTGGCCGTGCTGTGCGATTCGATCCGGCGGCCCGCTGCCGCGCCGTCGGGCCGGGCGTCGCGCGGGCTGTCCGCCGGTTCTGCGGACGGGTGAAACTCCGGCGGTTTCGGCATCTCTGCCTCGGGATTGTCCCGCCATTTCCTGAGCCGCTCCTGGTATTCGCGCATGCGCCTTTCAACCTCCCGCATCTGCTCCTCGAGCTTGCGGGCTTTGTCTCCGACGCCGTCTTTCAGGCGCTCGATCTGCTCGCGGATTTCGCCTGTCGGCGCGGGAAAGCGCAGGTGCTCAGGCATGGGCCTTTCGGCGATTTTCACGGTGACTTTCTGCTCCTGCCCTTTGCGGAGCAGGGTGAGCGAGACTTCCGCGTCCCTGGCTTGCGCGCGGACGAGCGTCGCGAGTTGGTTGGGGTCCACGAGATTCTGGTCGTTGAACTGGCGCAGGACATCGAAGCGCTTCACGCCGGCTTTGTCCGCGGGGCTGTCGGGCAAGACTTCATCGACGACGAGGCCGAAGCCGTCGGGCAGCCCGAGCTGGGCGCTCAGCACCGGAGGCAGCGGCGAGGTGGCGATGCCGAGGAAGGGAGCGGGCGACAGCGGCGACGCGCGTCGGGTGGGCTGGGGATTTGGGTTTGGCAAAGCGCGGCCATCCCGCTCGGGTCGGCGCTCATCCTGGGCAGTAGCGAGCGTGGTGCCGAGCATGGCGATGGTGGTGAGGAGGCGGAGTTTGGTTTTCATAGTCGAATGGTTCGGGGTAGAAGCAGAGCCCGTGATCTTCTTTGCGAATGGAACACCGCCGCCGGCGATTTTATACGCAAAAAATACACGCAGCTTCGGGAGGCTTCACGATCCTGCTGATGAAGAAAGACCCAATCACCATGTTATCCTACGCAATCACCTTCCTCATCATCGCGCTCATCGCGGGAATTCTCGGCTTTGGGGTTATCGCCGGCACTGCCGCGTTGATCGCAAAAGTCTGCTTCGTTTTGTTCCTCGTGCTGTTCCTGATTTCGTTTATCCGCGGGCGCAAGGGACCGGTGGCCTAGCGCCGCGCATCTCGCGCGGTTGGTGAAATCGGCGGCGGGTGGCGGGCTGGCGTGACGGGGGAATCACTTTCCCCTTCCCCTTTCCGCGTGCGGCCTTTCCAATGCGCGGCTTATGAAATCACCCGCGCCCCTTGTGGCTGTCGTCATGGGCAGCAAATCGGATTGGGACACGATGCGTTTTGCCGTGGAGATGCTGGAGAAATTCCATATCCCACACGAGGCGCAGATTGTGTCCGCGCACCGCACGCCGGCGCGGCTCACGGAATTCGCCACGGGCGCGTCGGCGCGTGGCCTGCAAGTCATCATCGCGGGTGCGGGCGGAGCGGCGCATCTGCCGGGGATGATCGCGGCGCAGACGGCGCTGCCGGTGCTCGGCGTGCCGGTGGAGTCGAAAACTTTGCGCGGCTTGGACTCGCTGCTGTCCATCGTGCAGATGCCGGGCGGGGTGCCGGTCGGGACGCTGGCCATCGGTGCGGCGGGGGCGAAAAACGCGGGGCTTTTTGCGATCAGCATTCTCGCGCTGAAGAATGAGACGATCCGTTTTGCGCTTGATGAATTTCGCGCGAAGCAGACCGCGGACGTGCTCGCGCAAACGCTGGGATGAGCAAGGCGCGCGTCTTTCTTCCCGGCAGCACGATCGGCGTGATGGGCGGCGGGCAGCTCGGGCGAATGTTTGCCATCGCCGCGCGGCGGATGGGCTATCGCGTGCATACTTTTTCGCCGGACGAAGACACGCCGACCGGCCAGCTCGCGGATCGCGAAGTGGCCGCACGCTACGACGACGCGGCGGCGGTGCGCGACTTTGCGCGCGGGGTGGATGTGCTGACGTTCGAGTTTGAAAACATCCCTGTGCAGACGGTCGAGTGGGCGGCGGAATTCTGCGAGGTGCGCCCCGCGGCGAAGGTGCTGCACATCTGCCAGCACCGGCTGCGGGAGAAGGAGTTTCTCGATCAGGCGGGCGTGCCGCTGCCGGGTTTCAAGGAGGTCGGCAGCGCGGGGGATTTGGCGGCAGCGGTCGCGGAGATCGGCCTGCCGGCGGTGTTGAAAACGGCGGCGTTTGGCTACGACGGGAAGGGCCAGCGGAAGATCGCGCCGGGCGACAATCTCGTGGAGGCGTGGGCGCCGTTCGCGGGGACGGGCGCGGTGCTGGAGCAGTTCGTGCGCTTTGAAAAGGAGATCTCCGTGCTCGTGGCGCGTGGCGCGGACGGGGCGACGGCGACGTATCCGGTGTGCGAGAACGTGCATCGAAATCACATTCTCGATGTGACGATTGTGCCCGCGAATATTACGCCCGCCGCGGAGGCGAAGGCGCGGGTGCTAGCCGTGGAGATCGCAGAAAAACTCGAGCTGGTTGGGCTGCTCGCAGTGGAAATGTTCTTCCTCGCGGACGGCTCAATTTTGGTCAACGAACTCGCGCCGCGTCCGCACAACAGCGGGCATTTTTCCTTCGATGCGAGCGTGACGAGCCAGTTCGAGCAGCAGCTCCGCGCGGTCTGCGGGCTGCCGCTGGGCAACACAGATTTGCTGTGCCCGGCGGCGATGGTGAATCTGCTTGGCGACCTGTGGGCGGACGGCGAACCCGACTGGGCGGCGGTGCTGGCGATGCCGCAGGTGAAGCTGCATCTCTACGGAAAAACCGAGCCGCGCGCGGGGCGGAAAATGGGGCATCTCGTGGCGTTTGGCGCGACGACGGAGGTGGCGGCGGTGCGGGCGCTGGACGCGCGGAAGGCGCTCCAGCACAAGGTTCGCGGCTGACATGGAAACCGCGCTGCTGCCCACCGACACGCCGGAGCTGTGCGCCGCGGCGGTGGTGCGCGCGGCGGCGGTGCTGGCGGTGGGTGAGCCGGTGGCGCTGCCGACGGAGACGGTCTACGGGCTGGCCGCCGATGCGCTGCGACCGGAGGCGGTGGTGAAGATTTTCGAGGCGAAGGAGCGGCCGTTTTTCGATCCGCTGATCGTGCATCTGCCGACGCGGGGCTGGCTGGAGGAATTGGCGGAAATCCCGGCGGAAAGCCGCGCGCTCGTGGCGTTGCTCACCGAGCGTTTCTGGCCGGGGCCGCTGACGCTGGTGCTGCCGCGGCGCGCGGTCGTGCCGGACATTGTGACGGCGGGGCTCGGCACGGTGGCGGTGCGGATGAGCGCGCACCCGGTTTTCCGCGCGGTGATCGAGCGCCACGGAAAGCCGCTCGCCGCGCCGAGCGCGAACCGTTTCGGGCGCATCAGCCCGACCACGGGCGCGCACGTTTTTTCCGAACTCGCGGGGCGCATCCCGCTGATTCTCGACGGCGGCCCGGCGCAGCATGGCGTGGAAAGCACCATCGTCGCGGTCGAGGGCGCGCGGCTGCGGATGCTGCGGGCCGGCCCGATCACGGCACATGAACTCGCGGAGGTGTGGATGGAAAGCCAGACCGCGCCGGAGGGGATGACGCAGGCGGAGCTGCACGATTTCTTTTCCGCCCTCACGCCGCACGACGGCGCGCGCCCAGAAGCGCCCGGCCAGCTCGCGAGCCACTACGCGCCGGGCACGCGTCTTTTCCTCATCGACCACGCGGCGGAGCTGACGCCGGGCAGCGGCGTGCGCGCGGGACTGCTCGCGTGGAAGCGCGTGGCGAAGCACGACTACGCGCGTTTTGCGCAGGTCGAATGGCTCAGCGAAAAGGGCGATATGCGCGAGGCGGCGGCGGGGCTGTTTGCCAAGATGCGGCGGCTGGATGACGCGGGGCTGGATGTGATCCTCGCGGAAAAACTGCCGGAGACGGGGCTCGGCGTGGCGATCATGGACCGGCTGCGAAAGGCGGCGCATCCGAAATAGCGATGGCCGCGACGACGAATAAAATCAGCACGAAATCCGCCGGACTCGTGAGTCTGGCGGTGATGTCGAGCCGGCTGCTGGGGCTGGTGCGGGAGCAGGTTTTCGCGGCGCTGTTTGGCGCGGGGGCGGGCTACGATGCGTTCGTCGCGGCGTTTCGCGCGCCGAATCTGTTGCGCGATCTTTTCGCGGAAGGCGCGCTTTCGACGGCGTTCATCACCACCTTTTCCGAGAAGATCACGAAGGAAGGCGACGGGGCGGCGTGGCGGCTGGCGAACAAGGTGGCGACGCTGACGGCGGTCTTCATGTCGGCGGTGACGCTGCTCGGCATCGTGCTCGCGCCGCAGCTCATGCACCTGCTGGCGGCGGGCTTTGAGGGCGAGAAAATGGAGACGGCGATTTTGCTCACGCGGATCATGTTTCCGTTCATCGAGCTCGTCTCCCTGGCGGCGCTGGCGATGGGGATGCTGAATGCGAAAAACGTCTTCGGCATGCCGGCGATGGCGTCCACGTTTTTCAACCTCGGCTCGATCATCGGCGGAGTCCTGCTCGGGTGGAAACTCGATCCCGGATTCGGGACGGCGCACTACGGCATCGGTTCGCTCATCGGCGTGTCGGTGGGCACTTTGATCGGCGGGACGCTGCAGCTCGTGGTGCAGTTTCCGGCGCTGCGCCGGGCAGGTTTTCATTTTCGCCCGGACTTCGCGTGGCGCGACCCCGGCGTGCGGCGCATCCTTTTGCTCATGGGCCCGGCGGTCATCGCGGCGAGCGCGGTGCAAGTGAATGTGATGGTGAACGGCAACTTCGCGTCGCATCTCGGCGACGGCGCGGTGAGTTGGCTGAGCTACGCTTTCCGGCTGATGCAACTGCCCATCGGCATCTTCGGCGTGGCCATCGGCACGGTCACGCTGCCGGTGATTTCGCGGAGTGTGGCGGCGGGCAATACGGCGGAGTTTCGCTCGATTTTGGCGAAAGGCATGCGCCTCGCTTTCGTGCTGACGGTGCCGAGCACCATCGGGCTGGTGGTGCTGGCGCAGCCGATCATCGGGCTGATTTATGAGCGGCGGAGATTCACGCCGCTGGACACGCTGCACGCCGCGGAGGCGCTCCAGTGCTACGCCGTGGGGCTGTGCGCCTACGCGGGGATCAAGGTGCTCGCGCCCGCCTTTTACGCGCTGGGAAAAAGGAACACGCCGATGCTCGTGAGCTTTTTTTCCATCGCGGTGAATTACGGGCTGAACCAATGGTTCACCTTTCATCTCGGCTGGGGGCACCGCGGGCTGGCGCTCTCGACGGGGCTGGTGGCGCTGACGAATTTCGCGCTGCTCTACGCGCTCATGCACCGGCATGTGGAGCGGCTGGAGACGCGGCAGATGGCGGCGACGCTGGCGAAGCTGGCGGTCGCGGGTGCGGCGCTCGGCGGCGTCTGCTGGGCGGCGCTGCGGTGGGTGCTGCCGGTGGCGGCGCAGGCGGGTTTGGTGGGAAAGGCGGCGGCGCTTTTCGCGGTGATCGGGCTGGCGGGTGCGGTGTTTTTCGGCGTGGCGTTTTTGCTGCGGATCGAGGAGCTGGATGATGTGGCGGCGATGGTGAAGCGGAAGCTGGGGCGGTTTGCGAAAAAACCGCGGTCATCCTGATCCCGAGGGCGCCGGACTGGTGTTTTCCAAAACGGGTATCCGCCTGCTACGGGGCGCTCCCGCCGTCGTGGCACCGGTCGCGGCTAGAGCGTGTCATGCACTTCTCTCTCATCTTAAACACAGAGGCACAGAGAACACGGAGGGACACGGAGAAATGAATGCTGGTTTGCATTCCTCTGTGCGTCTCCGTGTTCTCTGTGCCTTTGTGTTTAAGTGCATGACACGCTCTAAACTGCAATCCTGTCTCGCTCAGCTCGTATCCTTTGCGTAAGACCCTTCCGATGTCCGAAGCTGTCTCCCCATTCCCCAAAGACTTCCCCGAAAAGCTCGCGAGCTACTGCGATCAGATCAACAGCGCGGTTCGCGCAAATAGCCATCACGACACCCGGCGGCATCTTTTCCTGAACTTCCTCCGCGAGGCCTTCAAGATCGACCCGCTGGAGGTCGAACTCGAAAGCAAGATCACCGCCGGGGAATTGCGCGGGCGCATCGACGCGCTCTACCGGCACATCATCGTCGAGGTGAAGAGCGACTTCGACGGCGAGCGCGACGACGCCCAGCGCGAGCTGAGGAAATACTTCGCCTCGCGTCCGCGCCCGTCCAATTACATCGGCCTCGTCACCGATGGCCGGCGCTTCGAGGCGTGGCATCTCAACCACCGCGGCGAACTCGCCTCCATCAGCACCACGGAACTCCGCGAGAGCGACCCGCTCGGCGCGTGGCGCTGGCTCGACCAGTTCCTCTCGACCGGCATCAAGCGCATCCCGTCGAGTGACGAACTCGTCCTTCGCTTCGGCGTCCAGACCGCGATTTTCAGCAAGGCCGCCGACCGCCTCCTCGCGCTTTACGAGCGGGTAAAGGACGAGCCGCTCGTCGCCGTGAAGTTCCGCGAATGGAACACGCTCCTCGCCAAGGTCTATGGCTCCGCGCTCGGCAAGCCCGCGCTCTTCATCAATCACACCTACCTCACGCTCATCTCGCGCATCATCGTCACGCTGTCGCTCAAAGGCGCTGCACCGAAGAAAAGCGACCTGCGCGGCCTGCTCGACGGCTCTTACTTCGCGCGCCAGCTCCATCTCAAGAACCTCGCCGAGCCGGACTTCTTCTCGTGGGCGCTTGAGACCGAAGCCGAAGCCGGCTTCCTCGCGCTGATCAGCGATCTCTTCGCCCACTTCACGATCTTCGATTTCACCCAGCTCTCGGAAGACGTGTTGAAAAATCTCTACCAGGAACTGGTGGATCCGGAGACGCGCCACGACCTCGGCGAATACTACACGCCCGACTGGCTCGCCGAGCTGACCCTCCAGCGCCTCGGCTACAAGGGCGGGAAGATGCTCGACCCGGCGTGTGGCTCCGGCGGGTTCATCTTCGCCGGGGTCAATGCGCTCCGTGCGGCGGGGATGAAAGGCGACTCCCTCGTCCGGCACGCCCTCGAAAACATCATCGGCATCGACGTGCATCCCGTCGCCGTGCTCATGGCCAAGGCCAACCTGCTGCTCGCGCTCCGCCACGAGCTGCCCGGCTTTTCCGGCGATGTCATCCTGCGCATCTACATGGCCGACACCCTCATGGCCGAGGAAGACACCAAGCTCGGCGTGCTGAAAGTGCCCGTCTCGGGCAGGGAAGTTTTCAACATTCCGCTCGCCACCGTCGCCCGTGGCGAACTCGACGAGCTGATTGATTTCCTCAGCGACTTTGCCCATCGCGGCAGCAAGAGCGACTCCGCGGAGGAGAAAGCCCTGGATGCCGTGCAGAAGAAGCTCGCCGGCATGCCGCCCAAGGAACTGACCTGCTGGAAACATAACTTCCGGCTGCTCCTCAAGCTCGACAAAGAGCGCCGCAACACCATCTGGGCTTACATCCTGAAAAACGCCTACCGGCCCGAGTTCCTGCGCCGCGAGAAAGTCGATTATGTCGTCGGCAATCCGCCGTGGCTCTCCTACCGCTACATCAAGGACGCGAATTACAAGGCGCGGGTGAAGGAGCTTACCTTCGAGCACGAGTTACTCGGTCGCAACGAGACGAAACTCTTCACCCAGATGGACACCTCGACGTTGTTCGTCGCCCAATGCGAGCGCGAGTTCTTACGGCCCGGTGGCGCGCTCGGTATGGTGCTTCCGAAGACCGTCATTCTTCCCGCAAAACAGCATCTCGCCTTTCAGCGCAAAGGCTTCAACGAAGTGCATGACTTCACCGGCGTTGAGCCCCTCTTCAACGTCCGCACCTGCATGATCATCCGACGCGCGCCCTACGGAGCTTCGGCAATCCCACGCTTCAAGTGGTCGGGCAAAATGCCTGTCCGTAATATGTCTCTCCGCGAGGCTCAACCCATACTGACGTGTGAGGCCGACACTGTTTCCTTTGACGCGATTCAGGGAGAGTGTTCGCCTTACTATAACTACTTCCTAAACGGTGCGACGCTTTGGCCGAGATGCTTGGTGTTCGTTGAACCTGTTAAAGACGCGCAGCTCAATTTGCGCGCTCCTTTTTTGCGCACGGCGGACGATACCTATGCCGAATCCAAAAAACACTGGAGGCTGAGAGTCGAAGGAACTGTCGAGCGAGAGTTCTTGTTTGGAACGGTACTTGCGAAAGACCTGATTCCCTTCGTGCTTCGAAAGCTTTCGTTAGTTGTGTTGCCCCTTATGGAAACATCCCACGGCGACCTGAAAATGATCGATTCTGGGACAGCGCTAGGCGAAGGCTTCCAGCATGCGCATGATTAGTTCGCCCAAGCCGAAGACATTTGGCGGAAAAAGCGAACGGACGCGGGCTTTGAGTTTGCACAATGGCTTAACTATCAAAACAAGCTGACAGCGCAGTCGCTGTCCGAACCGTTTATTGTGCTGACGAACAAGTCGGGAACCAACCTCTGCGCGGCGATGGTGATCTTGGAGGATGCTAAGAAAATCGCTCAGCTTCCGATCGGCGGTTTCGTCACCGAGAACGTCACCTATCGCTACTATGCAAAGAGCGAAGAAGAAGCTCACTACCTCGTCGGTATCCTTAATACGCCGTGCGTCAACGAAGCGATCAAACCGTTTCAACCACAAGGGTTGATGGGCGAACGCGACATTCACCGCCGCCCGTTTGAAGCCTGCAACATCCCGCTTTTCGACCCCGAGAACGAACTGCATCGCGAGATCGCCAAAGTCTCCACCGCTGCGCGCGCCGAGTTGCTCCCCATCGTCCCTAAGATGGAACTCCCCGTCGCCGGCGCCCGCGCCGCCGCCCGCGGCCTTGTCGCCGGCCAGCTCGCCCTCCTCGACACCCTGACCCGCCGCCTCCTCGGCTCCGCCCCCGCAGCGCCGCGCAAGAAGAAAGGCGCCGACCTCCAAGGTGACTTGCTATGAAGTCGCGACCTCCGGAATTGCTTGAAGCTTATGCTGAGATCTGCCGGAGCCGCGGAGCGCTCTGCGGAGTCGGACCGGCGAGTTACCAGCGGTTTATCGAGCTTTCCGACGACATCATGGAGGGCCTGCTTTGCCTGGTCATCTTTAACAGCATGAAAACCGTGATCGAGTGGATGGAAGACCCCGAGACCCACAAATGCCCGCAGGACATCGAGGACTATCTCGAAACCCAACTCCATCTGGTGGCCGGCGGTTTTCTGCGGTTCGATCCCGACGGCCAAATGGTTTGCGTTCAACCCGAGGGGCCGCTGCCCACCGCCAAGGAGATGAAAGCTATCGAGCTGCGCATCCTGTCCAGCCGTCGACTGATGAAACCGGCGCGGAACCGTCTTTTCGACCTCTTTCCCGATGCGGACTGATGAGTTCCTCGCGTTCCCAGAGTGAGGCTCTGGGAACGCACTTGCGCGGGAGAAGCTCTGCTTCGCGGCATAGGCAGGCGTGTGGGTGTGCGTCGCACAAACCACCACCCACCGCGCTGTGCAACGGCCCCGGCAAGCGCGTTCCGAAAGCCCCACTTTCGGAACGAGAGAACGAGCGCGAAAAGCAGCTTGGGCTTTAGTCCAAACGGACGCGGACATTGGGCTAAAGCCCAAGCTACTTTGGTGGGGCGCTGAAAAAATCTCGACGCGGGGCTTTCCGCCGTCCCGAATCGGTGCATGAAATTTTTCCTCCCGCTTTTCGCCCTCGCCGCTGCCACGTCCTTTGCCGCTGACGCTCCGGCGAATGAGAACAAGGCGACGCCGCCGGAGCGGATTAAGGTGGCGAAAGGCTTTGCGGTCGAGCTGCTGTACTCGGTGCCGGCGGCGGAGCAGGGGTCGTGGGTTTCGCTGTGCACGGACGACAAGGGGCGCATCTACGCGGGCGACCAGTACGGGGCGATCTATCGCTTTGCGCCGCCGGCGGCGGGGCAGCCGCTCGATCCGGCGACGATCGAGAAAGTGCCCGCGCCGATCAAGGCGGCGAATGGGATGCTGTGGGCGTTTGGCGCGCTGTGGGTGGGGGTGAATGACTATGAGAATGCGGAGAACTGCGGGCTGTACCGGGTGACTTCGTCGAAGGGCGACGATGTGCTGGACAAGGTGGAGAAAATCCGCGGCATGGAGGCGCGCGGGGATCATGGGGTGCATGCGGTGGTGCTCGCGCCGGATGGGAAGTCGCTCTTTCTCATCTGCGGCAACGGGGCGAA
>JAYVNN010000150.1:0-5527 GCA_043758435.1 Chthoniobacter sp.
ATTACCGGCGGCGGCGCGCTCGGCGGCGCGGATCAAGCGCGCGGGCGCTTTCGCAGCTACCTGCTCGGCGCGGTGAAGCACTTCCTCGCCGACCGTTTCGACCGCGCGCAGACCGCAAAACGCGGCGCGGGAATCGAACCCGAGCCGCTCGACGAAGCCGCGGAGACGCCCGTGGAAGACGAGCGCATTTTCGACCGGCAGTGGGCGCTCACGCTCATCGCCCGCGCCCTCGAAACCACCGGCGCCGAACTGCGCGACGCGGGCAAGGCGCAGCACTTCGACGTGCTCAAACCGTGGATTACCGGCGGCGGCGAACCCTTTCCCCAAGCCGCCGCCGCGCAGCAGCTCGGCCTCAGCGAAGGCGCGGTGAAAGTGGCCATCCACCGCCTCCGCCAGCGTTTCCGCGAAGCCGTGAAAGCCGAGATCGCCCAGACCGTCCCCACCCCCGCCGACATCGACGACGAACTCCGCCACCTCCTCGCCGTCCTCCTCACCTGCGCGCCGTAGAGCCCGGAAAAAAACTCCCTCCTCCGAGTCTGCTGAAAATAGCCCAGCACTTCAGTGCTGGGTCTCCTGAAAGAGCAGCACCAGTCCCGTCAGGGACGAAAGAACCGTTCTGCCGTCCCTCCGGGACTGGGTGCCGTTTTCCATCGTGACCCAGCATTGAAATGCTGGGCTATTTTCAGGGGCAAATCTTCGCGCACAAAACCGCTCGGGTTTTTTCCACCAGCGAGGTTAATCCGACGCACCACCCGCCATCGTTCTCTCGCTATGAAATATTTCCTCCCGCTTCTCCTCGCCACCACCGCCTTCGCTGCGCCGGAAAATCTTTTGCGCAACGGCTCCTTCGAGGGCGGGCTGCTTTACTGGCATCAGATCGATCCGAAAAACGACACGCTCGTGCGCGACGCGGCGGTGGGTGAATTCGCGCTGCGTATCGCGAAGGGCAATGTGATGAGCGCGCCCTTCGTCGCCGTGCGCGGCGAGCCGATGACGGTCAGTTTTTTCGTGAAAGGCGAAAAGCCCGGCCGCGTGGGCGTGCAGATGCCGCCGAGCGCGCGCGAGCCCGGCACGAAGGCGCACCGGCTCTGGCAGCGCGAGGCCGAGCAGACGGCGGAGATCACCACGGAATGGCAGCGCGTGTCTTTCACCTGGAAGGCCGATGTGCCGCCGGACGGCTTTTGGCCGAACCCTCACTACCTCGTGCAGATCGGCGGCTTCGATCAGCCCATCCTCATCGACGGCGTGACCGTGGTGCTGGGCAAAGAAGGCACGCCCGCCTACGTGCCGCGGCGGGAGGTTGAGGCGGTGCTGGAATGCACAAATCTGCCGGGTTGGAACGGTGCTGCAGGCAACGCTTTCCCCAAAGAGGCGACGGCGCAGATGACCGCGCACATCTCAAATCCAAGTGACCGCACGCGCACCGTCACCGTGCTCTGGCAACTCATGGATTATGAGGGTGAAAACGAAGCCTACAGCTACCGGGAATGGGAAGGCCCGCCTATTTCTGGACCCATCGGCCGGCACGACTTGAAAGGCACGAAAAACATGGGGAGCAAAAGTCTCTCCACGAAATATGAGGTCGAAATCCAACCGGGCAAAACGGTCAGCACGAAGCATGAGATTCGGCTTTTTCCAACCGGCTGCGTGCTCGCCCGCGTCACGGTGCTGGAGAGCGCGAAAGTTTTGGATTCATCAGAAATCCCGCTCACGTCCCTGCCCTATCCGAAGTCCGCGACAAAGCCGGACTACCGCGAGCGCTTCGGCGGCTCCTTCGCGGGGCGCGAGCAGATGCTGCAAAAATATCAGCGCATCGGCTTCGGCTGGACGCGCTGGTTTCCCGAGACGAAGTGGCAGTTTTTCCAGCCGAAAAAAGACGCGCCTTTCAACTGGCACGATGCCGACTTCGACCTCGCCGCGCGCTACGGAGTCTCGCAGCACGTCGTGCTCTACGGCTGGCCGGAAGGGCTCATGGACAAGGAGCACAGCGGCCAGCCGCTGCCGCTCGACATGAAATGGAGCGCGGACGATCCGCGGTGGGACGACCTCAGCATCGAGACGGCGTGGGACAAATTCGTGAAGGCGGCGGCGGTGCATTTTCGCGGCAAGTCGATCATCTTCGAGATCGAGAACGAGCCGGAGTTCGACAAGTGGGACAAGTTTTACGCGGAGTATGCGAAGTTCAACATCCGCACGGCGAAGCTCATCCGCGCGACGGACCCGAAGGCGAAGATCATGGTCAACAACGTCTATGGAATCCCGAGCGCGGTGAACGCGGCGTTTTTCCAAGCGGGCGGGCTGAAGTGGATCGATGTCGTCTCGTGGCACGACTACCACGCGGGCTGGCTCTCGGACGCGCAGGGCATCCGGCGCATGCGGCAGAACATGGACGAGGCGGGCGGGAAGAACGTCGAGATCTGGTTCAACGAAGGCTGGGCTTTCACGAACACGGCGGTGGACGAACCCATCGCCTGCACCCACCTCACCGCCGCGCAAAGCACGAACGCCATCGCCGACAGCACCGCCGAGATGACCATCGCCGGGCAGGAAAAAACCATTCTCTTTCACACCGGCTACGAAGACCACGGGCAGAGCTTTTGGGATTACAGCGGGCCGGGCACGCTGCTCTGGGATTGGTACGGCTACCCGCTCCCGCTCGTGGCGATGTGGAATGTGCTCAACCACCACATCGGTCTCAGCGAGCGCGTGGGATTCGTGCGCCCGCCCGGCGCGAATCTCGCCATTTTCCAAGACCTGCGGAACGGTCGCGGCGTGATCGTGGCGTATGCGGATCGCGAGGCGAAAGCGGATGCCATCGTCGAGCTGCCGGACTTCGGCGCACCGCTCTCCGCGGAGGACATCATGGGCAACGCCGCGCCTACGCCAAAAATGCTCACGCTCTCAAAAACCGGCCGCCCCGTGCTGCTCTACACCGCCGCAAAAACGCCGGGGAAAACCTTCCTCGCCGCACTCGCGCCGCTCGACCGCAAGAACGCCAGCTTCGTCACCGCTGCGCCCGGCGCGGTGCCAAAATGGAATCTCCCGCCGACCTGGGAGGGCAAGGCGAAGGGCGAGAGCGAAGGCAGCGTGGCGCTCGCGGGCGGCAAGCCCATTTGGAAACTCGAGCAGCTCTGGCCCGACGATTGGAAGAAACGGGAAAATTTCCGCCCGATGACGTGGACAGGCACCGACTGGAACGTGAAGGAAGGCGGCTTCGGCGGACAGCCCGGCGCGAATTTGAAAGACGGCGCGCTGACCTTCGGCACCCGCGCCGCGCACGGCGTGAAGGAGGACGACCGGCATCTCCGCACCGCCGGGCTGACCTTCGTCGCGCCGCAGGCCGGCGTGTATGCGCTGCACGGCAGCGCCGCCGCAAAAATGTGGGACAGCAAAAACAAAACGGTGCTGCACCTTTTGAAAAAGACTGCGGGCGGCGTGGAAAAAGTCGGCGGCCTCGCCATTGAAAACGGCGGCGACGTTTCGCTCGAAGGCCAAAGCGTGCCGCTCGCCGCGGGCGAAGAACTCACGCTGCTCCCGCAGATCGACGGCGCTTTTGCGGGCGGCGATTGCAAGCTGAAGGACTTTTCCATTTCGCTCGGCGACAAAAGCGCATCGCCCGCCAATCAAGGCTACAGGCTCCCCGCCGCGTGGGAGGGCGCGCAGAAAGGCAGCGCCGCCGGCAATCCCATCGCGGCGAATGGACAGCCGGTCTGGCGGCTCGACCGGCTCTTTCCCGCTGATCCGATCATGGCCGCGAACTACTCGCCGCTCGTCTGGGGCAACGGCGCATGGACCGCGCCCGACCACGCGCAAGGCGGCCACCCGAGCGCGACTGTCGCGGATGGAAAGATCAATTTCGGCGCGCTCGGCCCGTGGGGCGGCAATGAATTCAATTATCCGAAAATCCCCGCGCTCGCCTTCATCGCGCCGAAGTCCGGCATCTACAAAGTCAGCGGCACGGCGAGCAGCAAGCCGTGGGACGGCGGCGCGAAAACCGTCCCGCTTTCCCTCCGCAAAAAGGACACCCAGCGCGCCGCCGAGATCACCACCGTCCAGCTTCCCCGCGACGGCACGCCCGTCCCCTTCACCGCCGAAATCGAACTCACCGCCGGCCACGAACTGCTCTTCGTCCCCCTCATGCACGGCCTCGATAACAACGCGACGAACCTGACCATCGAAGACCTTGTCATCACGCTGCGCCCATAGCGCGCGGCGTCCAGCCTGGGTGCCTGCGCCGGCGGGCGATTGCTTCGGCTCGCGTTCCGCCGCGTTTCGCGGAAAGCTGCTGCTCTATGAAATCCGCTCCCCTCATCTTCCTCGCGCTCCTTTTCACCGCGCTCGCCCACGCTGCGGAGCCGGCGGAAAAACATCTGCTCTACATGGCTTCGCCCGACGGCGCGCAACCCGGCGGATCGGGCGAGGGCGTGCTGATCTTCGACATCGATGACGGGCACAAATTCGTCCGCCGGATCGACGTGCCGATTTTCAAGGAAGGCATCCGCGGCTTTTGCGCGAACGCGCAGACGCACCGCGCCTTTTACACCACGACAAATCACACGCTCGGCTGCCTCGATCTCGAGACGGACAAGATCGTGTGGGAGAAAAAATACCCGAGCGGCTGCGACCGCGCGGCGGTGACGCCGGACGGCAAAAAACTTTACGTGCCGACGGGCTGGTGGGTCGCGGAGGGCGGGAGCGAATGGTTCGTGGTGGATGCGGAGACGGGCGAGGTGACGAAGCATCTGCCGGTGCGGAAAAACGCGCACAACACGGTGATGGGGCCCGATGGAAAGCTCGTCTATGGCGGTTCCGAGACGACGCTCAACGTCATCGACACCGGCACCGACACGATCGTGAAAGAGATCGCGCCCATCGGCGAGAGCGGGGTGTTTCCGTTCACGGTGAACAGCGCGCAGACGCTCGCCTTCGTCTGCCTCGGCAAGCATGTCGGCTTCGATGTGGCCGATCTCACGTCGGGCAAAGTGCTGCATCGCGTCTTCGCCGGCGATGGCACGCTCGCGCGCCGCACGCACGGCGCGGGGCTCACGCCGGATGAAAGGGAACTCTGGATCAGCGACCAGGACGGCAAGCGGCTCTACATCTTCGACGCCACGCAGATGCCGCCGAAGGAAACCGGCCATGTCGATCTCAGCATCGGCGGCCACGGGTGGATCACCTTTTCGCTCGATGGCCGCTATGCGTGGTGCCACACGCCGGACGTGATCGACGTGAAAACGCGCGCGATTGTGGCCACGCTCAAGGACGAGCAGGGCAAGGCGGTGTGCGGGTCGAAGTTTTTCGAGGCGGTTTTTCGCGACGGAAAACTGAGCGCGGTCAGCGATCAGTTCGGCGTCGGGCGAGCGGGGAAATAAGTCGCGGCTTGCGCGCGGTGGAGGCGCGGTAAATCCTCGCGGCACTCTCATGGACAGAACCGAAATGCGGCTCGATCCGCTGACCGAAGCGTGGACGATTTTTTCCGAATCGCGCCCGATCCCGCCCGCGTTTGGCTCGGTGCTGCCGGAGGCGA